>CAZWRH010000097.1:0-1500 GCA_964636045.1 uncultured Gammaproteobacteria bacterium | reverse complement strand
TGCCAATAATTGTCTGGAGAATCTTTTCTAAAATGACTCATCTCGTAAGCTGGGTCTTCTCTTATTTTGTCCCATGAGTTGTAACTGATCACATATAATGTTTTTGGATTTTGATAATCGTCAGACGATAAGGGGTATATGTTCTGAACTTTCAAAAGATCTCGGAATCGACTACCTTTAGTATTACCGTCTGGACTTTGTAAAACTACTAGATTAAAAGTATTACTATTGGATTGAGATAAATCATTTTTAATAATATTAGTTATTTTATTTAGAGCTTCTATATTATTAGTTGAATCATTTTGAGAGAGTATTTTTGATAAAGAAAACAAACTACTAATAATAAGGCTGATAATAATTAATCTGGAAATGTTTGATTTTAAATTTTTTGCTAACCATAAAATAAAAAACAAAATAGCTGGGATTAAATAACGATTAGCAATAGGTGGAGAAATAAAAGACAAACCTAAAAATTGAAATAAAATAGGTACTAAAAATAAGTTTAAGGAGGTTTTTTTTAAACGTATATTTTTAATTAAAAGTATTGTTGATAGTAGTAATATTATCCAGATAAATATTTTGTTTCCATAAGATATGTATTGAAAAAATTGTAACGGAGTGTTGATAAATTTAATAAAGAAATTGATTATACTGAAATGGTTATTGGATGAGATAGGGCTAAAATATAACATTCGACTAAAGAATAGTCCTGGTGGATGGGTAATATCGAAAATAATGAAAGGAACGATAGAAATAAATAATCCAATTGAATACAAAATAATATCTTTTATATTTTTATTTTTTTTATAAACAAGAAAAACTAATCCTAAACAAAAAAATATTGAATACCAATGTTGGTGAATTGTTAAACCAAATATTATGCCACTAATTAATATACTTAAAGGAAAATTTGAATTGAGAATTAATATTCCTAGAATTTGCCAGAACGGAATAAAATGTGGGTTCCATGCCCATCTAGAAGTTTCTACATAAGGAGAAAATATAGCTGGCAATAAAAAAATTGGTAACCATTTTATTTTTTCTTTTTTTAAAAATAACCAAATTAATAAAACAGTTAATGAACCGTAAAAGGCAGTAGCCCAGGCTGGTCCAAGAGGATTATTTTTTGAAAAAAATACAAACGGTAGAGAAATATAATATGTTAATGAACTAAAAATACCAGTATTGCCTTCAGCAATTGGCCCAATAAGGGTGATATCTTTTTGATCAATAATTCTTTTTATGCTTACTAAATCACTTGATTCATCACGAGTAAATCTGGCCGTGATTTTAAGATTATAAAATCGAACAAAAATAGTGAATATAAATATCAAAAATAATAGAAGTATTTTTTTATTTAATTTTATTTTTTTCATTTTAATAATGAATCTTTGATTGGTTTTGTATTATGACAATTATTATCTTTTGCTTGCCTGGTTTCTAGCAAAAAATCACCAAATTTAACCTGGTTTTTATAATCAGAAAAATATTCTTCGGTTT
>CAZWRH010000096.1:0-1515 GCA_964636045.1 uncultured Gammaproteobacteria bacterium | reverse complement strand
GATAAATTAAAAAATAAAAAATATTTTATTGAGAAGAAAAAATAAACTAATTTTTAGTTATTCTTTTACAGAATAGATATAAAAGAAATTGTCGCCAATAATTTTTTTATTGAAATAAGTGTCTAATTCAGGGCTTTCTAAATAGGAAATAAGTATTTTATTATTAGAATTTTCTTTCAAAAAAAGATTGTTGATTTGATCATAATAATTAGCCGAAATTGTTGTTGGGGTCGATTTATTCAACTTACTCCATTCAGTTAGATAAATATTAGCTTTATCATTCTTTTCAAAATCACCCAAGTTTAAATAAATTAAAGCAGATGAAAAATCATTTTCAACTAAAAAAGGTGTCAAAGAAGTTATTTTTCTTTCATATTTTATATAGTCATCAACAGATCTAGTTGTTGTATCACTATAAAATTTATATCCAAACATAACAAATAAAATAGAAATTAATATTTGTAAAATTTTATTTTTTAACAATCGAATTAATATATTTGAAAAAGAAATACAACCAAAAACCATTGTAGGTAAATAGTAATAATCTTGATCACAATTCCATGTTAAATATATAAATATAGAAGATATTACTAATATATTTAATATTTTTTCAATTTTTTCTTTTCTAAAAAAACAAAGATCTAAAATTATTATTAGCAAAATACCAATAATAATTGGTCTGTTGATAAAAATATTTTGATAAATCTGTTCTAATGTTACAGACCTAGTAATATAACTATTTTCTTTAAAGAAAAGCATTTTGATAATCATCGTCACAGCCAAAAACAGACATATTATTATGTATGGTAATAATTTTTTGATAACTTCTAAAATAGATTTTTTATTTTTAAAAAATTCATCTAAAAAATAATACAAAGGTATAAAAATATAAAAAATACCGCTTTCTTTAATAAAAATATTTAATGAAAAGAATAAAAATGAAAACCAATATTTTTTGTAGTGTAAAGAAACTACTAAAAGTAAAAGAAAAATTACTTGATATATTTCATCAGTTCCCAGCCGAATACTATTTGCATAAAGTTCGGGTAATAAAAAAATTGATAAAGAAAAAAGAACCGATAAAATTTTCTTTTTTGTTGAAATATTTAATATCAAATAAACAAGAAAAACTAATACTGCTGCCGTGATTGCATTAATAATGTGATAAACATAAAAATTTTCCCCATCGTATTTATCATATAGAATTTTTCTGATCAAAAGACGAACTGGTCTTGTTCTTTGATCAGTTAAACTGAATTTAATTACTCCCAGATAGCTAGTTTCTTTTGCATCAATAATGTCACTTCCATCATCAATTAAACCGGGATAATTTAGATTAAAAGAATCTTTATGAATGAAAACTGATATTAGCAAAATCACCAAAAAAACCAAAAAATTGAATAAAATTTGTTTCACTACTAGAATTATATTCTAATATGACTTTAAAAAACCCTTCTCTTTTTTATCAAAAAGTTTGGCAGTTGGCTTTGCAAGTTCCCGAGGGTAGGGTAACCA
>CAZWRH010000095.1:0-1539 GCA_964636045.1 uncultured Gammaproteobacteria bacterium | reverse complement strand
AATCAACAACAGGCAGCGAGGGTATTTTCTTCATTGCTTATCCTTCGCAACAGGTTCGGCTCCCTGATTCTTTTTCTTGCCATCCTCGGTCGTTTGTCGAGTAAAGAAAATGTCCAGACTGAACTGGTTGAGCGCTCTCGAGCCCACCGTCACCAACTGAATTTCTATCAAACCGGGCCGCTCCAGCAAAGGGGAAGCCTCAAGATTACGCATCAGCGTAGAGACGCGAGAATTGCTTTGGGCATAACCCATCAGATTGATTTTATCGCCCGTCTGCTTGATTCCCTTGAGATAAACGCCTTCGGGAACCTGCCGCGCCACTTCATTGAACAAATGCACCGTCTCGGCACGGTTAGCCTGCAAGGATTCAATGATGCGCTTGCGGGAAAGCAAGGCATCCGTCTGTTCCTTCAGACGTTTGATTTCCTCGATATCCTTATCCAGCAGCGCAATCTGCGCTTTCAGGAAAACGTTTTTTTCGTTCTGTATATTGATGTAGCCATTGATCACGCTGTAGCCCAAAAACCAGACGACCCCAGCCAACGTGGCGACCAAGCCCAGCAAGGCAAAAAACTGCTGTCGGCGCGCCGCACGTTTTTCTGCACGATGCGGCAAAAGATTAATGCGGATCATTGATCAAACCTCCGCATGGCCAAACCACACGACACAAGCAGCGAAGGGGCATCTGCAAGCAGGTGTTTGGGACGAATACGCGACGACAAACGCATATTGACAAAGTGATTGGCGACCAAGGTATCGACATTCGTACGCTCCCTGACAGCCACATCCAACCCATCGATGACGGAAGACCCACCCGACAGAACGATTTGATCTACATGCGTGTATTGCGACTGACCTGATGTAAAGAAAATCTGCAGCGAACGGGAAATTTCCATTGCAAGATTATCCATGAACGGTCGCAGCAAATCGGCTTCATAATTCTCTGGCAGATTTTGGGTGCGTTTTGCGGTATCCGCCTCTTCATGACTCATGCCATACACCCGCATGATTTCCTGCGTAAGTTGAGCCCCGCCAAACGCCTGCTCCCGCGCATACACCTGCACGCCATTGCGCAACATGGTCACGTTCATGACATTGGCACCCACATCCACAAGTGCGATCAGCAGATCACGCCCCTCTCCCGGCAACTGCCGTTCAATCAACTCAAACGCTGCCTGCGCCGCATATGATTCGACATCAACGACAAGCGCCTTGAGACCTGCGGCCTCGGCACTCGCAACGCGATCCTCGACTTTTTCCTTGCGCGAAGCGGCAATCAGCACCTCAACCTCATCCTGACTGGAGGGTGCCGGGCCAATCACCTGAAAGTCCAGATTGACCTCCTCCAGCGCAAACGGAATGTATTGATTTGCTTCGGACTCAACCTGTATTTCCATTTCCTGCTCACGCATGCCCGCCGGCAGGATGATTTTCTTGGTGATGACGGCCGCCGCCGGCAAGGCCAGTGCAGCATATTTGGTGGAAGAACCCAGGCGCTTCCACACCCGTTTCATCGCCTCGGCCACCTGATCGAAATTG
>CAZWRH010000094.1:0-1564 GCA_964636045.1 uncultured Gammaproteobacteria bacterium | reverse complement strand
CCCCGCACGAGGCACCACCAGCTACCGGCATCGTCGGCATCTACAACCGCTCAGACAGGCGCAGGTGGTACTGGAAATGCCCGGATTGCTCGGAGCATTTCGAGGCCAAACCAGGGCTACAACTTTTCGCCACCCTGCCACCAGAGGCCGAGCTGTTAGACATGGTGCGCAGTGCCGACCTTTCAGCGATGGCGACGAAACACGCTTATGTTGTGTGCCCGCACTGTGGCACATCCATTGCGCCAAAGCACAAGCCACACCTAAACAAACTGTCCAGCGGCGCACGCTGGCTCAGTGAAGGCCAGACAGTTGACAAAGACGGCAACGTGACCGGCGATGCAGTCACAGCATCCATCGCTGGTTACTGGCTCGGTGGCGTGGCCGCCACCTATCAAAAGTGGGACAGCCTGATCCTCCGCTACCTGCAAGGCTTGCGCGAGCTTGCGCTGTCAGGCTCCGATCTGACGCTCAAAACGACGATCAACACAGACCAAGGAATGCCGTACCTGCCACGTCACCTGATGGCCGAGAAGGGCAGCAACCTGCAAGAACGAGCAGCAGATTTGCCGCGCTATCATGTGCCAGACGACGCCAGCTTCTTGGAATCCTGGCTTGTTGACCGCTTCGCGATCTGGGCAACAGAGCGCAACGGGCAGACCGCGAAAGTCGATCCGGCTGGCTACCCTGAGGATTGGGATTTACTGACGCGCCGCCTTGTCATGGCTACCTACAAAACCAGTGACGGGCGAGAGCTTCGCGTGTTGCGGACAGGGGTTGATACAGGTGGCGAGGATGGCGTTACGCACAACGCCTACATGTGGTACCGGAGCCTACGCAGAATGGGCCTTGCCAGCCGTGTGATGCTGCTTAAGGGCGGCTCTCACGCCGATGAACGCCCGATGTTCAAGGGTAGCGCACGCTTGAACAACGGTAAGCCGATGCACGACATGCCGCTATGGATCCTGAACACTGACTATTTCAAAGACCTCGTATCCGGCAGCTTGCGCCGTGTAGCGCCTGGCCCCGGATACTTTCACCCAGCCCGCTGGTTGCCAGAACAGTATTACGAGGAACTGCGGGCCGAGGTACGCGATCAGAAGGGAAAGTGGAAGAAAATCCGGCCACGTAACGAGGCATTGGACTTGTGGGTTTACGCCTTGGCCGTGGTTGAATCGCTAGGTTATGGCCCAAAAGGCCGCATGACATGGGACAACCCGCCACTGTGGGCAGCGCCTCTTTTTGTTGGCAACAGCGAAGTGATAACAGCCGAAGAAAGAAAGGCAGAGCATGCAATGATAGAAGCGAAATTGTCAGGCAAGCCGACCACCACCACGGTGAAACCGCCAGCCAATAAGCGGGCAGAGCGTGTAGATTCAGGATTTGAAAGAAAGGGTGGCCGTGACTGGTAGAACTGGAACATTTGCAGAATACAGGCTAAACCAGATTGATAGTGCTATCAAAAAAGCACTTCTTGATCATGAAGAAACCATGCTGCTGATATGTCACAGCAAGCGGTTAGCCAAGGCTGTTGAGCTTGTGGCAGCTACTGAGGCTCCGAGTGCAG
>CAZWRH010000093.1:0-1568 GCA_964636045.1 uncultured Gammaproteobacteria bacterium | reverse complement strand
CTTGAAGCAACAGATAGTCCAGAACTTGTACTTCCATGTAGATATGAAACTCTTCATTTTAATAAAGGACTTGTGCATATGACAGGAGTTGAAGCATTGAAATATGCAAGATCAAGACACTCAAAAGAAGATGGGGGAGATTTTGGAAGAGCAGCTAGACAACAAAAAGTAATTGAAGCAGTTAAGGATAAAATATTATCTATTGGATTTATTCCAAAAATAGTACCTCTTCTTGACGAAATGCAAAAACATATAAAAACTGATATAACAAAAGATGAAATTAACAAACTTTCAAAAGAAGCATATTCTATTAAATCATATAAAATTGAAAAAATTGTAATATCAGATCAAAATTGGTTAAAGGATGGATACTCAGAAAATGGACAATGGATCTTAATTCCAAGACTTGGAATAGATAATTTTTTGGAAATTAAAAAAGAAGTAAATAATAGTTTGCTTGGCATTACTCCAACACCAACATTGACAGCAAGTCAAAGTGCAAAAATTAAAAAACAATAATTATGAATAAAACACTACTCGTTTCTTTATTAGTCTTGATTCCTTTTATTATTTTAGGTATGCTTCTTTTTTCAGATTATAATAAAAAATCACAAGAAGTCACTGAAAATAATTATTTAAATTTAAACAATGAAAATATGAAAAAAAACCAATCTACACCTACCCCAACAGCTTCAGAAAATTTTGATAAAAATAAAAAATATAAAGCAATATTAAAAACAACTGAGGGAGATATCACAATTGAATTATTTACTGATAAAACTCCAATCACTGCAGGAAATTTTATAAAACTTTCAAAATCAAATTTTTATAACAACACAATCTTTCATAGAGTAATTAATAATTTTATGATTCAAGGGGGCGATCCAACAGGAACAGGAAGTGGCGGACCTGGATATAAATTTGATGATGAAAAATTTGATGGTGAATATTCTCGTGGTACCATTGCAATGGCAAATGCTGGTCCAAATACAAATGGAAGTCAATTTTTTATAATGCATGCGGACTATCCATTACCAAAAAATTACGTAATTTTTGGCAAAACCATATCAGGAATTGAAACAGTTGATAAAATAGCAACAGCACCAACAACAGCTAATATGATGGGCGAAAATTCAACACCTGTTAGTCCAGTAAAAATCTTAAGCGTAGATATTGTTGAGGAATAAATTTGTTCTTTGTTCTTAGCTTTCTCTTTCTTTTCTTTTATGTATTCTTCTTTCAGCTTCAGTTAAATATTTTTTTCTTATTCTTAAATTTTGTGGAGTAACTTCTAGAAGTTCATCATCACCAATAAAATCAAGAGACTGTTCAAGTGATAAAATTGTTGGAGGAATAAGCTGAATAGCTACACCTTCTCCTGAAGATCTATTATTTGTTAATTGTTTTGCTTTACAAACATTAACCTCAATATCTTCTTCTTTACTTGAAACCCCAACAACCATTCCTTCATAAATAGCTTCTCCTGGGGTTATAAATAAAGATCCTCTTTCTTGTGCATTTGCAATTCCATATGATAAAGATTCACCTGATTTGGTAGCAACTAATGC
>CAZWRH010000092.1:0-1579 GCA_964636045.1 uncultured Gammaproteobacteria bacterium | reverse complement strand
GGAAAACTTATCGTGTTTTATTAAGCCGTGTTTCAGAACAAGAAACCTATCCTTTGAATATAGAATACCCTGTTAAACCGGAGTAAATATGGAAATAAACCTCCTGTTTCTTCTTAAGTGTTTGTTTGGTGGTATGTTTGTGTTATCAATGGGTTGGCTTAATGAGAATAGAAAATAATAAAAAACAAAGATAACAGCTTTAGAAGAACGTGTTTCTACAAACGAAAAGAGAATTACTTCTTTAAAATATAAGATAGAAACAATAGAAACCACACTGCCTGCAACAATAGATGAGAAACTTCAGCCTATTCAAGAAACACTCCAACTGATGACAACAGTCATAACAACAATGAATAACGACATTAGAACTCTGTTAAGAAAAGTTGAAGAGAATAACCACAACAGCAACAAAAGCACAATAACAGAGAAAGAAGACGCAGAGTGATTAGTTTCACGGTCTTTTGCTATCTTTGGGTTTGTTTAATAAATCTTGTTTATGATAAAAATAATAGGTTATTGTGGTGTTTGTTTGGAGCTTATTTAATTCTTCCAACACCACAGTTTTTCTTACAAGATGCTCAGTTATTTCTTGTTTATAATTATCTAACACAGTGTTGTTTATTGATTATCACAACAGTTGTTGTGTTTAAAGATACGCTATCAAGGGTGATTCTGTTGAGTTTATCTCTTCTGTGTTTAGTCAATCTGTTTGTATTCTTATATCCTCAATTAACACAACTGACTTCTATCTTTATCTTGTTATCAAACAGAATATATTTTGAAACACTATTGTGTTTAACTAATTTTAAAACTAACAAAGATAATAAACCAATCTCTTTAACAAAGAATAGAATATTACAAATAATTTGTTTTGGCTTAATAGCCATATCTTATATTGGAGTTTAATTAATGGCGCATTATCCAGCCGATACTTTTCAAGAGGCTACAGAGTTAGCAATAGAAGCCTCTAATCAACTACACGGAGTTATTAACGGTGATGCGAATGCAGAGGTCACTGTTGAAGATGGATCTAAGATCCCTTCTGTGCGTAAAGCTATGGTTGATAGTTTGTATTTTAAACCACCTATTGCATGGGCACAAGGTGAATATGAAGATACATATAATCAATTGCGTGAGTTCGTAGATGGCGATGTTAGAACTTGGTGGTTTGCTAAAGGTGCAACTGTTTCTACACCTGTTCTGATGTCAATAAATCCTGCCACGGATGTTAACTGGACTCTGTGGAGTGCTGTAACACTCAATGCTGCGACATATGAAACACAGAAAAGGTTAGCAGCAGAAGCTGGTTTTAATATGGTAGGCAGTTTTCTTTTAGGAGCTACAGTCACCACAACAATAGATGTTGTTTTCTATGAATCAGATGGGAAGTATTATTCTTGGGGTGGAGTGTTACCGAAGACTGTAGCTGCTGGATCAACTCCTGCGACATCTGGAGGTGTTGGCGCTGGGGCGTGGGTTGATAGGACGCAGGAGACGCTTCGTGGTGAACTGACCGAGAATTTCGGTAATGTTTTTGATTTAGGTTTACAACCAGACGGCATTACGGACAATTCAGCAC
>CAZWRH010000091.1:0-1580 GCA_964636045.1 uncultured Gammaproteobacteria bacterium | reverse complement strand
GGCCGGGTATATCGTGACCATGGACAAGCGCCTTGCTGTGGTCGAAACCCAGCATCAAGCACAGGTCACTTCACTGCAGCGCACGCAGCAGGACCAGCAGGCACTATCCAAGGACATCAGGGATGAGCTGCGCGCATTGCGCACCGAACTCATGACCGTGATGCGGGACCAGAACCAGAACCGAGGTAAACGATAATGCCGATCCCTATTTTTGAAGAGCGCCTGTGGGCAGGTACCCGCGAAAGCCTTGCTGTCGCAGCCAACGCACAAGAACTTCACGCTGAACGGCTGAAGGCTGGCTGGAACGACCAAGAAGATGACCAAGAAGATGATGACGATGAGGAGGATGAGCACGACCTCTTGCAAGTCGTCGGCAATATCGGCGTCATCAACATCAAGGGCGCCATGGTCAACTCCGATGCCTGGTACCTGAAGTATTACGGCATGGTTGGCTATCCGCAGATCAAGGGCGCACTCGTAGCCGCGGCACGTAATGCGGACGTGAAGCACATCCTGCTCAATATCGACTCTGGTGGCGGCAGCGTGAGTGGGTGCCAAGACACGGGCGCGCTCATTCGCAAGATCCACACCGACCTCAAGCCGGTTGATGCTTACACGGGGGCCGCAATGTGCAGCGCAGCGTACTGGCTGGGCTCCTCCGCTGGCTCTGTGTTCGCAGCGGACACGGCTGTCGTCGGGTCGATCGGCGTGATCGCGACCCACAAGGAGTACAGCAAGATGTACGCCGACATGGGCGTCGGTGTGACGGTGGTACGGTCAGGCCCCTACAAGGCCCTTGCCAACCCCAATGAGGCACTGTCGGAGGAAGGTCAGACCCAGCTCCAGAACCTGGTGGACGCGACGGATGCGGTCTTCGTCAACCACGTGGCTGCGATGCGCAACAGGACCCCGGACTATGTCACCAGCACGATGGGACAGGGCCGTGAATTCATCGGCGCCCAAGCTGCTGATGTGGGTCTGGTCGATGGCATCACGTCGATGGATGCGCTGATCTCCCAGTTGCAGCGCCGTTACATTGACACCAGCCTGCAGCGCAATGACACTCAGACCAACCAAGGATTCCGCTTCCGGGCGGACACGAACACGGAGCTTGAAATGGCAGGCAAAGACCAAAACCTCACTGACGAACAAATCGCGGCCCTGAAGGCTGAGAAGTCCGGCAACGGCGAAAAGCCGGAAGCCAACGCCCCCGTCGAGCAAAAGCATGAGCCGCAGGCAACTGCCGCTTTTGCTGAGACTCTGACACTCCTTACCGGCAGCATCGCTGACCTGCGCATCGAGAACACCGGCCTGAAGTCGGAACTGGACAAGCTCAAGGCTGTGGTCGGCCCGCTGGCTGATCTCGCTACCAAGTCGCTTTCCCAGATGCGCGTCGCGCTGGGTGGCGCCGCGGTAGAGGCTGGCAGCATGAGCCACGAGGACCTGCTGACTGCCCATGCCACGGCGTCTGTCGAGTTCGAGGCCAAGTTCCCGGTGGGTGGCGTTGCTTCGGTGAAGCCCGAGGTGAAGCCGAATGCCGCCGACCACAAGATGAGCGCCTTCGAGGCCGCGATGCTGCG
>CAZWRH010000090.1:0-1586 GCA_964636045.1 uncultured Gammaproteobacteria bacterium | reverse complement strand
AAGGTAAAGAAAAGCAGTTTATCAGTGATTTCTATAATGCTAAAGCGTATGTTCCAGCAGGTGTACTTGGAAGTTCAGAACTCTATGAGTTGATGATTGAACAAGCTGGTCGTGAGCGAATCCCTTTTCCTCCTTTTCTTAAAAAACTTGAGGTAATGCTTGGTTCATGGGAGCTACAGACATGTGGTGTAATTGCAGCAGGTACGGGTGCAGCGAAGACAACAATTGCAAACGAAATCATTTATCATTTGCTTTTCAATACTTCATACAAAACAGGTATTGTCAGTCTTGAGTTAGATGGTGGTCAGTACGCGCAAGCGTTGCTGTCTAAGCACATCCACAATCGAATTGCATCCATCCATGATCCGGCTGAACGTGTAAAATACCTAGCAAGTGACGCTGTGAAAGAGAAAGCAAAAGAATTGTTTACTCTACCAGATGGTTCCAATAGATTTATGGTGTTGGACGAACGTGACTTCAGTATTGAAGTAATGGAAGAAAAGATTCTTGAGATGATCATTTCAGGTGGCTGTCAAATCATCATTCTTGATCCAGTATCGGATTTATTTGAAGACCTTCCTCATGAAGCTGCTGCTGGGTTTATGAAGTTTTTGAAGAGCACAATGAAGAACTATCCTGTGTCCTTCCTGCTTCTCGCACACATTCGCAAGAGTTCTGATAACAAGGGAGCAGCTTCGACCGGTGCTTTTGTACCAGAAGAGTCTATTTATGGTTCTGGATCGCTTACAAAAAGTGCTTCATGGGTTGCTATGCTTTCCAGGGACAAGTACAACCCTAATGATACGATCAGGAATACCACTCATGTGGTTCTTAGTAAGAATCGCAGAGGAGCGGTGACAGGTCAAGCAGGACAGATTTATTATGATTCAATCACACATCAGATGTACGATTTAGATGATTGGTTAAACGGAGAAATAACTTAAACAAGGAGGTAGTTTTGGGGAAAGCTAGAGATTGGAAGAAAGACGGTGAATCGGTGGGTGTCAATTTAATTGAAAAAGATGGCGACACGCTTATCTGTGAAAAAGACGGTTTTATTTTCAAAATACACCGATCAAACTGGCCTCCCGCAAAACTATCTCCTGTTCAATGTTTTACACCTACTGATTATTTTAAATATCAAGTAAAACAATTGCACGGAGAAACTTATGACTTGTCTAAAGTTGTTTATACCGGCGCTGATGACAACGTAGTGTCAACTTGTGAGAAACACGGTGACTTTGAAGTCGCGGCAAAATATTTCAAATCAATCAGAGGTTGCCCAAGGTGCGGAGATGAATCTGCTGCTTTGAAATCTAGGAGCAATACTAACGATTTTGTAGAGAAAGCTAAATCCATAAATGGAAATTTTTATGATTACTCACTTGTTAATTATGAAACAGCAAGAACCGAAGTTACATTAATCTGCCCTATTCATGGACATTTTCAAGTAACACCAGAACGTCACTTGGTAGGCAGAGGATGTAAGGTTTGTGGTAGAATAAGGATTGGTCAATCAAAAAGACTTACACAAGAAGAAGTCGTTTCTAGATTTAGACAAAAGCATGGTGACACGTACGATTACT
>CAZWRH010000089.1:0-1625 GCA_964636045.1 uncultured Gammaproteobacteria bacterium | reverse complement strand
AGAAATATTCTCTTTTTTTATTTCTTCAAAACTGTTCATAGTTTTTTATTAATTATTTTATTCATTTATTGCAAAGTTTTGTCCGTTAATGCCTTTTGCTTCATCAGATGTAAGAAAAAGGATTTTTTTAGCTACAGCAACAGGCTCTATTAATTTATGATCTGGCATTGTTTTTAATGTTTCTTCTAGTTCCTCTTTTGGGGCTCTTAACCAATAACCTGAATTTACAGCGCTAGGACAAATTGAATTTGCCCTTCCGTAGGGAGATAAAAGCTTTGCGTAGGCCTGTGTGATGTTTATGACTCCTGCTTTTGCTGCAGAATAGGAAATTACATCATATTGACCATTTAATCCAAAACGAGATGAGATATTTATAATAATTCCACTTCGTTGTTTTTGAAAAATTTTTATAGCATATTTTGAAACATTCATCATGGAAAATAGATTTAGATCAAATGTTTTCTTCCAGGTTTTTGAATTTGCATTCCAATCATCATAATCAAAAGACCCACCAACACTATTAATTAAAATATCTATTTTGCCAAATTTTTTAATTGCTAAGTCAATAATTTTTTTGGCTGCTTTTTCTTTAGTTAGGTCGGCTTTTATAGTAATGGCTTTTTGTCCTAGTTCATGAATTTGTTTTATTGTATCCTCTGCACCCTTTTTATTATTTTTGTAGGTAATTGCAATATCAGCATGATTTTGTGCAAACATAATAGCAGTAGCTTTTCCAATACCACTTGATCCGCCCGTTATTAGGACTATTTTGTTTTTAAACATGATGATGTGTTTATAATTTACTATTTTTTGTTAATAAAAAATATTAATCTTTTAATAATTTGAGAATATTTTTTGATATTTCATTTATACTTTGTTTGTCTGTATAGAAAGTTGCTGCTTTTTTATTTTTGTCTTTGTTGAATATATTATAAATTTCTATAAACCTTTTCTTTGATTTATTGGAAAGTTTTCTATCTGGATTTTTGGAGTGCTCTGTTACTCTTTTATTAAATCTTTTTAACAATTCTTTTATATCTGTTTCTAAATTAATTTCTATTATTTCATGTTTCATTTTTTGGGCTAGTTTTATCAGTTTAATTCTTTCATTTTTATTCATATTAGAATCAGATATTATATTGTATTTCATTTTTAATACACAATTAGCAACGGCTAAAAATATCTTTTTTACTTCTTTGCGATGTTTTTCTGGTTTGTAATTAGCGAAAGACCATTTCAAAGAATCATAAGACAGATGAAACAAATCCTCCTTTTTCATTATTTCTTTTATAATAGTACTTTTTCCAGAGCAAGAAGCCCCATTTAGTATAATTAGTTTCACAGAATTGATTTTGTTAGTTATTAATGAGTGTCTGAGAATAAATTATGAATTTATTAAGTTTAAATTAAATTAATTATACAATATAAGGAGTAAAATAAAAAACTCATCAAATGAAGAGTTTTGGAGGTCACGGTCGGAATTGCCCGTCTCGCCTAACGGCGAAGCCGAGGCGGAAACCGACAGAGTATTTTTAGATTTTATAGATTGTTAGAAATATCAATTATATTATTTGGAGGTCACGGTCGGAATTGAACCGACGCATAAGAGTTTTGCAGACTCCTGC
>CAZWRH010000088.1:0-1627 GCA_964636045.1 uncultured Gammaproteobacteria bacterium | reverse complement strand
GTAAGATGTCCCCGTTTGCAGCACTGACATCCGGTGTCGCAGCGGGTGGGCAGGCTTTGATGGACAGCTTTGCAGGTGAGCGTAACGGCAACGTCGCAGCGGCTCGGGTCGGGTATGACGACGCAGCGCAGCTTGATGTGCTTGACTCACGAGAACTGCCTTACCTTAAGGCCGGTGCCACAGCCAAGGTATCTGTTGGTGGTACTGGAGGTGCTGAGAAGATTTTGCCACTCTACGGCAAGATTTTCAATAGCTACTCGCAGCAGGCCAAAGACATGCAGTTCGCTACACCAGCAGAGCGCACAGCCTGGATTCGCAAAAATACTGATGAGACCGTTAAGGCAACAGTCGGCCAGTTTGGCATCAGTGTTAACCCAGAGGTTCTCGGCAAGCTGTTCTCCGCAACTGCGTCCGTCGATAGCGAAAATGCCGACGCGACGTCGACGTCGCGCATCGTACAATCGAATGGTTCGCCGTCGGCTAAGCAAACGGCTTCGAGTGAAATTTCATCAGCCTCGCCTCCAGGCATGCAAATTGCACCTGGAACTCAAAAAGCCCGTGATTCTGATGCTTCTCGCTTGCGCAAAGGCGAGATGGATGGTTCTCTTACAGCCTGGCCCACCATGCCAGCAGAGCCCAGTGCCACGCCCTCAGTTGATCGTAGTAAGTTTGCGCAGAACCCTCCACCGGGCACGCGGCCGTTCCGCAATGTACCGAACGAAAAGTTGATGGCCAAGGGCGCAGAAGGTATGGGTGAGGCGTATACCAAAGACTATACCGCCATGCAAGATTCTGCCGCCGCGGCGCGCGATCAGCTGGAGGCCTACAATGCACTTGAAAAGATTGACCCGAATACCGGGGCCTTCGCAGATGTTCAAGGCTACATTGGCACTGCTCTGCAAGGTATGGGTATTGATCCTAATACTCCTTTGATCCAGGACGCCATCAAGAATCGTCAAGCTAACACCATTATCAGTCAAATGTCGAATGCGGCATTGCGTGGTGAGAAGGGTGTGCAAACGCGGTCTGACGAGGTGCGCATACAGAATGAGTTGGCGAAGACTACTGATCCAAAGCAAGCGTGGAACTACTTGGTACAACTAGGTAAAGAGCGTGCTCAGCGCCGTGTGGATATGCATCAGTTCGCAGGCGAAATCGCCAAGAACAATAATGGTGTGCCCATTGCAGCACGTGAGAAGTTTATCTCTAGTATCGCCGATGATCCACTGACTCAGGAGTTCGGAGGCAAGCTGGTGTTCAGGTCCCAAGTACTTGATGCCTTCAAGCGCAAGTATCCTGACGCCACTGATGCTGAGGCAATTGAGTACTGGCGTTCGCTAGAGCAGAACTGGAAGACTCGTCAGAAAGGTAAGTAATGGCTACTCGTGGACTTTCACTAGCCGACCTCACTGCACCAGAGGCCCGGGCGCAAGAGGCTAAAGTAATGAGCCAAGCTCTAGAAGCTGCCAAGTATCGCCTTGAGCTCGAAGACCTGTTTCCAACAGCTGCGACAAAAGATGAGCCCTTTGAAGGCGGCAGTACTCTGAAGGTCACAGTGCCGCTACCGGGAGAATGGCCGACAGTGGATACAGGCGTACCCATTGGCAAGAAGACAGCACAGTTCCTA
>CAZWRH010000087.1:1331-1637 GCA_964636045.1 uncultured Gammaproteobacteria bacterium | reverse complement strand
TATTTTCAGCCAACATGATAATACGAGGAATTTGAGCTACAAACTCTGCATCGTGTCTTTCAACGTAGCTCTCTATATCATTACACAGAGAGTCGAATGTTAAAGCCTCTGGTGCAGTCATTGCTGCTCCTCGTCAGTTGGGCAAATAAGGGGCTCATCTGGGCGCGGATATTTGAGTGTTATGCGCTCCGTAAGCCTAGGAGGTAGCTTGTACGGGTCTTTGGAGTCGCAACAGGCTTCGCATACCATTAGGCCAGGTACGTTGCGATCTTGATGAAGATCATTATACTGGACTTTTAAGCCGCA
>CAZWRH010000087.1:505-1321 GCA_964636045.1 uncultured Gammaproteobacteria bacterium | reverse complement strand
AGCGCCCACAAATGGCAACAGCCACTTTTCCATGTGAGCTGACAGGGAGGTAGCGAGGCATGGCTACCTCGTGTAGGCTGAAATACCCGGGCTAATATACATCGGCGCCGAGTCAGTCTCACCTTCCGTGGACTCTATCTTGAATTTTTCAGAGAGGTCTAGCAACATCTTAATGCGTTCTGCATCAATGCCAGGCAACTCCATACTTAACCTGAAAGCTAGTTGGATAATTGTAGCTTCAAACCACCTGCTGGGTATGGCGAGGGTTTGTGTCAATGAGCCAACATCTTGAACTTGGCGGTGAACATACAATGCCAGGTGCCTAACAGCATCCGCCGGTACTTGCCACAGCGTTATTGAAGGCGCCAGAGTCTTGCTGAACAGGTAGTTTACAGGCACCGCAGACATAGAAGTCTTGTTAGGCAGATCAGCATACTGGTCTCTGTTCAACGGTGTAACAGGTATTTCAGATACAGATGTAGCGGCGTACAGCATAGACGCGGTACCTGCACTTACCCTTACTTGTGAGCCTGTTAGGAATACTGGCAAGTCATACCAATTTAGGCCCAACATGGCATTAGAAGCTTTGACAGTAAGTGCTTTGAAAAACACTACTCCGTCGCTAGCGAGCTCAATGTCAAAGTCAGTGGTTGGCAAGGCCGTAAATACGACGCCCACCCTCACAACAGAGGTTGCAGAGCCCAGCGTCAACAAATTATCTGCAAAACCGGTAGCCTCTGCAAGCATCGGTGTGCAGAGATGAACATTGAGAACGTCATTCGTACCACTGGGCAGCGAATACTCAGCTTTGCCTTC
>CAZWRH010000087.1:0-495 GCA_964636045.1 uncultured Gammaproteobacteria bacterium | reverse complement strand
AGTACTTTTTCAATGCACCACAGGTTTAAGCTGGTATTTGCGTAGTGTGACAGAAGCAGATACAGGCATTCTTTGGCAACATCAACTACATCTGGAGTTTGTGCTGATGCGGTTACGCCTGCCCGACGTAAGGCATGCTCAAGCACCTTTGCCGTGCTGATAACTGTCTGAGCAACAGTACCTGAGGTTGCCATTAGCTGAACAAAACGTTAAGCTGTGCTACACCGCTATCGAGGCTCATATAAATGCCTCGAGCACAACGAACCGCCAGAGAATTCAAAATCACGGGTTGGCCTGCAACTAACGTGATAGGCCCCATGATAACATTACCAGAGGCTGAAGCCTCGTGGTCATAAAATGTAACAACCCCTGAAGTGGTTGTATTGCAAATCAGTCCGTAGAACTCCCCGCCTCGAGCTTTTACCACGCCAGAGGCGGACATTGGCTTGTAAGAAACCGGCAGACCTTCCATTTGCTGCTCCTGGGTAAGTAGGG
>CAZWRH010000086.1:0-1669 GCA_964636045.1 uncultured Gammaproteobacteria bacterium | reverse complement strand
CACTGGGCTTCTATAAACTATACTCTTGGCACTGAGCTCCTATAAACTATACTCTAGGCTCCTATAAACTATACTCTAGGCCCCTATAAACTATACGCTAGGCCCTGAGCTGACGCATGACGATGTACTAAATTATGACAATGACAATTTGTCAGTAGCCGATTAACAAAGTCGAATTCATCGGCCGATTATGACGTTTGTGTAAATTTGGACGTTACAAACCGTTACGGGAATTTTACGATGCGAAATCTTTCACAATGCGGTGGCCTTTGGACGACGTTTTTAGTCAACAATTAGTCAGCTAAAAGCTCAATTATCCTTTAAAATCAACGATCAGGCGAGCGACGTATCGAAAACGAAAACTTTACAGCAGTGCGAATTTATCCCCCCTTTAAGCCACTTTTTTTTCGTTTTTCAATTTTTTTTTTTTAATTTTTTCGACTAATACCTACTAGAATATAAATAAGTATTTAAAATCATGCACTTAAAGCTGTTGAAAGATTTCCCCGCGTACTACGAGGTGCATACATCGTTGCACAGCGATAGACCATTTACATACGCGTTTTTATTACGTCGGCATAGCAGTTGCCCAGTGCCACGTTCTCCGCCACCTCGAGCCTCTGCGCCAAGTATTTATGGCCCAGAGCCTAGTGCTAAGAGATGGGTACTTAAGCCTGGTGCCAAGTGATTTGCTGCTAAGTTCCAGGCACCAAGATAAATATTTTTATTTTCTAGGTAGTGTAGCGCTCGGCACCAGGCTTTCAGTCGCGAATGGATTCCCCCGCTCGCTCCTCCGTGTCTGGTGTCGAAGCTGATGAAATTTCGCAGTCAGACGAACAGATACGCGTAAGTAGTCCAATTCGACTGTCGCGACGAATGAAGTGCTGTGTGATACCTTTAAACGCTTTCGAACGTGTCGATTCGAACGATTCAGTACGAAGCTAACCTAGCTAAGCCTAATAGTTAGCAGTGGGAATTAAGCAGGAGAGGCATGGTGCCAAGAGCTTGGAAGCCAAGTAATAGGTAAAAAAATACCCAGCACCTTGTACTAGGCACTGGGTTATATGAGTATGAAGAGGATGAGTAGAATAAAGAGGAGAAAGAGGACCATTTTAGGTCCCCTAACTCTTAGGCTTCAGCTTCAGGCTTGGGCTCTTCAGCCTCAGTCTTCAACATCTCAGCCACAATGTTGGTGGCTTCCGCATTCTTTGCCACCACACCCGCCTTCTTCATTTTGTTTCTGTACCAAGCCACACAGGCATATGTGGTGTTGGTGTTGCCATACTGCTCATGTACAATCTTGAGGATGGCTGTGTTGGTCAAACCTTCTGCGATCAACTTCCTCACAAAAGCTCCAACACCTTGGTTCTTTTCAACCTTGACTTCAGGCTTGGTTTCTTCAGCCTTGGCCTCTTCCAAAGGCTTGACCTCTTGTTGAAGCATGGAGGCAAGCATACTTGGTTGTTCAACTGCAGATTCTTCCTTGTCAACTGAGGTTGTAACCTCCACTACACCAATACCATCAATCAACACAGTATCAACACTTGTCACAACCTGCTCAGTAACCTCAGTCTTGACTTCTTCAACCTTGGTTTCAACATTGGAGGAAACAACTGCAGATGCCTTCTTGGACTTTGCCATGATAAATCTCCTGTTTAAATTGTGAAAG
>CAZWRH010000085.1:0-1727 GCA_964636045.1 uncultured Gammaproteobacteria bacterium | reverse complement strand
GCGCAGCTTCGGCGGTCAGGTTGTCGGCAATCAGGAAGGATTGGCCGGTCTGCGGATCGAAGAAGCCTTGGATGGCGCCGTTGGCGCTGCGGCGAATGTCGAGGTCGTCCGTCGCCACGCTATTGCTCACACTCCCCATCAAGCTCGCGCGCACATCTGCCAGCGGCTGGCCGGTCTTGTCTGCTCTGGCCTGTGCTGCCGCCTCGATGGCCTGCTCCTGCGTCTGCGTCAGCGTGACAAGGCCCTTGCTTTCCAGTTGACCCAGCAGCTTGCCGTAAGCCTTGGTGATGGCGGCGCGGATGGTGGCGGCTGGGGTGCCAATGGCTGCATTGGCGCCACGTCCGAAACTGATGTCCTTCTTCGTGGGGTCGAACGTGCCTCGGTTGAATACGCTCTTAACCTGCGTAGGGCCGAACGGGATATACACCGGGGACTGGTGCCCACCGCCCTTGCCGCTCCAGTCCACGATGCCGTCATACCCGTAGGCCTTGAGAACGTCGGTCACCTTGTCCGGGATCGAAGTCCAGGCATAGGCAGCAGTCTGGGGGTCGGGGTCGTTGAGCTTGGCCCACCAGTCACGCAAGGTATGGCTGCGCTTGTCCCACATGTCCGCCCCAGGCTTGGCCTTGGTACGGTCGGCCTTGGCTGCCTGCTCCAGAGCCGCGCGCACATCGGCGGGCATGTCGCCCACCACCAGCGGGTTCTTCATGCTGACGTAGGTCTTGAACACTCCTGGGTAGGCGGCGTTGGGGAAGTCCATCTCCACGCCCGCCACGGGGAAACCAGCCATCCGCAGCACATCCATGAACTTGGTTTCTTCGTTGAACAGCGTGCCGCTGCTCAGCCACGACTCCACCAGCGCCGCCAGCGGATTGCCGCGCGCCTGCTGCAACTCCCATCCGTAGTTACCAAGGCCATCCGTGTTGTCAGGGTCGATGACGATGTTCTCGCCGGTGTCATCCATGGCAATCTGAGGTGCCAGCTTGCGGATGCGCGCCTGCACCTCTGGCGTCAGGAAATGCCAGGCGCGGTCGATGGAAACCGCGCTGCGCGCACCCGGCGGCTTGAACTTGAACCAGTTGGCGTAGCTCTGATCCTCATCGGCCAGACTGGTGTCTGCCTTGCCCTTGGCGTAGCTGCTTGCCAACTCCGGCGAACTGGTGAAGTAGGCCATCGGGCCGCTGGTGGCGCGCTTGGGGTCGAACACCCCGCCGATGCGGTCAGGCCGGGCCGAACCATGGAACGCCTCAACCACGATCTTCTGGCCAGTCTTGAAGTCATACGCCTCGGCCTGCTCGCTGCTGATCAGGGGTGCGTTGTCGCTCCAGCGGGCGAAGTTCTCGGCCCTCTGCTCGGGCGTGATGCCGCCCGCCCCCTTGCGGCTGAACATCGGCTGGCCGCCCTTGCCGTCCTGCACATCAAAAATACTCCCTTGCCCAGTAAGGCTATCCAGCGGGTCTTGCCCCAGCTCGAAATTATCGGCTGCGCGCACGCTGGCCTGCGCGATGCGCTTGCGTTCGTCGTCCCGTGCGGCCTGCGCATCGGCTGCGCGCTGACGGGCAGTCTCTGCCTTGGCAGCCTGCTCTTGCGCTGCTTGCTGCGCTGCGGCTTCGGCGGGCGTCTGCGCCGCCAGCTCCAGCGCGGGGGGCTCGGCGTCAAACATGCTCGCCGTGGGCGTTTCAAAAAGCGCCTGCGCCCGTGCATTCAATTGCGAAAACGCGGGGTGA
>CAZWRH010000084.1:0-1735 GCA_964636045.1 uncultured Gammaproteobacteria bacterium | reverse complement strand
TAAAACCTCAGAACTTGAGGATAAGAACTCATATCTTGAGGAGAAGAACTCTGAGCTTGCGAAGCTTGTCGCGTATTATGAAGAGTGTTTCCGTTTAAACCAGCACCGTCAGTTCGGCCAGTCGAGCGAAAAGGCTGATTCTGATTCACGTCAGATACTTCTTGTCTTCGACGAGGCTGAAAATGAAGCTGAAGTAAAAATATCTGAACCGTCTGTTGAAGAGATAACTTATACCAGACGCAGATGCACAGGCAGCAAAGAGGACAATTTTGAAACCCTCCCTGTAGAGAGTATAGTGCACTCCATACCTGAAGAGGAGCGCATATGCCCTGAATGCGGCGGTGCTATGCACATCATGAGACATGAGAAGAGGCGCGAGCTTGAAATAATTCCGGCACAGGTCAAGATAGTGGAGCATGAACGTGAAGTATACTCCTGCCGCCGCTGCGAACATGAGAACATAAAAGTTCCCGTCATAAAGGCACCTATGCCGGAAGCCCCGATAAAAGGCAGTGCTGCGTCGGCATCATCCATCGCCCACATCATGGTACAGAAATACATGAACGCGCTCCCTCTCTACCGTCAGGAGATGTCCTTCCTTAATGAGGGTTTCTTCCTCAGCCGCCAGACAATGGCCAACTGGCTCATCCGCGCATCTTCGGACTGGCTTGAGCCTTTATATGAACAGATGAGGCAGAGGATACTTCAGGAAGAAATACTCCATGCAGACGAGACGGTCGTACAGGTACTCAAAGAACCGGGCAGATCATCCCGCAGGGAATCATTCATGTGGCTCTACCGTACAGGAAGATATACTAAAACACCTTCTGTCCTGTATGAATACCAGGAGACCAGATCAAGCGCCCATCCTAAAAGATTTCTTGAAGACTTCAAAGGATACCTCCATACAGACGGCTATTCGGGCTACAAGACACTGCAGAAAGACATTCGTCTCTGCGGCTGCTGGGCTCATGCGAGAAGAAAATTCCACGAAGCAGTGGAGGCTGCCCCTCCTGAAGAAAAGACAAACAGTGTCTCTCAGAAAGGACTTGATTTCTGCAGCAGACTATTTGAACTGGAACGGGAATATGAACATCTCACTCCTGAAGAACGTCATAAAAAGCGCGCTGAACAAAGCAAGCCTGTCTCAGAAGCATTCTTTACATGGGCTTCCTCTGTCTGTGCGCTGCCGAAATCCGCACTTGGCAAAGCCCTGCACTACGCATTGGAACAGAGGGCATATCTTGAGACCTTCTATCTTGACGGCAGACTTGAACTCTCCAACAACAGAGCGGAACGCAGTATAAAACCCTTTGTCATAGGCAGAAAGAACTGGCTCTTCTGCTGTACTCCTAAAGGGGCAAAATCCAGTTCAATAATCTACTCCATAATTGAGACGGCAAAAGAAAACAGGCTCAGGCCCTTTGAATATCTCAAATACATATTTGAGGTCATGCCCAACATTTCCGAAGAAAACTATCATACGCTGCTGCCTTGGAGCAAAGATCTGCCTGACAGCTTACGTCTGAAACAAAACGATATTAACTCTGCACAGTAAACTTTCGAGGCTCAGTCCAACTGTTTGTCTTTAGTGCAAAAAAATAATATCCCGGATCTCTGGACGTCATCCAGGTCCGGGATATTTTACGCTTACGATAAAGGCTTTATTTCTTCATACTGAACCGGAGCAAAACAAAGCGACGTTCGTTTTTTTCAAATAGAGACTTGACGAAAG
>CAZWRH010000083.1:0-1844 GCA_964636045.1 uncultured Gammaproteobacteria bacterium | reverse complement strand
CGTCATGCCGCCAGGAACAATCCGGTCTTTGACGTGAATCGCCGCAACCCTCCCAGGCTTGAGCGCACGCAGCAACTCGGGGGTCAAAAAATCCATCTGCTCAAAAAAGTGAGCATTTGTATCGGTATGGCCGAAGTCTGAATAGTTTGGCGAATACTCATACTGCGTCGCAAATGGAACCGACGTAACAATCAGATCCAGACTGTTTTCTTCCATGTTGCGAGCTTCGATCACAGCATCGTTGTTAATGATGCGGTAGTCGAGGCCGGAAACCTCTACGCGCTCAACGCCCAGCGCACGCTGAAGGGTTTGCTGCATCGCAACCGCAGAAAGGCCGTATTCCTTGATAATTTCAGTCATCTTCCCCACCGTCTGTTTGTGTTTTTCCCATTTTTCTTCGAGCGTCCGGCGAACCTCTCGCTCGGCTTCCGTGTAAATCAAATCCACCCGAACCCTGCTTGTCTGCAAGAACCGATGCAGCCGGTGAATCGCTTGAATGAAGTCATTGAACTTGTGCCCAATGCCCAGGAAGATTGCCCACGAACAATGCCGCTGAAAGTTACAGCCAGACCCAAGCATCACCGGCTTCCCTGCCAGCTCCTGAAATCGTCCCTCAGAAAATCCGACAATTCGCTCTGCCTTGGTTTCGTCATCTTGAGCGCCATAGACGCTAACGACACCGGGGATAGCCTTCTCTATAGCGACACGCTCCGCCTCAAGGTCATGCCACAAGATGCGATTTGCCTTCGGGTCAATCTCGCGAATTTCCATCATCTTGGCAATGCGCGCCGGCAGGCTCTCACGTTTCTCTCTCGCTGCATCGACAACGCCGAGGGCTTGCTGTTTAAGGAGCATCCCCTGCCCGCGAAAATCAAAACCAGCTTCCGTATGGTCGGCGGGGATCTCGTGCCAGTGAATATCCAGGTCAGGCAACGAGTAGCCTTCATCCGAGTAACCAAGATCCGATGGCCGTTGCACAAAAAGCCCCCAAGATGCCACCCACAGCCAGAACTCTCGCTCTTTGTGAGGATGGATCGTAAGTTCGTCAGCCTTCTCGCTGTTGCGCTTAAAAAATCGGGTTTTTGCCTGCCCTACATCCATGATGCTAAGGAAGGCCGAGTATGCCAGCAGCTCAATGTAATCATTCGGGCTTGGCGTTGCTGTAGCAACAAAGCGATACGGCACACAATCACCTGCAACGCGCGAATTGAATGTCTTCCGGTCGCCCGCAAACAAGGCCATGAATTCGCGAAAAGTCTTCGTGCCGCCGAAGCCACGCAAACAAGCCGCTTCATCCAGGCTCGCAACGCGGAACAATCGGGGGTCAAGCTTCCCATCTCGGACCGTCTCGTAGTTCGTCAGATAGATGCCTTCAGGGTCGGTCGCTTCCTCAGCCCGGCGAATAAACGTCACAGCAACGCCAAGCATCGCTGCATCGCGGATAAACTCTTGACGCACGCCAAGAGGAATCACGATCAAGCCCATTCCTCCGGCACGCTCTCGCGTAAGTCGCACCGCTTCAATCTGAATGACGCTCTTTCCAAGCCCAAAGGCGGCAAAGCAGGCGGCGCGCCCCATGCCCACCATCCATCGAACAATTTCACGTTGGTGAGGCTTCAGAATCGGATTGATTTCAGAGTTAGACACCTCGAATCCAAAAGACTCTGCCATGCGAACCTTGCCTCGCAAGAAGGCCATGTATTTGTCTTGATCCTTGGTTGCTACGGTTTCGTTGGCGCTCATGGTTAGTCCAGTAGAAAAGAAAAAAGCCGCTTTGGCCTGCCTCCTGTGCCCCTAACCGAAGTCAGGGACACAGGAGGCAGATCAAAACGGCTTTGCTACGT
>CAZWRH010000082.1:0-1847 GCA_964636045.1 uncultured Gammaproteobacteria bacterium | reverse complement strand
ATGCGACAACGCTTGGGTATATGGCGACGCTCAGGTAAGTGGCGACGCTCGGGTAAGTGGCAACGCTTGGGTATATGGCGACGCTCAGGTAAGTGGCGACGCTTGGGTATGCGACAACGCTCGGGTATGTGGCGACGCTTGGATTGACTCGAAATCAGCGATTTGCGCATTTTCAGGATTCGGATCTGAATTACGAACAACTACAGCTTTTATTGACAAAGAAATCGGAATACGAATTGTTTGTGGATGCTTCACAGGAACTATTGAGCAATTCAAAGAAAAAGTAATTGAGACGCATGGTACAGAGAGCAAGAACGGAGTGCTGTACTTGCAGATGGCAAATATGATTGAGTTGAGATTTGCAAGCTAAAATATTAGGCTTATTTTACTTAAGACAGAATTGTCGATGCTGAAGCTTTGGTTAAAGCCTGCAGAAGGCTCTTAGCATCTTACCTTCATCGAAGTAACATACTTAAAGGAGCAGACAATGAAAAAGTACATGGCTTACAACCACAATGACACACCGTTAATGAAGGAGCCCGGTGCCAAGAGCGAGGCTGATAAAGAAGCTAATGAGTATGTCTGTGCCACAGGCAATGAGGCTTATGTGGCGGAAATCGAGGAGCAATATCCTTGGCGCGCAGCTCTGTTGTGGTCAGTGATTGCCTCAATGAAACTGGGCATAATCAATGACATCAACGCCGGGATTATCCCCCCCACTGTCAAGAGCTTCAGTGAGTTGCACAACTACGTAGACGCCAATGAGTATGGTGGGTTTTGCATTGACACGTTTGCGGACGAGCTCATTGAGCTGTTTGGCGGGCGGGACGAGAATGAAGGCCTGCCGGATGACTACGTGGCCTTTATGAATGAGGCACAGAACATCATAGATGCCTGGATCAAGAATGCCTCGGCACGCATTGAGCCCCAGGCTCCGACACTTATCCTTGTTAACTAGGAGGCATCATGAAAACAGGACACTATCGTCGGGCCCGCATTCAATGCTGGTGTGCACTGTGTTTGTGCATACTCGAAGGCCGTCAGTTCACGTGCCTCGAGATTAACCGCTTGAACCCACAGTATCAGCTCTTCACGGACTGTTGACATGAATAAGAATGGACTACTGAAGGCAGTCGACAATGTGCTAGGCAAGACTTTTGCGCTGTCGCTGACACGGAACTACGTCAGCCGCTGGGGCGCAGTCGAGGCGATACGCGAGCTCATACAGAACGCGCTGGACAGCGAGTCGCCTTTTGTTTATGAGTTCATTGAGAGTGGAGAAGGTCTAGGACTCAAACTCAACAGTGAGTTCACCGTATTGACCCCGCAGACACTGCTGCTCGGTGCCACGAGTAAAGCGGGAAGTGACACCGCCATTGGCAGCTTTGGTGAAGGCTACAAAATTGCGCTCCTCGTGTTGACGCGCGAAGGGTACCACACTGAGGTACTTAACGGCGACATGATTTGGAGGCCCACCTTCAGACTGTCCCGCACATTTGACGAAGAAGTACTCCACATCGATCAATATGTTTCCCCCACCCGCGACAACAAAGGGTTGACCTTTGTAATTTGGGGGGTTGAAGACATCAAAGATGAGATTATTAAGTCCTGCCTCAAAATGCAGCGGGACATTGGCGAAGTTAAACATACCTCATTTGGTGATATCCTCATTGACCAACCTGGGCTGTTGTACGTGGGTGGGTTGTTCATCTGTATGACTGATTTGAAATTCGGGTACAACATCAAGCCCGGCAAAGTGACGCTAGAGCGTGACCGGCAAACAGTAAGCTCATGGGACCTCAAAGACGTCACCAAGAACATGTGGCTGGAAGTGGGTAACATGGACT
>CAZWRH010000081.1:491-1866 GCA_964636045.1 uncultured Gammaproteobacteria bacterium | reverse complement strand
CAAGTGGTGGGGCAAGGCGGGCCGCACTTATTTTGTGCAGAGCAGCGAGACGTTGCTGCCGGGTAGCTGGCAGTACATGCCGGTCGTGGAGGCGGGTAACGAGGCTGTGTGCACCTGGAATCTGCAAACCAGTGCATCGAAGATGTTTGTGCGGCTTGTTTACACGGAAGCGCTTTATTCCGGCAGCGCGGCGGCGGCGGACTTTGATGGGGATGGTTTGAGCAATGCGTTCGAAGTCTCTGCCACCGGGCCGCGCACCAATCCCTTTCTCGCGGACACGGATTGGGATGGCTATGCCGATGGGGCGGAGGTGACGGCGGGCACGCTGCCCACCAGTTCCCAATCGAATGCGAACAACAGCCCGGCTGGCAGTGGTCCGCTGAACCCGGACAGCCGCTACCGCCATGGCATCCGCCTGGACTACGCTCTCAAAAGCATGTGGGCGGAGTATGAAGGATCACTGGAGCGGCCGGAGATCGCGGACGCTCACCATACCTATGCAGGGGTGTACACCTGGAGCGGTGGCTCCACCGTCAGCTTTGTCCTCGGGCCGTTGCATGATTACACGGCGGACAAGACCTCGGACGCGCTGGCGAGCTGGAACTCCACCGCTTTCCCCGAGCCTGCCACCACGATGTTTGACTGGGTGGGCGGACAGTTGTGGATGGACGCCATGTGGTCGGAATACACAAGCACGACCTCCTCAGGCAAATGGGTGGATAACGATACCGATCGCCAGATGCTCAAGATGAAGGCGGTGGTGTCTCCTGGAGCACCGGCGTGGGCGCGGAGGTCGGTGGCAGTGGTGGAGTACCTCGGCGGCACCAGCACGGGCCACATTGTGAAGGAGGGGCGCATCACGCTGAGCGCCAGCAATGCGCAGGCCTCGGATGGCATCAGCCGGCACCTCGTCACCGAAGCGGCGGAGCAGGGCAGCGCGGTGATCACGCCGAAAATCGAGGTGAACGAGTGGAGGCAGTTGCAGTTGCTGGATGTGGACATCGCACCCGGACCAAACATGGCCGGGGAAATCGGCGATGTGGTGCCCTCCGTGAACGAACAAAGCCTCGTGCGGCACTTTGTGACGCCGAAGAAGAGCACCGAGCTGCCGCAGGATTATGTAGAGCTGACCGCCGGGACAATAAGCGCGACGAAGTTTGATGAGCTGTTTGAATGGGAAGGCGGCGTGGAAAGCACCGGCGGAAGCGCCACGCATCGAGTGAGCCGAGCCACCCCCGGCGTGACGAAAGTGAAGATCATCACCAAGAAGACCAAGACGGTCGTCTCGGAGATGCATGTATGGGTCGTGTGGTGTGATGCGCCGACCATCACTGACGCTTCCGCATCATTTGGCGATTGGTATCAAGGAATCATG
>CAZWRH010000081.1:0-481 GCA_964636045.1 uncultured Gammaproteobacteria bacterium | reverse complement strand
GAACTGGAAGTTCAAGTATGTAATAAACCCTGCTGAGATCATTACCGCGGATGAAAAGCCGAACTTGAAGGGAGACCGAAGGCTCCCCCCACCAGGCCATTCTAAACCCTATCTAGCCAAGCAAAATACGCCACCTGACACAGCAGCTTACAAATGGGATGTGAGTCGGCAGGTGAAGATCACGATTCGAAATCCGAACGGTATTTCTGAAGCCAATCTTCGTTCTACCTTCAATGGAAGTATGTTCGACGGTCAGCCTCAGACACTCAAGGTGCACGAGTTCCCAACAGACCCTGCCGAGGGGAACGATGACCCGGCCGATGGGACAGAAGACTCCTACCCCTACGAAGCAAGCGACAGCCCGGACCTTGAGCATGGCCAGGGGGAAATGTCCTCATTGGACTCTCCAGCTTTTCAAGTAGCTGATAGTTGGACAGGTCCGGGAGGGAGTTTTGATCTGGAAGCTAACTTCCGTGAGTTC
>CAZWRH010000080.1:0-1926 GCA_964636045.1 uncultured Gammaproteobacteria bacterium | reverse complement strand
GTATGGTTGCAGACCATATTAACCAAAATAAATTGGATAACCGAATAGAGAACTTAAGGGTTGTTTCACGGGCAATAAACTCCAGAAACCAGTCAAAACGGAAGAATAACAAATCTGGCGTGACTGGCGTAAGCCGTAGAACTCGACAAAACAAAAGCGGGGAAGTTTCGTACTATATTGCACAGTGGCAGGATGTTGGTGGAAAGACCTGTGGTAAATCTTTTTCTATTAACACCCACGGGGAAGATGCAGCTTTCAAACTTGCTTGTGATTTTAGGTTACTGATGATAGACAATGCCAATACACTGGGTGCCTGTTATACAGAGAGACACGGACTTGATTTTATTAAAGGAGAAGAACAATGACTACACGATATAACAGCATCTATGAGTGGATTTACTTTCATGTTGTCACACCCCGTCTAGGTCTTGCAATTTGTCTTGTAAGCGCATCGCTTGTTGCGTATGGAACACTATAGATTTTCAATATGCAAATAGTTCTTGCACGCATTTGAATTATATGAGATAATGTGTGAAGCAATGAGGCAGCATTTTCGTTCAAGGCAATCAGCAACAGTTATCTGTTGAAACACGGATGAAACAGTAGACAAGGGTAAAATACAGTGTATAATAGTAAGTCTGGTGAGTACCTATCAGAAGCTGAGAAGCGAAACCGCCAACAGCACCGCGATCGTGTTGCCCTGAGACAGCAGCACAGAAAACGGAAAGACGAGGCAAAAGAGGACGATAGCTGGAAACAGTTTGAGTCGTTTATTAACGGAGAAGAAGATGAAACCTAAATACTCTGTAGAGCAAATCCTGGAGGCAGTGGAGGCAAGCCACTTGCCCTTAGTAGTCAAAGGTGTGGATGCAGACAAGGTGGAACTTAATCTACTATACCCATTAGAAACAATTGCTGTTGTGAGTGACGAAAATGAGCTGCTTATCCTGCACACTCCACCCAGATGCAGGACAGTAGTAGAGCAAGTTGCCATGTCTTCGCTCAAGACAGCTCTCCACATCCTGTTCGACAAGTAATCAGTGTAACAAATTAGTACAACTAACCAATAAGGAAAACCATGAGTCAGAACAAACCCTATACCGAAATCCTGAACAACGCTACCCTGGCTTTTGTCAAAGTCGCGGAGAGTGACAAGAAGTATCAGTCCGAAGACCGTGAGTACAGTCTGAGTGCAGTCGTATCCAAAGCTGATGCAAAAGCGTTCAAGAAGAAGTTCCCTAAGCAGTCTGTGAAGGACTATGAGAACGACGAGTTCAAGGAGAAGTTTAAGATTGACCCTCCGTTCCCTGACCAGGACGAACAATACGTGCTGAAGCTGTCTAAAGTCCACATTAAGGACGGTGTGGAGGCAAATCCTAAATATCGCCCACGGGTATACTTGGACGATGGTAAAGGAAACCTCACCGATATCACCACAAGCCGACTTGTGGCAAATGGTAGTAAAGGGGATGTGGCTTACCGTGTAATCGAGAACTCCTTCGGAGTATTCGCTCATCTTGATGCTGTGCGTCTAACCGAGTTCATCGAATATAAGAAGAATGGTGCTGCAAACCCCTTTGGTGGTCGGGTAGTTGCTGTAGAGGAAGATAACGAGAGTGCCACGAATGCACGATCTTCTCGTAACGAACAGAAAGAAACCTCTGTTCCTCCTCAGATGCAACCGAGTAGCAACACAGGCTTTGATCCTGATAATACGGATGACCTAGACATTCCGTTCTAAGGTAGGCGAAAGCCCTTCGGGGCTTTCTATTTATATTGATAAGGAGAGAACTATTCCTGACCTTTATATTGATGCAGACTCATTGCTACACCAATGTGCCTCTCCTCAAGATACACGGTACTGGGCCTGTACACACACTCCAAGCAAAAGAGTGAAGAACTTCAGTAAGAAGGCTGACGGTGTAA
>CAZWRH010000079.1:0-1934 GCA_964636045.1 uncultured Gammaproteobacteria bacterium | reverse complement strand
ATGATTTTTCTTATTTAACTTTCTCTAATATATCCAATGCAAATTTATTCTTTCTAAACCAAATACTATCTATAATTTGGAGTTTTACGGATGGGTGGTATTTAGCCATACGCTTTATTTTAGTTAGTGACTTTTTATCCATGTACCCTTTTATCTCATAGTATGTTTCTTTTTTGTTTTTATCTATTACCTTAAAATCAGGCTTATAGGATACAGTACCTCTTTTTATTCCTTCAAACCAGAATGTCTCAGGTTCATAATGCCAATCTATGATTTGGGTATCTTTTTTTAGTGCCTCCAAATAGTGTGCATAGGCTATTTCATACCCACTTTTAAAGTAATGTGTTTTGCCACCTATAGTAAGGGTTTTTTGTATATAGCTTCGTTTATTTGATTTTGTTTTTATAAGCATTTTTTTTGGTTTTTAACTTTTTAATTAATTCTATTTCTGGTTTTGTTAAAGGCACTTTTTTAAGTACACGGTAGTATCTGTCTTTTGTAGAATAGTGCCTTATCTTTAAGAAAGTGTAGTAATCGTTTTTGTACCTATCAAGCATTTTAGGGGTTCTTATTTGCCATAGGTAGTAGTCTTTAACAGAGCTTCTCCAGTCTGTGTATACAGCATAGGTTTCACTTTCTCCTACGGCTGTAGTCTTTCTATTCTTAGCCAAACGCATACCAAATAGGTTATGATTATTCCTAAATATAGGGGAGGAGAAGTAGTAGGTTTCTAGTTTAGCCTGCCTTAAAACAATGTCTATATGTTTAATACCTACCTCTTTCATGTAGAGTATTAAACTATCTACTGGGAATGGGGTAATAACTTTCTTCTTTGTTTTACTAGAAGAAGATAATAAAAGTATACCAATCAAGGGTATTATTCGTATTAATGTTATCATTCTATTTCATATAATATTGTTATTGGTATAGTTATACGCAATGCGTTAAATTAGGCGTTAGCAGTAATACTACATTCCATCTCCGAATGAAGTTACTACGTTAAAATCTTTTTCTTTTCTTTTTTCTTCCCTCGCTTTTTTAATACGTTCTTCAATAATATCACAGTATTCAGATGATATTTCACTTCCTATCCAATTACGGTTATTCAGAATACTCATTTTAGCAGTAGTTCCACTTCCCATAAAGCAGTCATAAATCAAATCATTTTCGTTGCTCCAACTAATTATATGGTCGTTGGCTAATATTTCAGGGAATTGTGCAGGGTGTCCTTTTGTGCCAGCGTTAGTTGGTATTTGCCAAACATTGCCTTTTTGCTTATAATCCTTTACAGCTTCGTTTTTATGTCCTTCCGTTGGTGTGTTTTGGTTATTCGTTTGGTAAAATGTTCTTCCTTTAGTTTTACTTCCTTTAGTTTTGCACTCAATCATTATCGGATTAAATGTTTTTGGTTTCCCTTTACTAAAAACAAACATATACTCAAACTCTTGCTCATACCTTTTGTGCGTTAATGGTATATAGTTTTGCTTTCTATAAATCATAGTGTCATATAGTAAAAAACCACATTGCATAAAATATAGTGCTTGTTTAAAACTTGTGCCAGTTTCGCTTCCTTTTACAGTTGCATCTCCAACAACCCAAACAATTACACCACCATCTTTTGTTACCCTATAAAGTTCTTTTGCTATATCTTCAAATGGGAATGAATATCCATTATAGGTTCTTAATCCATCGTAAGGCGGAGAAGTTACCGTTAAATCCACAAACTTATCAGGCATCTTTGCCATTGTTTCTAAATTGCTTTCATTGTAATTTTTATTTATCTCAATCATATTTTTAATTTTTCAAATTAATATTTCCCACCGCACAAAAAAGAAAAGAAAAAGGTTCAGTTCTCCGAATGAGCATTTGTTGTTTAAATCCGTACTACTGCTAACAGCGTATAAAAAACATTAAAACGATTTTTTATACGCAAA
>CAZWRH010000078.1:304-1978 GCA_964636045.1 uncultured Gammaproteobacteria bacterium | reverse complement strand
AATTTTTAACATATCCGAGCCTAATTAAAGACTCACCTTTACACTTAATTTAATTTTTCTAAAAGACTAAACTAAAAGTAAACCTTGAGGAAGCTATCCTCAAAGTCCCTCTATAAAACTCTTATTAAGGAGCTTTTGTTGTTGCTATGTATAAGCAGTTATCTTCAGCATCATTGTATGCCATTGAACTGATTGATAAAGTTTTAACTCCACCATCATTTCCTAACTCTACTGAGCTATAAGATACAACTGGTAAGTAAATTGATACTTTATCTCCAGCAGTATTAGTTAATTCGTTTGTGTTTACAAAATCTAATGTATAATTAAGTGTAACACTCTTACCTACAACAACCTTTGAGCCTATACCATTGCTTGTCACATAATTTCGGTCAGAAACTTCATTAGAGATTTCTAATGTAACACCTGATGCAGCTAATGCAACACCATCAACAATAAATTTAGCAGATTTAGTTACAAAAGCTTGAGCAGAAACACACCCTAAAGAATTTAGTGGAGTGATTCCTTCTAAGTTTGCAAATGCAATTCCTGATAAACTTGTTGAAGCTTTTACTAATTGTCCTGCTGAGAAATCAAAGCTAATTGAATCTACAACACAACCTTTTGAATCAATAACTGATTTAGTTCCACCAATAAACTCTCTAACTGCTAAAGTTGTAGATGCCTCAGTTGGTCTTGATAATCTATATAACCCAGAACCTGTTGGAGTTGCTACTGGGTCTGCTGCTTCACTAATTTTGTTAGCAACTGATATTACTGCTGCATCTGCAATATATACACCTAAACCAGATTTGAAGATTAAGTGTCCACCTAATTTATCACTAGCGTCTAGTGTAAGTTCCATATTAATACTTCCACTTGTACTTTCTTGACCTGCTACTGCTGGACACTTAATAAAGCTTCCATTAAAGTTTGTTCTCTCCAAAGACTCAACCGCAGGAGTTAACCCAGAATCATCTTGACAAGAAATAACATCAGCATCACCCCAAGCTGTAGCTTTTCCAGCACCTAATACTGTCTCTTCTGCAACTGCTATAATAGTTCCACTATTTAAAACTGCCATTTATTTTCCTTTTAAAATTTATATAATGTGTTATACAACACAACCTCTAGTAAATAATCTTAAAGCCATCTCACCTTGTTTCCTCGGTAAGTTTTGACCTTTATCCCACCTACTACCTACTACATCTCTATCAATGACTGATTGCCAAAGCAAACTATCCTTCAAGATTGCAGACTCTACCATATCCCTAACATCTAAATAATATAAATCATCCTCAGAAGTTTGGTCTAAATGAATGCTAAGTGTTACAATAAGAATCCTATTATATTCACCTCCATCAGTCCTCATTTGACCATTATTTTCATTTATATCTGAGTCTAATGTTATGTAAATGCTTGGTAATGTAGTTTCTGTTACTAAATCCTCAACCTTACCAACTGAGACTTTAGCAAAGAAGTTCATTGCCTCTAGTATTGCTTTAAGCTCATTGATTGGTAATTTTGTATTTAAACTTGCCATTGTTTCCCTTTAGTATCTATATGTTTTTTCAAAAGCTTGTTCATATTTACTTTCAAAAGTATTTATAAGAGTTTGCCTATAAATATCTTTGGTTAAATCAATAAAATCTTCATGCTTAGCCACGAAATCAGTTT
>CAZWRH010000078.1:0-294 GCA_964636045.1 uncultured Gammaproteobacteria bacterium | reverse complement strand
AGAAACCATTGTAAGCTATATTATTCTTAGTCTTGCTATAATTTAAGTATGAAGCATAAGGAGCACTTCTATCATCAGGAGAAACAACTGTATGACGACCTTTACCATTATTATCTAAAGCATACCAACCTTTGAAAGTTGCAACAAAGACTGAACCTATTTGTCTATATTTAGGTTTGCTATTTATTTGACCTTGAGCAATATTTCTAACTAGATTATGGGTTATAATTTTTGGAATCTTTCCATAGTTTGAACCCAAACCCCAATCTCCCATTAAGTATTTCTTAACAGCAT
>CAZWRH010000077.1:1115-2012 GCA_964636045.1 uncultured Gammaproteobacteria bacterium | reverse complement strand
GCAGCTCTATCTGCCTGGTCACGGTCATTCGCTAGGATCAGATTATGTAACCAAAAGAGTATTTGAGTTTTTTTACAGGGGGAGATAGTACTTAATCAACTTCCCTTGAGGATCATACATCTATGAAATTTACGATTGCTGTTACTAACTCATGACTTACGGGGATGTCCGGATTAGTATATGAGGCTACATTCTCCTGAATATCTCCTGAGACTGTCTTAAGAACATGATTCATATCTTTTACAACATAAAACTGACTCTTAGGTGAGGCGTTTCTAAGAATGGTTGCCTCTTCCATATCAACCTGGATATCTTTTTCTGCCTGAATTATAAGTAAAGGAGACTTTAGTTTCTTAACATACTCTGCAGGGTCGTGCCTGAACCATGATATCATATAGGGCTGGACAGAAGGTCTGAACAAAATATTCATCTGGGAGGATACATTTTTAACAAGATGACCATTTTTCAGACTGTCAATTATACTCTCGGCCTCACTATACATTGCAGGGGGCATTTTTGGTTTCAGCTGTTTCTTAAGAGTAATATCAATAGGATTACCTGCACCGCAAAGGGACACAAAACCATTAATATTTGTCTCCTGAGCTGCGATTAATCCCAGCAGAGATCCTTCGCTGTGACCAATCAGATAAATTTTCTTATAGCCTTTTGCAGAGTAGTATTTTACGATAGCTATTATATCATAGAGATTATAAACACCACTGTGAAAATTATCCCGGACTTAAGTCCCTTTATATTTGACTAGACCCTGAATGAGTTGTACATCAGTGTAACCATCCATACTGTAAGAAGAACCGTAATAATAATAAATATCACAGCAACTGAGATCTCCGGGGCAGATATCTCAACCGGCCCTCCCTTCTTAAAATATTTCCACAT
>CAZWRH010000077.1:276-1105 GCA_964636045.1 uncultured Gammaproteobacteria bacterium | reverse complement strand
CTTTCATACTTCCACGTGGATCAAGCATATTCTCGAATTTGTAATATCTACCCGACGGTAATTTTCGCCATTCTGATGAGATATATTCATCAGAGTAAGCATTATAGAGAATATTCAGAGGGGTATGCTCTGATTTTGAAAAATAAAGAATAGCAGCAATAAATATCAGCTGCCCTTACAGAAGACCTGGAGAATATTAATGAGGCAATATATAGTAATAATGATAATGAGAGCCAGTTAATCCCATTTTGTGCCAATACAAAGTGCAGTTTAACCTCGAGGCCGGTTTTCACGGATATGATATCGGGGAAATGTGTGTTAGTTAGATAACCGGCAAATGAGGTTGCAATAATTACGGCTATACATAGGAGCAATGATTTTCCTCCGGCGATATAATCAAAAGGATTTAACAGCTTTTTTATCATTTTTCATCCATTTTAACAATTTTCTCTATAAGGTCGTCAAGCATATTTCTTACAGTAGGATAGCTGAGTTTAAGCTTTTCAGCCATAATTTTCAGGCTACCACTACTCTTTACGAATTCCAAAATAAATGACTGCTCTTTCTGATCAAGCCTCATTAAAACAGGTAACTGAAAAAATCCGGTTACTGTAGTATCGCAATGTTCACACAGCATACTACTGACTCTTAACTGAGAGTCGCAGCTGGGACACAAAACAGGTAATCTCTTTTCCATTATATTTATCATTTATTCGACAAATATAATTGGAAATTTAATATAATTAAAAGTAAACTAAAATAAATTAATATTAAAATTAGAATAATTCAAGAGTAGCGAAGAATTCTTTCACTTACTCAAATCTATATT
>CAZWRH010000077.1:0-243 GCA_964636045.1 uncultured Gammaproteobacteria bacterium | reverse complement strand
AAAAGAGAAATCGCTCAAAGGAAGAACTTTTTCTCATTGGGCTTTTTTGTACTATTTTTGCCGACATGGAAAAAATCTCAGCAGCAGCATTTGCAGATACAAAGCCACACTACAACATTTTAGACGGATTCCGGGGTGTAGCTGCATTAACGGTAGTATGGTTCCACATATTTGAGGCATTTGCAACCAGTCATATTGATCAGCGCATTAACCACGGCTATCTGGCTGTGGATTTTTTCTTTA
>CAZWRH010000076.1:0-2025 GCA_964636045.1 uncultured Gammaproteobacteria bacterium | reverse complement strand
GTCGTACTTGACGCCATGGAAAGAGCGCTCACGGCGCATGTACTGGCCATCGGCAGCCAGCATGGCGGCCGTGATCTGCTGCAGCGGAACGCCGCCACGCGCAATCGCATCACCCAACTGCTCGGGCTTATCGACGGCGTGAATCATGTTGGTGCTCTGATACAAGTCCATCACGTTCGGCCGCTTGGCGTAAGTCGCTGACGAGAAGAATGAGGCTTTTGCATTCTGCACCAATAGACGCATGAAGCCAGATCGCCCGACAAAGCCGTTGGTGCGCTCGGCAATCAGCTGCTTGGCCGTCTTGCGACCGCCTGCAACTCCCGTGCCGCCTGCATTATGACTTTCATCAACAATAACCATGCCATATTTAAAAAACCCTTTATCGTGCTCGCCATTCGCGCCATAGGGCACGCTCTCGTCCTTGTTGGTCATCAATACGCGCAACTCGTCGGTGCCGTAGCCCAGCATGTCACCCATGCCGATGTCAGCCAGGTCGCGCATCATATCGGCGTAGAGGTTCGGCTTCTCGGTCACGAAGACCGGCGTCAATCCCTGGTTGATGGCATAACGAATCATTCCGGCCACGATACGGCCCTTGCCGATACCCGTCTGGTCGCCAATGATGAAGCCGCCGCCGTGCTCGGCGTTGTTGATGGCCATGGCCAGCGCATCGACCTGCTCGGCCGAGAAATTGCGCTGCATCGCATCGACATCCATGCCGATGCGGCTGGCGACGAATTCATCAAGGTCGCCTACTTCTTCCTCAAGCCGGTTCAGTGAATTCTGAACGGCGTCGCGCATATTGATCGGCACCAGCGTACCGACCGCGGCCGATGCCGAGCGCGGTTCGTAAGTGACCTGGCGGCTGGTTTCGACCTCCTGGCCACGCCGGTCGTTCAGTGCATTGCTGCTGCCGCTGCCAGAATCCAGCTTTCCAGGTCGTTCAGCATTTCCGGCTCCAGTGCGTTGTTCTTTGCCACGGCCGGCCAGGTTTCCAGGTCGCTCAGATTGAACGCCGTTTGCAGCGCCAGATTGTGCATCACCAGCAACTGCCCCGCCGCCTTGGGTTCCAGCGTCGGCAAGTCCATTTCCTTGGCCGCCAGCCGCATCCACATTGCCGGGTCTTCCGACTCCATTACCATCGACTGCACCCGGTCGGCCAGGGTTTCCAGCCACTGATTGCGCGTCACCTTGCCCGGCTTGATCTGCACCATCGTCAACTCGGACGGCAGACTCGTTTCCGGTCGCCACAGTACGGGTTTCATCGCTCAATACCTCTTTCAGTTCGTTCCATGAATTATAGACCTTCGGCAAATTAGCGGCCGGCAGTGCGCGCTCCGACTTGCCGCGGCCGGCAATCACAATGACATCCACCGGATAGCCTGCACCCTGCTTCTCGTACAGGTCGCCGCTGACGGTGAAGTGCTGCGCAACCTTGTAGTTGCCGTAGAGATTGAAATAAAACTCCCGCTTGGCCTTGGCGCGATAGCCGTCCTTGCGCGCCTCGTCGCCGTTGCCCATGACGCCGCCGACAATCAGCGTTGCCGTGCCATCATCCGGCAACGCATCGAGCGCCTTGAAGACAATGGCGTGGTCGATTTCGCGTGTCTCATAGCCGACTGTCGTCTGGAAAACCTTGGATTGGCCATTGCTGTCCTTGACCACGCCAAACGGCGGATTGGCCAGCACGGCGCGCACAGTGCCGCGCGCCATGTCGTGCTTGGTCGCGTCACCCTGGATCAAATGCGCGCCCGGCAGGCTTTGCTTGAGCATGGCGAAACGATCGTCATTCAACTCGTTGGCCACCACGCTGTCGGCCAGGGAGTTGATCAGCAACATGCCATTGCCGGCAGTCGGCTCATAGACCGGCGTTCCTGGCTTGACATTGGCCAGCCTGGCGGCAACGTAAGCCAGTGGCGCAGGCGTCGAATAGGCCTGCTCACGCACCGATGTCGAGGTGCGCACCCCCAGGCGAGGCTGCTGGTCGTAAAGCTCTACCAGGCGGTCATACACCTCGTCTTTTTT
>CAZWRH010000075.1:599-2044 GCA_964636045.1 uncultured Gammaproteobacteria bacterium | reverse complement strand
TACCGCTATCGCATTGGCGGCTCCACGCGCGACATGGAAGAAGCCTTCCACTACTCCTCGCAAGCCCTGCTGCTGGCCATCCTGTTCATTTACATGATTCTGGCCGCCCAGTTCAACAGCTTCATCCAGCCCGTCTCCATCATGATTTCCCTGCCGCTCACGCTCATTGGCGTGGTGCTTTCGCTGATGATCTTTCGCAGCACGCTCAACATTTTCTCGATCATCGGTTTCATCCTGCTCATGGGACTCGTCACCAAAAATGCCATCCTGCTCATCGACTTTGCCATTCGCGCCCGCAAAGACGGCATGGAGCGTGAAGCAGCCCTGATCGAAGCCGCGCGCGTCCGGTTTCGTCCCATCAGCATGACTTCACTGGCCATGATCTTCGGCATGCTGCCCCTCGCCTTCGGCAGCAATACGGAAGGCGCCGAATTCCGTATGCCCATGGGGCAAACCGTCATGGGCGGGGTCATCACCTCCTCCATCCTCACCCTGGTCGTGGTGCCGGTGATCTATACCTACCTGGATGACCTTGAAGCCTGGTTCAAGCGAAAACTGCAAAAACCGGAATAAATCTGGACAGGGAAGTATAACGTTCGTTATATTTGAGCAGATCAACTATTACGAATGTCCCGGATGCATCGGCGCACCGGACATATCCCCGGATCAGCAGTGGCGTCGCTGCAAGGAGTCATCATGTTTTTCAAAAAACACCACCAGGAAGTGCAACGTCTTCGGGCCGAACTCGCCGCAAAAAACCAGGCGCTTGCTGAAATACAGCCTGCCTTGCAGGCAGATACAGACCTACAGTGAATCCTTCCAATCGTTCCGTGCGTCATTAGCCACGCTGGCCAACACATTGCGAGAAGAAAAGTCGCACGCACTCAATGCCTCCACCTCTTCAATGGAATCGCAGCACGCCACGGAGCAGATTGCGCTCGCGCTTGAGCAAATGGCAGGACAGTTGCAGTCAACGGTAGAAGGCGTTAACAGTCTGAATCAACGCGCCGCCCAAATTGGCGGAATCATCCAGTTGATTCGGGAAATTGCCGATCAAACCAATCTATTGGCGCTCAATGCCGCCGTGGAAGCCGCCCGTGCAGGCGAGCAAGGCCGCGGCTTTGCCGTTGTTGCCGACGAAGTTCGCAAACTGGCGGAGCGCACCAGTAACGCAACCACAGAAATAGCCTCTCTCGTCTCCACCATTCAGGGCGAAACAAATAAAACCATGACACAAATGCAGCAGACAGCGGATGCTGCAGTTGGCTTTAGTACCGATGGACATAGCGCCACTTCCAAAATGCAGGATCTGTTGACGCTTTCAAAACGCATGGAAGGCACGATTGCCGGTTCGGCCTTGCGCAGTTTTGTAGAACTGGTCAAAGTGGATCACCTCGCTTTCAAGATGGACATCTATCAGACCATCATGGGGCTGCTTGGCAAAA
>CAZWRH010000075.1:0-589 GCA_964636045.1 uncultured Gammaproteobacteria bacterium | reverse complement strand
CCGACCAGCGCTCCTGCCGCCTGGGGCAATGGTATTACCAGGGCGAAGGCCGCGAATGTTTCTCAAAACTCGCTGGATTTAGCGATGTGGAACGTCCCCACACCAGCTTTCATGAATCCGGGAAAAATGCGGTCACCTATTATCATGAAGGAAGATTCACGGAGGCTGTTGCCGCACTTCAAAAGATGGAAAATGAAAGCCTCGAAATCATGAAACATCTCGATCGCGTCGTCAGCGCGGGAGAAGGCGACCCCTCCGTCCTGTGCCATGAGGGCTGATCTGCGGCATTACCCACATCGAACAGGATGATGGGCATCCTGCTTTCATAAACACCCGACTCCTCCCGACAGCGGATAGGGTAACGCCCTCTCTGCCTCGCCCTGTTTTAACGCCCATACTGGTTCACAATACAGTCACCTTGGGGTGGCATGCTATAATTTCGCCCTTTTTCCCTCGCCAACCGGCCTTCTCCCATGTCCCGCGCCATTCGCAACATTGCCATCATTGCCCACGTCGACCACGGTAAAACCACTCTCGTCGATCAACTCCTGCGTCAATCCGGTACCTTCGCCGCGCATCAGCAGATTGC
>CAZWRH010000074.1:0-2093 GCA_964636045.1 uncultured Gammaproteobacteria bacterium | reverse complement strand
CAAACTGAGAGGGTAGCGGGGACGTGTAGAACTTTCTATCTTAATGCGGAGAGGGCGAGATTCGAACTCGCGATAGCCTTGCGGCTATAAAGGTTTTCAAGACCTTCGCACTAGACCACTATGCGACCCCTCCAGACTAATAACTAGATTGATGACTAGATACTAGTAATTAGCTTCTTATTTTACCTTATTTTAAGCAGAATTTAAATCATTTATTTAATAAATATTGAAATGAAATTAAATGTATGATATTATCATATTCCTCGGGTATTTCTTTTTATTAAAAGTTAATATAAAATTTTTTTATGGCATATTCAAAAATTGGATTAGGAGATAAAGCACCAGATATTATTAATGTTATTGTTGAGATTCCAAAAGGTTCTCATCATAAATATGAATACGATGAGAAATTGGATGAAATAATCTTGGATAGAGTTTTACATTCTCCAGTTTTTTATCCAACTGATTATGGATTTATTCCACATACAAGATCTGAGGATGGTGATCATTTGGATGTTTTGGTTATTATTAATGATCCAGTGTTTCCTGGATGTGTTGTTAGAGTAAGACCTATCGGAGTATTAAATATGGAAGATGAATCTGGTTTGGATTATAAAATTTTAGCTGTTTGCGACAACGATCCAACATTAAAAAATATACATACACTTGACGATTTGGATGAACATTATAAAAAAGAGATACAACACTTTTTTCAAGTTTATAAAGATTTAGAGGATAAATGGGTAGAAGTTAGAGGATGGTTAGATAAAGAAGAAGCTTTTAAAATAATTGCATCAGCAAAAGAAAAGTTTGAAAAAGAACAAAAATAAATTATCATCTTTATATGAGGGATAAAATTATTGGTTATGTTTTACTTTTTGTAGGTATTGTTATAATGCTTTTTTCAACAGCTTCTGTTTATTTAGTTTTTACTAAGCAAACCAAACCAATAAATCTTTTTAATTTTGAAGGAATATCAATTAATCCAAATGATTTCAATACTATTGAATTTGCACCAGAATTTGAAAAGATCGCAAAGAAAAAAGAAGCAAAACCAATTCAAATAATTAAAAAGGAAATGCTTAATGAACTATTGAATATTTTTGCATATATTGCATTTATGAGTTTTTTATTGAATTTAGGGTCCAAGATTGGAACCTTAGGTGTAAAAGTCATTTCTCCTCCTGTTGTTAAGCAATAAAATATTTCTACATGTTTTTATTTAAAAAAATGACTTGTTTTGAAGTAAAAAATGGAGTATATTTTATTTTCTATGGATGATCAAAATATAAACACTCAACCAAACCAAACCATTAATACTTCCTCTCATGAAATAGTTGGAGAGAGTAAAGTTGATGCAATAATTAGAATTGAATCTATTATTAAAAAAAATTTGTTTAATATAATGCAGCTTCAAGAGGATGTGAAGATGCAAAACGATATGTTAAATGATATTTTTGAAAACGACAAAACATTTAAAGACCATGCAGATAAGGCAAAAATGGCTATTAGACAAAGAAATTCAACAAAAATGGAAATAATGAGACAGTCTCAGGCAGCAACTGTTGTTAATAAAATTAAGGATCTTAAAGATGAATTGAAAGATTTAAAAAAATCCTTATCAGATTATGTTTTAGAATTTAATAGAGTTTCTGGATTAAATCAAATAACAGACTCTGATGGAAAAATTTTAGAAATAGTTTATTCAACTAAATTAGTAAGAAAATCTGGAAAAGACAAACCTTAATAATTTATTTTTTAAAAAAATATGAAAACCCAAAAAAAACTTTATAGATCAACGGAGAATTACATAATCGCTGGAGTTTGTGGAGGTCTTGGAGATTATTTTAATATAGATCCAGTTTTAGTTAGACTTGTTTTTGTTTTGCTTACTATTGGAAATGGAGTTGGAGTTGCTATTTATATTATTATGATGATTATTGTTCCAAAAGATGGAGCAGATTATAAAGATAGTGTTAGAGAAAAAAACGCAAAAGAATTTGTTGGTGATATTAAAACCGGAGCAAAAAGTTTTGCAAATCAAATTAAAAAAAATAGTTTTTTTAAAAATAATAAAGCATTGATTGCATCCT
>CAZWRH010000073.1:0-2103 GCA_964636045.1 uncultured Gammaproteobacteria bacterium | reverse complement strand
GCAAGTTCGACCTTGAGTCACTCGACAAGATTCAGGCCCGTGACCGCCTGCGTGCAGACGCTGAGCTGGCTGCTGACGACAAAGTCTGGGAAGCCAAGCACCGCTTGGCTGATAATTTAGACGCTCAGGTACGCGAGCTGGTGGCGGGCCGCACCGACCTCGAAGTCCAGCTCCAGACTGAGGCAGCTGCCACGGTGTCTGCTGTGTACCGGAAGGAGTTCCGTCAACGTGTCGAGACCATGTCCAATGCCCTGTCAGACGGCATCGTTGATGCGCTGCTGACTGGTGGGCGGGAGGGCGGTGACCGCCTGCGGGCCATCCTGGAGAAGCAGCTGGTGTCTGAGCCATTCACTCTGGTCGTGAAGGCGTTGATCCAGCCCTTCACGACAGCGGTCGCAGGTGGGGTGCAGAGCTTGGTCGGCTCAGGCTCTGCCGGGGGGTCTACACTATTGTCTTCTGCTGTCGGCGCTTCAAGCTTTGCAAACCTGTTTGGCGGCTCCGGTGCGTTGGCCACGGCCAGCGGAGCTTTCAGTGGGTTCACCAGTGCCCTGACAGCTGGCGTGCAAAGTCTAGCGGGAGTAACGGGAACAACTGCTCAGATGGTCACATCCCTGACCAGTGCAGGGCATGTAGCGGCTCCTGGGATGGCTGCAGGGGTTTCCGCTGGCACGTCTGCTGCAGCCGCCGTACCTTACGCAGCTGCCGCACTTGTGGCCCTCAACGCACTTGGCGTGTTCCGTAAGACGAAGCAGGTTGGCACTGGCCTGAGCGGCACCATTGGCGCGTCTTCGGACATTGAGACTTACGCCAACATGCGCAAGTCTGGAACCTTGTTCAGTGGCCCAAAATACTGGAAGGATCGCACCGACTCGACAGAGCTGACCAACGTGATGAACCAGGCCACCGGCCAGATCATCGGAAGCACGAAGGCTATGGCGGATGCGCTGGGGATGGATGCCTCACTCATCGCAGGCTACACCCTGAAGATTGATGAGGCTGCCACCGAGTTCAAGCAGGACGGAATGACTGCTGAGCAGGTGCAGGCCAAGTTTGCCCAGATACTATCTGACCAGGTGGCCACTTATGCAGAGGGCGTGGCAGGTCAGGTCAGCGGTATCCAGTCCATCCAGAAGGTTGGCGAGACCGCTCAGGAGGCCCTGTCCCGCGCCTATGGCTGGTGGAACGCTGAGCAGCAGGCGCAGATCGCAATCCTGAACGCTCAGGGCAAATCGCAGGAGGCTCTGAACCGTCAGAGAGAACTCGACATCGCGCTGCTGAGCGAAGACGAGAAAGTCAGCCGCCGCCGTATCTTCGCGCTGGAGGACCAAGTCTCAGCGGAGACTGAGGCTGCAAACCTGCAGCAGCAGTTGAACGAAGCCACCATGACCCGCACAGAGTTACTGGCTCTGGAGCGTGCTCAGATTCTCCCGGTAAACCAGGCCCTGTTCGACAAGAAGAACCTGGCAGCTGAGCAGAGGACCCTTGAGCAGAGGTTGAACGAAGCAACTAAGACCCGCACAGAGCTGCTGGCGCTAGAGCGTGCTCAGATTCTGCCTGGAAACCAGGCCTTGTTTGACAGCGTCAATTTGGCAGAGGAGCGGAAAGGCCTGCAACAGCGCCTGAATGAGGCAACCATGACGCGCACACAGTTGCTGGCACTTGAGCGTTCGCAGATTCTACCAGAGAATCAACCCCTGTTTGACCAGGTAGTCGCAGCTGAAGCTGCGAAGGAGTCCCAGCAACAGGCAGCCGAAGCAGCCCAGCAAGCAGCCGACGCAGCGCAGCAGGCAGCCGCCGACACACTGAGTGCATGGCAAGACGCGCAGCGTAGCCTGGCGCAAAGCTGGTTGGACGGTGAGGAGTCGATGGAGAACGCCCGCTACGAAACAGCACAGCGTGAACTTGACGCCGCCCGCGCAGCAGAAACCGCCATTGCAGCCGCCCGCACCAGCGCCGCACAGGCCAGCATTGATGCCGTCAGCGACATCGCCAGCGCCCTGACCAATGCCCGCGAAGCCCTCACAGGCGCAGCCAGCCAGCCACTGACCAAAACCAGCTACGGTGCAGCCCGTGGGCTGATCGACCAAGCAGCAGCAGCCGGAG
>CAZWRH010000072.1:0-2110 GCA_964636045.1 uncultured Gammaproteobacteria bacterium | reverse complement strand
TGTGATGTTCCGCACCTACCAGAACGCACTTTGGCAGACACAGAAACTGCCGACCGATGACAAGAGGGCAAGCAAGCCGCGTAAGCGAGGCGGCCCTGAAACTCTGCTGACCGAGGCGCAGGTTCTTGAGTGCCGCGCCCGGCATGAGTTCTTCAACTGGAATCACCTCAAATGTGTGCGCCATTACGGCACAAGTGATTCGTACATGCGCAACCTGCTCGGCTACATCGTTCGGGGAAACCTGATCGCCAAGCCGGAACACGCCAATATAACCAGCAACTAGGAGTCGAACATGAGCAACCTTCCCGTTGTAGCCAAGATGGCCGAGCGTTTTGAAATGACGCCGGCCGAGTTTGAGCGCACCGTCCGCGCGACCGTCTGCCCGAGCAACATCACCAATGAGCAGTTCGTTGCATTCTTGATGGTCGCCAAAGAATACAACCTGAACCCGATCACCAAGCAGATTTACGCTTTCCCATCCAAGGGCGGCATCGTGCCGATTGTCTCGATTGATGGGTGGCTCCGCGTGATCAACGAAAACCCGCAATTCGATGGCATGGAATTTGTGGATAACGTGATTGATGGAAAGCTGTTTTCCATCACCTGCCGGATGTACCGCAAGGATCGCGCCCGCCCCACTGAGGTGACAGAGTACATGGGCGAGTGCGTGCGAAACACGGACACATGGAAGCAGTGGCCAGCCCGCATGCTTCGACACAAGGCAACCATTCAAGCGGCACGGTACGCATTCGGATTGTCGGGTATCTACGACGAGGACGAGGCGCAGCGCATGGGCGCCCAAAAGGAAAAGGACATGGGCGCCGCAGATGTTGTGCAGCAAGCCCAGCAGTCACGCCCCGCTCTTGAGTCTTACCCTCAAGAGAAGTTCTTGGCAAACCTCCCGGTGTGGAGGCAGCACATTGAACGCGGCGCCAAGACGGCCGAGGAAATCATCGAAATGGTTTCCAGCAAAGCCATTCTTTCCGATGAGCAAAAGAACGAGATTCGCAAGCCAATTCACGTTGATCAAGATGGCGTGATTGATGCCGACTTCGTGCGAGAAATGGAAGGTGCAGAATGAACCGACTTACTCACAGCGTCACCCAAGGGTCAGCCGACTGGCTTTCCCTTCGTGCAAAACACTTTACAGCCTCCGAACTGAGCGCCGCAGCCGGGAAGAGCAAGTATCAATCTCGGCAAGCTCTTATCAAGGCAAAGGCAACTGGCATCGTCGAAGAAGTAGGCGCTTCCACGCAGCGGCTATTTGATGCCGGCCATGCAGCAGAAGCGGCGGCCCGGCCGATTGTCGAAGCCATGCTGGGAGAGGATCTGTTCCCTGTCACCATGAGTTGCGAAATTGACGGCCTGCCACTTCTGGCAAGCCTCGATGGGATAACCATGCTGGGTGACATCATTTGGGAAAACAAACTCTTGAATGAGTCGCTGAAATCCAGCGTCCAGCAAGGCAAACTGGATGACCACTATGCGCTGCAGGTCGAACAGCAATTGATGGTTTCCGGTGCGACAAAGTGCTACTTCACAACCTCTGACGGAACAGAGGCCGGTACGTTCGGCATGTGGTACGAATCTAACCCGGATATTCGCGCGCAGATTGTTCCCATCTGGAAGCAGTTTGCCGAGGATGTAAAAAACCACATTCATGTCGAAGCAAAGGCCGCCCCTGTCGCCGAGGCAATCGAAGATCTGCCGGCACTGACCGTGCAGCTTGTCGGGCAAGTCACATCGTCCAACCTTGCCACATTCCAGACAGTCGTGATGGAGCGCATCAAGGCCATCAACACAACGCTGGTGACTGACAATGACTTTGCCACGGCTGACAAAATGGTGAAGTTCCTAGATGACGGCGAGAAGCGCCTTGAACTGGTCAAGTCTCAGGCGCTTGCTCAAACGGCCAGCATTGATGAACTGTTCCGCACCATCGACACACTGAAGGCCGAGATGCGCGCCAAGCGCCTGACGCTGGATAAGTTGGTCAAGGCCGAGAAGGAAAACCGAAAGGCTGAGATTGTCACAGCGGCGAACCGTGAATTTGCTTACCACTTGGCAGCCTTGCTCAATCGGGTCGGCGCGCCAATCCCGGTAATCGGAA
>CAZWRH010000071.1:462-2118 GCA_964636045.1 uncultured Gammaproteobacteria bacterium | reverse complement strand
GCCTGCCCCATTGCCAATAAATCGCGCTGGGCGGTTGTAATCACGTTCGATGCCGCACTCGCCGATATTTGCATTCCAAACTTGGCGTGCATCTCGGCTATTTTGTCGCCAGCCATGCCAGCAGCTTGCCCCAGTTCGATAAATTTGTTTTGGGCGTTAATTACGGAGGATATTGCCGCTTGATTTCCCGCAACGCCTCCAAGTGACCGATTAAACTCCTCCGCGCCTGCCTGCGCCTTTTGCATCGCAGTGTTAAACCCAAGTCCCAACTTATCGGCAGCCAATAATGCGGCGACAGCCGATTCGCCCAGCTTTGAAATTTCACTCACCGCGCCCGATGTATTTGCTTTAATCTCAATTTCAACCGCATTATTAGATGCCATATTCAACCTCTATTTATTTATTCGCTTCTTATTTTCAGTGTAATTAAAGTGCTGCGCCGTTCTAGCCAATAACTGAAGCGTTTCCAATTCAATATCCAGTGGGTAAACGCCCTTTAATTCGCACCACGCTAGCAATTCCGACATCGCCATGCGTTCGCCGTCCCAAAGCCCAACAAAAACGCCCCACAGCGCATCAAAGCATTCTGGGGGGCGTATATTCAACCGATCATCATCATGTCCGGTTTGTTTTCTCATCGAAATAAGCGTGCTTCGTATGGTTTCCCCCGAATCGCCTATTTCTCGATTTAATTCAAACTGGACTTTTGCGTAATTTATTAAACCTTGTTGGGCTTCGAGTAAAAATTTTTCATATCCAGCATTGCATTGAAAAACGGAATGCCTACCCACACCAAATCAATGCCACTGGACAATTCGCAGACATCTTCGGCACTAAACGCCAAAGGCTCGCCAGTTTCATCATCAACGAAGTCCCAGCCCGTGCAAAAACACTTCAAAAATGCCTTGTAAAGGGCTTCACCGTCCAGTTGCTTTGCCGAATCAAAAAAACCAGCGCGGCGCATTTCAAAGTTTTTTACGTTGCCAAATAAATGCCCGACTACCTCGCCCGTAGTGGGGTGCGTCAAAGGCACTTTAACATCATCCAATTTTTTGATGCCACTAATTCCACGAATTTTCAACATAATAAAAACCTTTCAAGAGAAATAAAGAAAAAATTAAACCGCGCCCGTATCTTGAACCGTCAAGATGGTGCGCGGGATGGTGGTGTCGCTACCAATGTACTGGAGCGCGGTGAATTTTACACTGCACTGGAGCGAGCCGGAATCATCGGTTACATCGGGAAAATCAATGAGGGCTTTGGGAATGTGGAACGCCATTACATTGGAATTTGGCAGCCCATTTTCAGCCAACACGAAGAGCAGCGAAATATCGGTCGAATTGACTGCCATGTCAAACAATGCACGGCTGGTGAATCCAAACACGGCATTGCCCGTCAGTGTGTTTTTCTCCAAAATGATATTTGGCGACAAGCTCTTGCCCGTGGTGATGCACGGTTTTGGCATTTTCGCGCCCGTGTCGAAAGAAAAATCCCACGAAGTTACGCACCCAGCAGCCTGCCCACTAACCAAAATCAAGCCCTTTGCGCCCGACATTGCCGCGCTGGATGGCAGGGATGTGGGGCTGCTGAAATAAGGGGAACTCACACCATCCAGCACCTCCAAGTCCAGCCCCATAACGTCAAAATCAATGGTTG
>CAZWRH010000071.1:0-323 GCA_964636045.1 uncultured Gammaproteobacteria bacterium | reverse complement strand
AGCAGCAATCCTTGCCTAGCCGCGATGTATCAATGTCGGGGTTTTGAATTTCAATCGTGTAAAAATCCTGCACTTGATCTGATTCGGGGCAGTAATTCAGCTTTCCAGCGAGGGCAACCGTAACCGAATCCCCTGCCGCCTTGGATACTACCGCGATATTATCCACGGGCATAATACCCAATACCTCGGCGGTAATGCTTGTCACAATGAAATTGTGATTATTATTCGCAGTTGCTGGCGTGGCAAAACCCGTTGCACGAATAATTTGCCCAACAAAGAATCCGGCGGCAATCCAATTGCCACCAGTCCATGTTAATGTGCCT
>CAZWRH010000070.1:0-2120 GCA_964636045.1 uncultured Gammaproteobacteria bacterium | reverse complement strand
ACACACAACATTGATTTTTTAAAATCTAGTCCCAAAAAAGCTGCTACTGCAGTTCCTGTCCAAAGGCCTGTTGTTGGTAATGGTATTCCAACAAAACTAATTAGTCCAATTTCTTTATACTTTTCCAACTTTTTCGAACCTTTTTGAACTTTGTTTTCTACAAAATCAGTAAATTTGTGCAACGCTTTAATTTTTTTCATCAATTCTAAAATTTTATTAAAGAAAAAATAAATAAATGGTGCTGGTATAAAACTCCCCAGTAAACTTACCAAAAATACCAACCATGGATTTAAATGATAAGCCAAAATACCCACTGGAATTGCTCCTCTCTGCTCAATTAAAGGAATCATCGAAATCAACATTATATATAGTAGTTTCATATTCTCCAAGTCTACTATATTGTTTTTATTTTTCCAAGTTAGCTAAAAATTTTACTACTTCAGTAGCCACATCAATATTGGTAACTTCCACAAATCTTGTGTAATTTGGAGTTCTATTTACCTCAAAAAACAAAGGTTTTGTCATATCATCATTTCTAAAAACTACATCCACCCCAGCAATCAAAATTCCACATTTTTTAGCCGCTTCTACTGCTAATTTTTTAACATTTTCTGGTAAATCAGTTTTTTCAAACACATTTTTAAGTCTTGGATTATTACCCACTCCTCTACGCATCACTCCTAACACTTTATTACCTAATACCATCACCCTAAAATCTTCTTTATTTACTATATATTCCTGCAACATGTATTTATTTTCTCCATTTTTTTCTAAAACTTTCAATTTATCTGTCCATTCTTTAAAATCTTTCTTTCCATAAATTTTAAATACCTGTCTTCTTCTGTCTCCTCGACTACCTTTAATAATCAATGGAAATTCAAAATTTTTTATTGCCTCTTTTTTAAGGTAATTCAAACTACCATAAATACTTTTTGGCACCGGTAAACCAGCTTGGCTCAAAACCAACATTTGATAAGCTTTACACACATCCCCTGGCCTTCCGCTTCTGACAATCGGATCAACTACAATCTTATTTTTATCAATATTATCCAAAATCAAACTTACTTCTTCCCAATATTTTTTAGTACTTCGGAAAAAATATACATCATAATTTTTCATTTCTCTTCCATCAATCAAAATTTTTCCCATTTCTGTTTCGTAACTCATTTGTTTATAACTAACCAATTCCAAATCTACTCCCAACCTCTCCGCCGCTTCTTTTAACTCCAAAAATTTAAAACCTTTAACATTCCCTCCAAAAACCACAATTTTATTTGTCATATTTTTATATTTAAAATAAATTTGTTTAATAAAATTAGAAGTTGCAATTTTTTTTGATATTGAGCCCGCGCCGTGGACTCACCGATCAAAAAAAATTCGTAACAAAAATTTTATAAATTTATTTTAAAAAAGATTTAATTATTAACATATTATTTTTTTGCACTGATTAAAAAACCATTAAGGTCTTTTCTTCCAATTAAAAATCTTGTTCTCAATCCTTCTCTATTAGCCACATTTACTGCCGTCATAATTTTTTTACCTTTAATCCAATATGTCAAACCAATTACTGGTCTTTCAATATTTTTTCCCAAAGCTGATCGATAATGACGATAATATAACACTTTATCTTCTGCCAATAATCCCAATTTTTGGGCCAATTTTTCATCAATTGAACTTCTCAATGCTCCAGTATCTATTTTCGCTTTTACTTCAATTACTCGATGATGTTTTCCCTGTTTAATTATTTTTGATTTATCCAGTTCTGGATTAAACCCTTTTGGAATTTTTATTCTAATAACTTCTTCGGATTCAATCATTTTATTTTTTTCTTTAGCTTCAATTTTGTCAAAAAAACTTTCACCAAACAAATATTTGGCTAAAGTTATCGCATGTTCCACACTTCTTACTTCTACTTCATCAACTTTTTCCATTCTAGCTCTAAGCCCAGCTTTATTACAAATTTGAATTGAAAGACCTGGTCTAGCATTTACTTCCAACACTTCCGGCCCTTTTTCTTTATCTAAAACTACATCTACTCCCATAAATCCCAAACTCGGAACCGCTTTTTGACAATTAATCGCCGTTTCTAATATTTCTTTCCAAAACGGAATCTTAATTCC
>CAZWRH010000069.1:1456-2153 GCA_964636045.1 uncultured Gammaproteobacteria bacterium | reverse complement strand
AAGCTAAACAATATGAAGATTTAGAAAATCAATCTAAGAAATAATTGCAGAAGAAATTCTGTTGAACGAAGTTCAGGTTGCCTTATTGCAACCAAGAATAAGAAATAAATACTATAAAACAGAAACTATTTCAAGGGCAGAGGCTTTAATGGCCCTGCCCTTTTCTTTTATTAATAAATTAACTAAACATTTAAACACATATCAATCGTTTACATAAATTATCAAGGAGCTACATTGGAGGACAACCACAATGGCTGAAGGTAAGGTTATAGGAAAGCTAACTAATATAGTTAATTTTTCTACAGATAAAGCTTCTCTTAATAAAGTTCTAGCAGATATTAAGAAAGTTAAAGATGCAATGAAAGGTGTAACACAACCTTTTGCTAAAGTTCAACAACAAATGACACGAGCAAATAAACAGCAAGCTCGGATGAAATCTGATTATTTAGTTGTTCAAAAACAGTTAGATAAAACAGAAAAATCACAATTAAAAACAGCAGAAGCTATTTATAAAGCAAAGAATAAACAAGCTCTAGCTGAACAAAAGATTGCCAATCAACGACGAGCACAATCTGTTCGAGGATTGACTTCTAAATCAGGTGCAGGCAAAGCCTCGCAAACAGCTTTTGCAGATATGCTAAGGCAGGAAGAAAGAACCTCAAAACTTGCAACCAGAGCTGCTGCAACAGCTAACAAC
>CAZWRH010000069.1:379-1446 GCA_964636045.1 uncultured Gammaproteobacteria bacterium | reverse complement strand
TCTTGTACAGAGACATTGGCATTACTAAGAGACAAACAAGATGCTGCTTCTTTAAGACGACAAAGAGAAACCGAGCGTGCTCATACACAAGCTATTATTGAAGATAGAAAACGTAGTCTAAATGAGCAGCAGAAATTTAATAAGATGTTTGATGCGGAGATGAATCGCATATACAATGAACGCAAAAAAGATGTTCTAAAACGTCATAACACTGCAAGAAAAGAACGAAGAGCTAGGTGGAAACAAGAAGCACGTGATCTAAAAGAAATGAATCGTTTACATGGTCAAGCATTAGCTGAAAATATGAAAAGAGACCAGAAGATTCAAAACCTTTATGATCGCCGGAGACAAGCTGTCTTGAGTGCCAGATCCTCTGCAACATCAAAACGTATTGCACGTAGAGAAAGAGAACAGTCTCGTGCAAGTAGAGAGCAAGGTTCCATTAATAATCGTAATATGCGTATGGATCGTAGAGCACAAGCTACACAAGAGTGGTTCGGATCTACATTTGGTCGTGGTGGTCAGAGAAAAGCAGCATCTCTTTATGGTGATTTGCGAAGTGGTAAAATTAATGCAGAACAATATAGCACAAGATTGAGATCTTTACGTGCCGATTTGTATAGAACACAACGGGCTCAACGAGGATTTAACCAGTCTATTCATGATATGCGTGGGGCTTTTGTTCAAGCTACTGCAAGTTATACAGCTTTTGCTGGTTTGATGGGTATTTCCAATATTGGTAAACAATATGAAGCCCAAAAAGCTCAGATGTTGGTTGCAACAGGAAATAAAGAACAAGCTGAAAGTCAGTTAGATTATTTACGTTCTGAAACATATCGATTAGGTCTTGGTCGTGAGCAAGCATCACAAGGATACTCTCAGATTGCAATGGCAGGGCAGAAAGACATTGGTGTCGGCGGTGTGAATAAGGTATTCAGTGGATTATCAGAGCTTGCAACTGCCACTAAGTTAGAACCATTTAAATATGAAAAAGTAGTTAATGCGATGGCTCAAATGCTTAGTAAAAATCAAATTTATGCCGAAGAATTAAAATTGTGATTCCTTTT
>CAZWRH010000069.1:0-295 GCA_964636045.1 uncultured Gammaproteobacteria bacterium | reverse complement strand
ACAATACTAAACTTGCATGGTAACATAGTGAGTGGCTCAAATTAATCACTTGAGGTATAGTAAAAAGTTGTTAAGATAATAATGGGCAATCCGCAGCGAAATCGCCAAAGTTCCCCAATAACAGTAAGGAATATAAATGTTTGAAGAAAAAATTATAGATAATAAAGTAGTAAGAAGAAGTAAACGTTACCCTAATTATGGGATTACCATTGATGCTATCCCTTATAGGTGGTCAACTAATAGAAAAATGAAAATAAATCTTAGGTTCACGTGGAAAATCTGGCTCCTTATAATA
>CAZWRH010000068.1:0-2251 GCA_964636045.1 uncultured Gammaproteobacteria bacterium | reverse complement strand
TCGAATTTTGTACTGATATAAATAGGAAACTTAACCTTATCTAAAGGTACTTCACATGATAGTAACGGTTTAATCTTCATTCATTTTCTCCTTTATTACGACTAATTGTAATCCCTGATAACTTAAAAGTATCTACATCAACAGGAATATAAAACTTAGCTAAACTACCGTTACCTGATTCTAATACATTCTTAGAGTAAGCAAAATCACCTCTTGGTAAAACAATGACAACTTCTTCTGTGTTTAATCCTAAACGTCTCGATGCTCCGTTAATAGAGAGTAATGCTTTCTGTAAGTCGTTCAAAGCTTGTATTTCTTTAGCGTCCATTTATATCTCCTTTAAATAATAACTTTCTTAACTTTACGTGTTTTATTGCACTTCCTGCAATCTTCCCACCACTCATCATCAAAAGGACTTACCTCTTGTTCATAATGATGCGGAAAGCAGAATAATTGTTTAAGGAATTTAAGTATCATAATTCAAACTCCTCAATAACATAACGTAAAGTCTCTCCGTGGTTTAAAGCATGTTGATCTGCAAACTGTTCAGCAAAATGCTTCATAATAAATACACCGTGATTGTCATAGTATTCGTCAAAGTAACCTGTTTCACTATTTTGAGCAAAACTATTTAGTGTGTACACTTTCATCCTTCTCTCCTTTAAACATAAAAATAGGGATGAATAGAGTTTACCCCACACATCCCTATCGTGTCAATAATTATTAACAGTAATTAACAGTTAGAATAACCATCAGCTAGGAAGAATTTTCTTTTTTCGGCTTCTTAGTTAAACCATCTTCTTGTTCCTTTTGGAAAGCTTCTAATTCATCCTCAAACTCTTCTTGTAGTTTTTCTTGCATATAACTTAGTCGTTCAGCAATTTCAGAAGCGTCCATCCAAAGTGTCTTATTCATTAGAACAGATTCAATCTCTTCAGGAGATAAGAAGAAGCGATAAACACTTTGCATAATTTTAGAAGTCATCTTGTGTTCAAACAAAGCACGATCTTTAATGTCTGTCGTATAACCACCTAAACCATATTGGCTGTTATGCGCCATGAGAGTTGCAAACTCACCAACCTCAACATTCTGACACGATAAAGCAATTAACCCAGCAGCAGAATAAGCACTTCCTGAAATCCAAGCTAGGGTATTTGCTCGTGTGTTTCGTAGAGCATCAATAATAGATATTGCACTATCTAGCATACCTCCGCCTGAGTTGATATTCAACACAACTAAGTCTTGCTCTGTTGCGTTATTTAACACCTCAATTAAGTTACGGTAATAACTAGGTTCTTTAATATCTTCATCCAAGTTAAACTCAAACTTATTATGCACTATACTACTTACACTATAATTTAGTTGTTCATTGTGTTGAAACAAGTCTAAGTTTAAATCTTCGTTGTTGGTTTTATGTTTCATACTTTCTCCTTACATATAATTTAGTTTTACTAGTGCTTTCACCCAATTCTTACAGTCTTCAGATCGAACAATGTCATCAAAACTGTCAAAATCAATAACACCAACACTACGATGTAGTTCTGAAGATTTACCAATAACATCTAACAATAAAGGTAATCCGCTATCTCGACTAATAATCTTTTGTCGTAAATCTCCACAGAGGACTGTTGTTCCACCACCTTGACGAGTAACTAAGGAAAGAGCTTCACCTTTTGTAATGTCTTCCGCCTCATCAAATATCACAAAATCCGTTTCCCGAAATGAGACGCCCTTTAAAAACTCTGGTGCTAGACACAAAATCTGCTCTCGTTTAATTAGGTACTCAACAAGTGTTGGAGATAGTGCTTTGTTCAAAGTATCTAAAATTGGCATCAACCAAAATTTAGTCTTTTCAATCAAATCACCTTTTAGCATACCGACACTTGTACTATCTGACACAGGGGAACGAATTAAAATAATACGATCAATCTTCTTATCTCGAAGCATCTGAGCAGCAATCACAGTAGGACAATATGTTTTCGATGTCCCTGCAAAACCAGTAGCAATCACAAGGTTCTTAGACTCAATCATATTGATATATTGTCTCTGCTTCTCATTACGAGGTTTTAACTCAATACGTCTTTCTGATAGAAACTTCTCAGGAGAGGTGTTAGCAGGAAAACCTTCTACACCACATTCTTTCTTGTATTCATAATTATTCGTATTACGTCCATCTTGACGTTGACGATTAACTGTTTTACCCATTCTACATCTCCTAACCACCTTGTTAAAATAATTAAATACAACTTCT
>CAZWRH010000067.1:1367-2260 GCA_964636045.1 uncultured Gammaproteobacteria bacterium | reverse complement strand
GCGTTGTCGTTGATAAGAAGCTGCCAGTTATTGCCGGTACTACTTCTGGCTCTCGTTATGTGTCAGTACTGTACGGCGCGGGCTGTATCGGCTATGGCATGACATTGCCAGCGCGTCCAGTTGCTACTGAGTACGATGAATTGGCAGGTAATGGCGCAGGCGTTGAAACGCTGGTTGAGCGCAAACAGTGGATCATTCATCCAGAAGGCTACAACTGGACTGAAAGCTCAGTGGCTGGCGAATCTCCAACTACTACAGAGGTTGCTCTTGCTGCAAACTGGGAGCTTAAATTCCAGCGTGAAAATATCAAACTTGCATTCTTTGTGCATAACTGATAAAGCGTGTTAATATTAAGCCCTAGCAATAGGGCTTTTTTGTAGGTGGAATATGGCGTTAAATAATGATGGGTTTGAAGGCGGTGTATTTCTAACGCTAGAGCAACAGGCGGAATTGAGGGCCAAACAACATGCAGCAAGCCAACAAGAAACAGAATCGGCCGTATCAGTTAAGCGCAAGCGAAAAACGGGCGCAGATAAACTCGCAGTCGTTGAGACTACAGAAGAAACGGCGGAATCTGAATAAGTGAGCCGATCGCTGGATCTGCATTAGTGACATCAGGCGCAACGGCTCAGAAGGCTGCAAGCGGCCATACTGAAATGATTTGGGAGCAGCGTTGATGCTAGTCTCGCTAGATGCGCATCAAATGCACTCACTAGATGGTAACTCACTGATCAAGTCAGCCTGCGATAAGTTGTCTGAATATGGCATTGAAAACTTCATTCACTGGGATGATGAGATCAGCGTAGATATTGCCGGAGAATCGCACGGGGTTATGATTGATTATGTAGCTGGCGGGGTGCGTTTTGTGCATCCAGGCTGCATCGAATGCAGTG
>CAZWRH010000067.1:0-1357 GCA_964636045.1 uncultured Gammaproteobacteria bacterium | reverse complement strand
AATTCATAACCCCGCCACTGTGCGGGGTTTATTTTATGGGGTGATCCATGTTCTTACAGTATTTATGGGATCTATAATGCTCATCCTGCTAGACTCCAACAAAATGCACTCACTCGATGGCAATGCGCTGATTAAATCCGCCTGCGATAAGCTATCTGAATATGGCATTGAAAACTTCATTTACTGGAGTGATGAGATCATTGTAGACATTGCCGGAGAACCGCATGGCGTTATGATTGATTATGTCGCGGGCGGAGTGCGTTTTGTGCATCCAGACCGCACAGAATACAACGAGTAGAACGGAGGAAAACAATGGCGACGTCTAACATAACCATCAAGCGCGGAGATACGCTATTCTTGCAATGCAGTGTGGCGAGCAATTCACTTCCTCAAAGTCTGCAAAACTGGCAAATAAAATCGACCGTTAAATATGGACCAAGACCGGTTACAAATCTTACAGTTACAAAAACAAGCGATTCATTCACGCTGCAAGGCTCAACTGCAAACTGGCCTGTCGGTGTGCTGCAATGTGATATCCAATACACAACAGACGCTGGTGTTGTTATCAGCACTGAGACGTTCAGCATCACGACAATTCAGGATGTTACATCATGAGCATTGTCACGACTGTTTCCCCGGTTTATCAGATATCAACCAGCATAAGTTATGGCAATCAAACGGTAACGCTGATCAGCCAAGAAAATGGTTCAGCAACAGTTACCACCATTAACACAGGGATTGTGGGGCCAAAGGGCGATGCCGGCCCACAGGGGCCAGAATATCAAGGTGACGACCTGCCAGACTTTACGCTTATTTTCGACAACAAACTTATTTGAGGGTTAAACAATGTCAATGCTACAAGCACGGATCACCGATTTAGCCACTCGAATGGCGACAGAATGCAAATCACTGCGGACGCTAATCAACACAAACGCCAGCGATTTATCAGCATTAACGACAACCCAGAAGGGTTCTCTTGTTGCTGCGATCAATGAGCTGAAATCCGCTATTGACGGAGCTGGAAGTTCAATCACAATATCCGACTCCACAACATCGACAACACAGGTTTGGTCATCGTCTAAGGTCGCGTCTGCAATTCAAACAGCCAAGGATGAGCTTACAAACGGCGCAACATCGGCATTAGATACACTGGCAGAACTGGCAGCGGCGCTTGGGAACGATGCTAACTTTGCGAGCACAGTGACCACATCGCTAGGCTATCGACTGCGATATGATGCCGCTCAGACGCTTACAGCAGCACAGAAAACGCAAGCCTGCGCAAATATTGGTGTTGGTGAGCCTGACACTGATTTCGTATCTACATTTAACTCCGGGCTATTGTGATGGCTACTCTATC
>CAZWRH010000066.1:0-2288 GCA_964636045.1 uncultured Gammaproteobacteria bacterium | reverse complement strand
TTGTAGGAGCAGTTATTCCACCAGTTATATTTAATATTCCATTAAGGTAAGTATTTCCTCCTGTAACATTAAGTTTGTATGATCCTGGATTAGTAGTACCTATACCTACATTTCCAGTTGATGTGATAAAAAAAGCATTTGTTACGCCAACATTTACTTCTAAAATTCCACGGGCGTTTGTTGTTCCGATTCCAACATTTCCTCCAATTACTCCAAACTTTGTTCCTGAAGTTAAAGCACTACCTCCAATAGCTAAAAAACCGGAAGGAATTGCTACGTCTGTAGCAAGTGTTGTATTAGGATACATATAACTTCCTCCGTCTAACCACAAATTTGTTGCTTGAAGTTGACTTAAAGTTGCAAATTCATTTGAATTTACAGCGTTGGCACCAATTACTCTACCAGAAAATTTTCCAACTATTCCGGTTCCACTATTTACTTCAAATTTATATTCTGCATTTGTAGTTCCAACACCAAGATTTCCATCATTATTTAGGGTCATATTAACAGTAGAACCAGTTTGAAAATTTATTTTTCCTGATCCTATTGCTCCAAGAAGAATATTTCCAGTACCTTCTGATTGAATAGTAACAGCATTGGCGCTTGAGATCGCAAAAGTTGCGCTTCCAATAGAAGATCTAATACTTGGGTTAGAAGCAGCCATTAGCAATTGACCTGAGGCATCGATAAAAGGAATCGACGATGGACCTGTTCCAGCAGGTAAGCCCTGCAGTGTTTCTGAGTTCATTGCATAACCAACATTAGCAATTTGTTGTCTTGGAGTCATTTCTGCGTCGGAGCCAATTTTAACCCCAAGATATACATTTGGGTTTTCTGTAAATAAAGTATCTGGAAGTGCAGCTCCACAATCTTGGCCAATCAAGCTTGAGAAAATTCCATCTTGATCTGCCTGAACGTTACAATTTCTAGTTACGAGCGGAACTGTTGCTCCTTCGGCGTTGTAGAAGCTATATTGAACCGCAATTGAAGTTGTTATAGGATTTCCTAAATTATCAGTAAGTCTTCCTTGAAACGAAATTACTCTAGATCCTGGAGCAGTAGGTGAGCTTGGATAAGCATAATTTAAATTAGCTTTACTAAAAAATTGATTATAAATTCCAACACCTAGAGCTGAAGTTGCAATGAGTAAAAGTGCAAAGCCCAAATATGAAAAAAGCAATTTTTTATCATCCTGAGAATAAGAGGTATATCTTTTTGAAAAATTATTTATTTTTTCAGATGAATTGAGGTGAATCTTTTTTAAAAATAACAAACTTCTTTTAATAAAATTCTCTCTCTTTTTTAGCTCTTTATTTATTTCGTTAAGTATTTCTTCAAAATTTTCTTCATCAATGGTTTCATTTGTTTTTAAAAATATAACAAGTTTTTTTACAGACGTTAATTTGTCTTTTATATTTAACTCAGAAACACCATTTTTATTCAAAATATTTAAATATTCTTTAATGGTATTTTTTGTTAAATACTTCATTTTAAAGTGCAATCAAATTCTGAAAAATAATCTTCTTTTTGATATAAAAGTATTAATTTTTTTTGGAGTTTTAATATCGTAATTTGATATAAATGGACTTCCAAAAAAAGATGGATCAAAATATACTCTGACTGTTTTGAGAATATTTTTTATTATCATAGTTTTATTTAAAATTTATAATTTGAAAAAAATCTTTAATTTTTTCTGCTTCGTTAGGGTTCTTAGTTTTAAATGCGTTGAAAATAATTTCGGCAGTATTTGTTTTGTTTTCTTTTTGAGTTTCTACTTTATTTTCAAAGTAACTTTCTTTAACGTTTTGAATTTTTTGAGTAGGGTTTGTTTGAATGTAGTTATTTTCCAAGCAAAAACTACAAAATTTTCTTAAAGTTGATAGTTTTCTGTTAATTGTTTTTGATGGTAAATTGGAGTTTTTTATAAAATCAAGGTACTCTTTGATGTTTCTTTCGTTTAAAGATGAAAAAAAATCATCTGATATGAGTGATTTTATTGTCATAAAGCCAAGAAAGTGTCTAAAATCTGACAAATAATTCTTTAAAGTGGCTGATGAAACATTTCCCGAAATAAGAAAATCCTTAAATTTTAGCTCTAGATTATAAAGATTATACTTATCACTCATATAAATTTAATATAAAACAACTATAATAATAATGTCAAGTACTATTTTGTATATATTGTGATATAGTTATCCACATGAATAAAATACTAAAAAATAACATTCTTTATTTATTCTTATTTATAAATAAATAACTTATAATATTATTTAAATAAATTTATACAC
>CAZWRH010000065.1:0-2292 GCA_964636045.1 uncultured Gammaproteobacteria bacterium | reverse complement strand
AAATTATATGTAAATCAGTTTTATTTATTTTGATTATATGAATATTTTAAATTTGCTTATTAGGTAAATTGATATATGAATGCAAATATGAACGGAGATACCTGTAGAAATCCTTAGATGAGGAGGTCAAAAATTAAGTACCCCTCTGTGATATTTTCCTAGAAGTGACAGGTCTGGGGTTCGATGGAATTTTACCTTGAAATCTCATAAACATTGGGTCTGCGACTAAGTGGAATTTCTATATTTATCAAGGACTTATGGTCTGAACCAAAAACGCACCTAAGTATGCAATTTCACTAAACATTGAACAAATAAAAAGAGAGCCGAAGCTCCCTAATTATTTTCTAATACCATTATAGAAGTCTAAATAATTCTCAAATAAACTTTCTATATTCTTCTTCCCAACAGGGTTTTGTGAATGCACCCAATATTTAATCATATTCGGGTTTGTTTTAATCTCCCCCATCAACAAAACTAAGTACCAAGCACAATCATACCCTGTCATTTCTCTACACCACTTACTATCCTCTAACCCTAAGTCATGATCAAAGCTAAAATACAAACCTTCTAACGTTCCACCTTGAATAACAATATCTGCTATATAGTTTTCAAACTCGTGGTACTGCCTTAGTGTAACTACTTTATCAAAGTGAGGATAATTAGCCCAAGTAACATCTTCAAAGTTTCTTTCATCATCTATGAATATTAAAGTTTTCATACTAATCAAAGCTCTTTATCTTACCGTAAGAATTAACTTCATTGATAATCTTGTCCATACACAGGTTGTCGATGGCAAGGTGAAAGTTCGGATCATTTTCATCAATGTCTGTGTACACTGTTAATTGCACATCCCCTAATCCACCAATAGAATATGTTACTTGGTAATTCTTCATTAGTTTATCTCCATTTCTTCAATATTGAAACATACATCATCTTTAAAACCTTCTGATCGGTATGTGTATTTTAACTCAAACTCTGCATCTTGTTTGGAAGAGAAAGCTTGTACATTCTCGTGTTCCCAATATGTATCAATTCCAATTTCTTTACGTGTTTCTTTTACAATTACATAAATCTTCATCTTACATCTCCTAATTACATTATTTAATAATTCAAATCTATCAAATCTGAACAACTGTGTCAACTATATTTGTATACATTCTATAGGGTTTTGAATATCTATATCTGTTCTCATAATGAAAACAAATATCAGTAAGATTTCAAATATGGATTACAAAAAGCGCAGCTTATTAAAGTATCAAAAACAAATCGACTTACGAAAAGTTAGCTTATAGAAAAACGAAGTATCAATCGTCAATATCCACCTCGTACTTCATTAAAATTTCATAAACTTTATCTTCAATAACATCTTTGTACTTATTTGCAACTTCTTTAACATACTCTTCCTTTGCTATCTTGTAAGCTAGAAATGCACTTTCTACACTATCGTGTGAACCCAAGTTGGTAATAACATTAAACTTACTAAACTGTGCTTTATACTTTTTAGACATCTTACAGTAGGTCACACCGATAGGGTATTTCCCACGAGCCTTGTTTCGTTTAATACACAATATGTTGATGTCTCTAGGAACTAACGCACAAGTATCCTCTGAATAGATTTTATTTCCTTTAACTAGGATGTCTTTATCTAACTGAAGTTTAATATCAATGCCTTTGGATTTCTCTAACCACCATTCTAGAAATGTAGGAAAATACTTAAACCCTTCTGAAACTGTACAATCTTTATAGTTTCTTTTCAGTACCTCGTTCTTTTGACTATAGCAACGTTGTAACATAGAGACCCATGCAGCGTAAATATCAGGGTACTCCTTAATAATCTCCCTATCCTCTCCAACATACCCAACCTTGTGAATAATATTACCTGTTCTAGGTTTTCTAACTTGTTTTACACTATGGTCTCTAATGATACCTGTAGTGATCTGACTGCGTAGGACTTCTTGTACATTTCCTGTGTCTATAAATCTGATATTGACTTTTTCGCTATCTACAATATCTTCAACAACATAATCACCATAGTTATTAGATGAGTAGGTGTTTCCAACATATTTACAATGTTTCATAGTTGTTCTTTTACCAGAAGCTTTCTTAACACTAGGATCCTTTACATTTCCACGAAGAATACTTGCCGTATTTGTTACTAAAACGGCTCCAGTATTTATAAATCTAATAATTACGTTAGAACAGTGCTCATACTCTATAACTACGAAATCCCCATAGTTATTTGATGTAAAAGTCATGTTTAAGAACTTCTCTTTAGTTTTTGCGTAATTTCCC
>CAZWRH010000064.1:0-2328 GCA_964636045.1 uncultured Gammaproteobacteria bacterium | reverse complement strand
GTTAAAGAAGCCTTTGCTTCTGAACAAGGTGTTGATACTGCTCTGGATGTTCAACCAGAAGCTGAAAAATCAGCACAAGATGTTATTCAAGAACGCATTGCTGCTAAAGCTAAAGCCGCACAAGCTACCAAATAAGTAGCATTTATAAACTACTAAACTAATAAAAATATTCTTAATAAGGAAAACAAAATAAATGTCTACTTTAAAAAAATTTGTTTCTGATGTTGTTGTAGGTAAAGTCGGTTCTTCTGACTTGGGTTACACTACCGAAGAAATTACTGTTACTTATGCTGCTGGTATGGATGTTGGTGCTCTTGTTACCTCCGCTGGTGCTTGGGTTGCTGCTGCTGGTTATGCAACTATCTACGGTGTTATCGTCGATATGAAAGCTAAAAATCTGGATGGTAAATTGACCGCTGGTGCTACCTTCCCTTGTGTTGTTGCTGTTCGTGGCACCACCTTCAAAGAATCTGCTCTGAAATATTCCGATGCTGCAATCAATGCTAACGGTATTGCTGTTCTGGAAGGTAAAGGTAATAAAGTTCAGTAATAGTTTCTAAAACAATTTATTAAGTTTAATTGCGGTGGGGCACACCGTGTTGTTGCTATCAGCAACAAAGCCTTTGGAGAAAGAACAATAGTTCTTTCGTTGAATTAGGAATCCTCGTCGTTTACGGCGAGGAGGATGTCAATCTAAACACTTCTTTTAATCAAATCAATCTTAAATTAATTCTAATAAAGATTTTATCGGAGACTATTAAATGCCTGTATCTCGCAATGGCGATTTTCAAATTCTTGATTACACCGGTCTGTTTGAAGTAACACCTCGTGTAAATAAACTTGTTACCTCTATGGGCTTCCATGCACAGTATTTCGGTTCTACTACTGTAGCACAGATTGAACGTGTTGTTGAAACCACTGACTCAATTGTAGCTAAACAGCGTGGTGGTGAACGTACTTACGCTAGTTCAGAAGTTGCAACTATCAAGAACTTCAATATTCCTTTCTTCCCACTGGATCGTCAGATTTCTCGTCAAGACATTCAGAACTTCCGAGCTTATGGTGATCCTAATGCACCTAAAACTGTTCAACAGGAAGTTGACCGTGTAATGCGCCGTTTACGCCGTTCTCATGCTAACTTGATTGAGAAAGCACTGATCACTGCAATGTTTGGTGCTTCTTATGCACCGGGCGATGCTAACGCAACTTATTCTTGGTTCACCGAATGGGGTGTTTCACAGAAAGACGCTGACATCAACTTCACCACTGCAACAGTTAACCCTGCTGACGTGATTGAAAAAGAAGCTCGTAAACATATCATTGCAAATGCTGGTGATAATGCTGACGAATATCGCATCATGGCTCTGTGCTCACCAACTTGGTTCTCTGGTTTTATCAGCCATCCACTGATTGTTGATGCTTACGAAAACTACCCTTCTGACCAAGAGCCTCTGCGTCGTCGTCTGGGTGGTGATATGATCAACCGTATCTTCACTCACCAAGGTGTAACTTATGTAGAAGATATCTCTGGTTATGTAACTGCTGGTGATGCTGTAATTTTCCCAGAAGGTATTGAAGGTCTGATTGAAGTTGTTTATGCACCTGCTGACACCTTTGCTGATCTGAATCAACCAGCTTCTGAAGCCTATGTATGGTATAAAGAATCTGATTACCTGCGTGAAGCTAAAGTTGAATCTGAAGCCAGCTTCTTGGTTGTTAACAAACGTCCAGAACTGTTTGTTCAGTCAACTGGTACTTTTGCTTAATAATTTAATCTAAATAGAAGCCTGCCATTGTGTAGGCTTTTATTGTTTCTGGAGTCTGTAATTATAAGACTCCTTAATAAACAAAGAAAGGACTTAATTTTATGACACAAGAATATAAACATTTTCGCCGTAAGTTAGATTTTATTCAATACCTGATTAAAGAGAAAGGTGCCTCAATTGACCTGAACCAAACTATGCGTTGTGGTGGTGCATGGTGGATTGATAATGATGGTACACAATATAAAGCTATCAACAGCACTGAATTCCTAAAAATGTTAGATGAAAAATATAATCTGAACATTGATTATGAGAAATCATTAGCTCGTGGTTATAAGACTTTTATTATCTTCGATAAAGATTCAACTGAAACAGCAGTCGAATCAGTAGAAACTCTTGTAGAAGAAACTGAGGAAGAAGTTGTAGAGACTACAGAAGAAACAAATAAAGATACAGAAGTTAAAGCTACTAAGCGTGGAACTCGTAAATCAACAGTAACTAAATAATGGAGTTTTAGTTTATGGCATTTATACCTGATGTTCATTTATCTGGTTCGTTTGTTAAC
>CAZWRH010000063.1:0-2394 GCA_964636045.1 uncultured Gammaproteobacteria bacterium | reverse complement strand
GAAAAGCCTCATCGGACTCCATGCCCATCATCTTGGCGTAGGCTTCAGCCGTTTCCGGGTTAATGCCCTTGAACAGGCTGTGCTGGTACTCGGACAGGATGCCTTGAGTAATCTCATGGTCCGGGTACATCTCGCGCATCTCGCGCGCCACCGCGTTTGCCTCGGACTCTGATTCAAACATGCCGAAGAACGGGCGGATCTCGTTGCCGTCGTTGTCCTTGACTACGCTGCCGTCCTTGGTCTTCAAGGCCACATCAACCGTGAATTTCCCGAAACGCATCAAGGGTGCGTAACCTTCGCCCTTCAGCTTCTCGATCTGTCCAGCCTTGCCAATGAAACCATCTTTCAAAGTCTGGAAGTCGGCCAGCTTCGATTGCAGCGGATCCATCTCTTCCTTGTGGCGCTGGCGGATTTCGATCAACAGCTTGGCGTAGGTCTTGCGCTTCTCGGCATCGCTTGCCTCGTCGTTCGCCGCTTCCTCAAGCAGCTTCAACTCGGCTTTCTGCTGTGCCTTCAGGTCGGCAATCTGCTCGGCGGTAATCTCCATTTCGCCGGCAATCTGCTCAAAGTAGAACAAGGCCGTTTCCATCATGGACAGATCGGCGCCAGCCTCCTGCAGCTTCGATACCTTGGCCAGTCGGGTCATCTCCGTTTTAGCCAGCACATCAAGGCTGAATGCAGCGGCGGCGTGGTACTGCTTGAACAGATTGATCTGGTGATCGGTCAGCGCCTTCAGTGGCTTCCCCTTGGGCAGGATGTCGCCAAACTTGGCCACCAGTGCGGCGGGATCCTTTAGGAAGTGGATATTCTCAGGGCTGGTCAGATTGATACCGGCCAGCGTGCCGAACCAGACGAACGGCGACACCGCGTTGAAGTCCTTGGTGTTTTGGATGAACTTGCGTTGCGCCCAAGCATCCTTCATCGTGTCCATTTTCGGGATCAGATCAGGCGCCAGTTCAGCCGCCTCTGAGGCAAAGCGCGCGGTATCCTGCTCATAGTTCTGCGCACTCTCGAAAACGCGGCGGAAAAACTTATTGATCTGCGCCTTGTGGAACTGCGAACCCAAGTTGCGGTGCCACCAGTTGAACGTCTTTTGGCTGGTGAAGACATCGTGAATCAATGTGGCCAACTTGGGAGAACTGCGCTCGATATGGCCGCGCAGGGCGGCCGGACTGAAGCCGGCCGCCGCGCTGGCAATCGATGGCATGACCATCTGCAGCCGCGCCTCCGCAGGCATGAACTGCATGAGGTCGGCAGCCGGCATGCCGGCCAGCAGTTCGGCAAACTCCCAAGACTCGTAGGTTTTTCCTTGGTAGGTGTATTGGCAGGCCATTTAAGCGCAATCCTCGATCAGTTGGTCGGCAGCCTTCATGGCGGAAACGATCTGCCTGAAGTAGGTTTCGACAAGAGACTCCATTTTCTCCGGCGCCACCAATCCGGCTTCAGCATCGCGCATGGCCTTCTTGAGCGAACCGGAAACCAGATTGGCGATGTCGCCTTCGTTGATCCAATCAACCAGCAAACCCTTGGAGGCCAGCCATTCCTTGACGGCGGCCAGCATCTCGCGCCATAGGCTTGTTTGCATCCCGGCCTTGTTCTCGCCAATGGCGGCCAGAACCTCATGCAGGAAACGCTCATTGCCAGCCAGTTCGGAATCGGACTTGTTGGCAAACTCGGTGTAGTTGGCCTTCACGCCCTCCCATGCGCCGTAGGCGACGGAGCCTTTGGCCTTGGCCATGGCAACAATCCGCTTCTTCATGCGGCCCCAGCCATCGGCGCCCAGCATGCGCTCAAGGCCGTAGTGTTCGCCGATTTCGTGCAGCAACTTACCCGGCGCATCCTCGGCCGTCATGCGATCAGAGAACAGGTAAGCCACGCCATCAGCCGAGTACAGCGCAGAAGCACCCTGCGCCATCGCCTCTTCGCGCATAGCCTCCGGAGCATCCTTGATGCGTACAATCTTCAGCAGGCCAGACGATTCCAGCGCCTTGATGCCGCGCTCACCAAACCGACCGACCAGCGCGGCGCGGATGTCTGCCGGCGAAACGCTGGTTGATTTCGCGTCCTTGGCAAAGAGGATATTGGCGCTATCTTTGTCGAATGTGCCACGGTTGCCGATGGCGGATTTGATTTGGGTGGGGTCGAAAATTAGGTAATGGTCAGAAGCATTTCCGCCATCTTGTATGTTCTTGAACTCGATTCCGTCAACACCTTTGCCCCTGCCTTCCCTTACCAGTTTGGCAAGACCTTTTGCGTCTCTATTTGTCATGTCGACGACGTGGGGGTCTAAGACCTTGAGATAGACAGGGTAAACAGCCGGTGCGTATCCCTTTCCAACGGCTGAATAGAACGTTCCGAACAAGTCTTCGAAGAAGTTAAACAAGTCCCTCGACA
>CAZWRH010000062.1:0-2416 GCA_964636045.1 uncultured Gammaproteobacteria bacterium | reverse complement strand
TCCGACGCCTCGGCACCGAAGGCCAGAAGGTGGTGGCGGCGATGGACGCCATTGGCCAGGTATTGCTTGGCATGGGTTGCGCGGTCAGCCGGGTGAGCATTGCGCCGCCTGGCTCGATTGACGATGGGTGGGACATCGCAGATGCGATTGACCAGTTAGAGCCGGAAGAATGGCTCGGCATGCTGTATGGGGCGCAGCCGTGGGAGCCAAAGCCGGCCGAAACCAAGGCTGAGCCGGCCGTGAAGTCTGGCCCGCCGGCGTTGACGGTGATCGACGGCGGCAAGGCAGATGATGCCCAGGCGGTTGGCGGGTGGACGATTGGGCGGGTGCTGGCGGAATTTGCGCTGATTATCGGCAGCAATCGGGTTTGGCATCACGCCACGCAGCAGGAGATGGCCATGGCGGCCATGCGCCAGCTGGTGGGGATTGGCCCGGCAAAAGAATGGCAGGCGCTGGCGGTGGGCGAGCGCGGCAAGCTGGGCATTTCCCGGCAGGATATTTCGCGGGTGATCGCGGAGGCGAGAGCCAGGGAGGTCATCCAGGCAATTGGGGGGATGAGCCCGTTTGAGCGGTATGTGGTGCTTGATGGCACGCCGACGATTTACGACCGGGTGCTTGATGAGGTAGTGACTGTGCCAACGGTGAAGTTGGCATTGGGTAGTGAGGCTTTCAAGTTTTGGGATAATGGCGACAAAAAGAAAATCCCATATACCCATTTGGTTTTTGACCCCACAGAAACATGCCCGGCTGAATACATAAACACCTTCAAGCCAGATTGGCCTAAGTATTTTAAGGCGGATGGATATACAGAGAAGCTACCGCCTCAAGATGCAATTAATTTTTTTGATGGCTGCAAGAATATCATCAAGCTTAGCCTACAGCTTTGCAATTATGATATTTCTGTATGGACTTGGCTAATGTGTTGGCTGGCGTATCCATTGCAGAATCCTGGCACAAAGCTGGATACGGCCGTTATCGTGGCAAGCCCAGAAAACGGCACGGGCAAGTCAATGCTGTTCGACGTGATCATGCGCCGCATCTACGGGAAATACTCTGTGATGATTGGCGCGACTCAGTTGGCAAGCCAATACAACCCGTGGGCAGAGAATGCTTTGCTTGCCATCGGGGAGGAGATGACAGACCCAGCAGACCCACAGGGCAATGCCGCCAGGCTTAAGCTGATGATTACTGGCTTTGAACAAGTGGTGGAAGCCAAATTTCTGAATGGGCGGCTTGTACGCAATTATATGAACATGGTCTTGCTGTCAAACCTGATCACGGTTGTCAGTATTGATCTGACTGACAGGCGATATCTATGCATCAGCCCGGAACATATCCTGACTGAGACAGAGCAATCAGTGCTAGAGAAAGAGATTAATGGCGATGGGATTGAATGGTTTTATTCTTTTTTGATGTCAATCAAAACTGAATACCTGAGAAAGCAAGCCAATAGCACGACGCTTAATTATGATTCAATATCTTTCCATCAGCATTCTAAGCCGGTAATGACTGTAGCAAAGCAGACCATGGCAAGGCTCAGCATGTCGAATTGGGAACTATTTTTTGAGATGTGGAAGGCTGGTGAGTTGGTTTACCAGCATCAAAACGGCGAAGAGGCGGCGATCCCGTTCGGCCCTGTGGTGAAGGACGAGCTTTACCCGTTCTTTGAAGCATGGGCCAGGCGCGAGAATGCTCACCGAGTGATCGCCAAAACCAGGTTCTTCCATATGTCCAGTGGGAAAGGCGGATCCATCAAAGGCCAGTGGATGAACATCAACGGGGATAGGCGCCAGCGAACCATCTGGTTTCCGAAGGGGAGAGACAACACTCCTGAGGGTGTGGAATCGCGTGAAAAATGGATCGGAGAATCCGTGGTCTCTTTTCGAGATGCGGTAAGCGAAGCTTACGGCGTGGACGTGACCCAGAAAAAGCCCGCTTAGGTTACCAAAGCTGGAACATTGTTTATCCGTTGGTTTCTTGTAAGTGCGTGAATTTAAACGATTGTTGACTTTATTTGCTAATCTCCCGTGCGCGCGTATGGGAGATTTTTTTTAGCCGTAGCTTTGAATTTTTCTCTTATATGAGTAGCGTTAAATATAGTAAACCATGGAATAATCTATAAATTTCAAGCACTTTATAGGAACAATGCAAGGCACCACAAAGTAACCATGCAATAAATGCATGAGGCTGCTTAAAAAGTAAGCAACTGAACAACCAAACAGCGTTCTCCAGCAAGAAAGTGCTTTCGTGAGCAGCCAAAGCTACACAATGCCCAATGGCGGCCTACAAGGCGCTCTGGCGCGCTTAACGCACGGCGTTTGTTGAAAAATCACGCGCGAAGCGAATTTTTGCGCGATACGCCCAGCGGATTTCAACCCCCCTATGGTCTGAAATGCTTGCCATAAATGAAAAGCGG
>CAZWRH010000061.1:0-2461 GCA_964636045.1 uncultured Gammaproteobacteria bacterium | reverse complement strand
GCGCTGGACGCTGGAGCTGTACCGCTCGCTGATCGACAGCCTGCAAAGCATTGCCTGGATGCTGCTGCTGTTTTTTATCGGCGCGATGATTGCCTATGTGCTGCTGCGCACCGTGGCCAGACGCCGCAGCCAGGTGGCCACGCTGGACGACGAAGCGTAAGCACACGCGGGAACAGACTGCGCCCCCGCTCAGCCAGGCTGAGACGGGGGCGCAGGCGCATCAGGGGGCCGGGATCAGATCAGGCCAGCGCCACCAGTTTTTGCAGGCTGGACGTTTTATCGTGGGCAACGCCCAGCACCGCGGTGTTGCGCGACACGCCGAGCACCATGATCGACTCAGACGCCAGCGAGGCCTGGAACTCCTTGCACAGGGTGAACGCGGATTTGTTGGACATCAGGAAAAAGATGCCGTTGATGTACACCGTGGACGCGGAGTACTCCACCGGCAACTGTTCAGCGAACTGCTTGATTTTTTCGGCGGGCAAAATCACGGCGTAGGTAGACATGGCGTGCTGTCCTTGACGGTGTTCATGAGAAAGCGCCGCTTGCGCACCCTTGAAGATAGGGACGAAAGCGGCTTGATCCGCCCTTGGGGCGCGCCATCCTGGCGCAGCGGGCATCATGCAGTGGGCATTAGAATTGCTAATTTAGTCCCAGGCGGTGTTGTCGTAAGTCAAACCTTACGCATTTATCGGCCATCAGACCGATTTTTTCACAACCATGTTGGATGAATGTCTCCGTCGCTTGACCAATGCAGACGGGGGATTTCTCACTCGGCAGCCAGCAGGATATTCTTGCTGAAACGCAGCATGAACGGCCCAGGGTTGTGAAAACGGTAAGGCTGGTCAGAAGCAAAAGCAATTGACGTGCCGGTCACCAGCGGGCGTAGCAAGCCATCCAGCGTCAGCACCAGTTCCCCACTGATGATGTACAGCATTTCCTGACTGCCCGGCGGATCCGGCTCGGCTTCATAGGTGACACCGGGAGCCAGCTGCCAATGCCATAGTTCAACGCACTGGCCAGCAAAGCGCACGCTCTCCAGCAAGGTGCCATGGCTATCACTGTGCTCATCCTGCCAGACCCTTAGGGACGCACTGATTTATTCCCCAACAGCTGGCCCGAAGCCTCCTGATCTGCGAACATCAGCCCATTGAGCGTGGATGGCCTATGACGATGCAAGCAAGCTTTTCCGAACTGGAATACGCAACAAAGAAAAAAGTCACTCGGCGCGACCGGTTTCTTGACGAGATCAACAACGTGACGCCCTGGGCCGCCTTGGTCGCACAGATTGAGCCGTTCTACCCAAAAGGAACAGGCCGGGGCCGACCGCCGATTGGCGTGGCGCGAATGCTGCGCATGTACATCGCCCAACAATGCTTTGGCCTCTCGGACGAAGGCATTGAAGACGCCATCTATGACAGCCAGGCCATCCGGCAATTTGTTGGCGTTGACCTGTCGCGAGAATCTGCACCAGACGCCACCACCCTGCTCAAGTTTCGCCGCCTGCTGGAAACACACCAGCTGACCGAGCGCATCTTCGAAACCATCAACGCCCTACTGGCCGCGAAGGGCTTGATTCTCAAGGAAGGCACGGTGGTTGACGCCACCATCATTGCTGCGCCGTCTTCGACCAAAAATCGAAGCGGTGAGCGTGATCCTGAAATGCATCAAACCAAAAAAGGCAATCAATGGCACTTCGGCATGAAGGCGCACATTGGCGTCGATGCTGAAACGGGTGTGGTGCATACACTGGTCACCACCTCAGCCAACGTCAGCGATGTCACCCAGGCCCATGCCTTGCTGCATGGAGAAGAACGGTTTGGCGTGGGTGATGCCGGCTACCAAGGCGCTGAGAAGCGGGAGGAGAACCAGGGGCGCCAGATTCAATGGGAAATCGCCATGCGTCCGGGCAAGCGCAAGGCCTTGCCGGATACGCCGGATGGACGACTGCAAGAGCGCATCGAACAGGTCAAGGCCAGCATCCGGGCCAAGGTTGAACATCCGTTCAGGATCATCAAGAACCTCTTCGGCATGAAGAAGGTGTCCTACCGTGGACTGGCGAAGAACACAGCGCGGCTGTACACGCTCTTTGGGCTGGCGAATCTGTTGATTGGCAAATCCTGGAGCGCTCGCAACGCCAAAAATGCGTGCTGAAGAGACAAAATGAGGGAATTTGCTGTGAGATAGTGTGACTTCTGACTGAAAATAGCGCTGGGGCAGGTGTTTTTTACTCACCGAAGCCCCACTGCCGAATGGGTGTGGGCGGGTTTGCTCGCCTTTGGTCAGATGTGGATTTGTTCAGCGCTTCCCTAGATAAACCGACTGCGTCGTCAGCACGCCCAACAAGCGGGCATACAGCGCATCGTCCAGCGCGGTGTCTGCCGTCACGGCGGCATTCAGGGTGGCGCGCTCGCGGCCGGCTTGGTCCTTGGCGCCGATAAAGCGGATATACGCCGACAGC
>CAZWRH010000060.1:1244-2516 GCA_964636045.1 uncultured Gammaproteobacteria bacterium | reverse complement strand
CCATGTCGTCAAGAGATTCATCGGCAGGTGTTGTTTCTGTAATACCAATGCTGACGGTAACGTTAATTTTTAGTTTTCCCACCGTCAGTGGGCTTTTGGATATCACACCTCTGACACGTTCCGCCCAATTTTTTGCATCATCCAGCGAACAATCCGACAAAATAACGACAAATTCTTCACCACCATAACGGGCTAAGATGTCTTTATTCCTGACACACTGCTGTATTTTGGTTGCTACGAGCTTTAGCACGACATCACCGACGGGGTGGCCATAATTATCATTGACGGCCTTAAAATGATCGATGTCTATCATGGCCAAACACCATGTTTTCGATGCCAGCTTCGATGTCAGTATAAATGTTTCACTGATGTCAGTTAATGCATAACGATTGTAGATGCCTGTTAACGCATCGTATGTCGCGTTAAAAAACAGTTTTTGTTGCAGCCATTGCGATGTGATCAACATGACGCTGCAACCAATACCAATCAAATAGAAACAACACACCAGCATCAAAAAAATACTGCTAAGGTTGGTTTCAAGAAAACCAGAATTACCCTGTAACAACCGCACGGTCACGGCTCGAAATAAAAAACTGATGACAACAATCAACAATACGATGGCGAATACGACTCGGCCAGTTTCATTTGACTTTCGGTTAGTTAATGCCAATTTAATCGACATCGCAGCCAAACCAGCCAGTACAAGCGAAACGACCTGCGAACGAATTGCAGGAACGTAACCAATCTTCAGCATTATCAGGAGCATCAGTGATAAAAGTGGGGCGATCAACGTCAGTCGATAATCTTGAGGTGTAAAGGTGTTGGTATAGCGTCGAAAGCCTAACCACAGATAGACATATCCCAGTGCAACAAAACCATTCCCGCTGGTCACACTCAACCACATCGGAATGACGTTTCTAATCAACAGAAAGAACAAACCTAATGTGATAAAAATCATTGAGCCGAACCAATGTTTACTGCCAGGGCATAGATATCGATCTCGCACGGTGATAGCCAATGCACCAGTGAAAAGAGAACCAATAATGACGTTCATCAGTAACATGGTGTGGATATCAAGCTGCATTATTCCCATCAGCAATTCGCAAAAAATTCAAAACATTTATTAAAAATAGTCATTCTTAGCTGTTCTTTCTATCCATTTACAAAAAAATACACGTGCAAAAAATAATGGTACTTGTAAATTTCAAATGAATTCGATTCAGCTCAAAAAAATCAAAAACTTACTGCTATCCTGCTGAAATATTTTGCTAC
>CAZWRH010000060.1:0-1234 GCA_964636045.1 uncultured Gammaproteobacteria bacterium | reverse complement strand
CCTGTTACACAGAAAGAACAGGACTTTAGTGCAGATGTTCGCATTATTTCCATGACAGATTTACAAGGCGATATCACCTTTGTGAATCGAGACTTTATTCAGCTTAGTGGCTTTACGGAAGAAGAACTCATTGGTAGCCACCACAATTTGGTGCGTCACCCTGATATGCCACCCGCAGCATTTGCAGATCTTTGGCAAACGGTAAAATCAGGGCAAACATGGCAAGGTATGGTCAAGAATCGCTGTAAAAATGGCGATCACTATTGGGTTAACGCCTATGTCATGCCGATTGTTCAAAATGGTAAAACGATCGGCTATCAATCAGTTCGAAGTAAACCCAGCCGGGAGCAAATTGTTAGTGCTGAAGCGCTCTATTCAAAAATGCGTCAAAACCCCTCCTTACAAATTCCGAAATCTGGTAGCTGGCGTGACTGGTCTTTAAATAAGAAAAGCTGGCTAATTAGTAGTATCGCCTTGCTGTCTTCTTTTGTTCTGATGCTACAAGAGTTGGCTGGATTATTTACTCAAACAGAATCAACCGTCAGTCTGCTTTTTAGCTCGATCCATCTCATTAATTTTCTAAGCTGTTTTGCCATCATCATCTTTTTAAATATTAGTGTTATTCGTCCCTTAAGACGTGGGGCCAATCATCTCATTACTATTGCTAATGGTGATCTTACCGAAGATTTACCTCATGTGCCGCAGGATGAAATTGGACGCATCATGCTGGCAACACGGATGATCCAATCTCGTCTACTCGCTATTTTTGGTCACTTTGGTGAATCATGCGTAACACTTTCAGCCTCTGCGGATCAAATGGCAGCAGCCAGTGAACAAACCCTGAGCTCGATGGCCACACAAAGTGATGAAACAGCGCAGGTTGCCACCGCAATGCAAGAAATGAGCGCCACGGTTAATGAAGTTGCCAATAACACGGAAAGTGCAGCGCATGAAGCGCAAACCACGTTGGATGTATCACGAAATGGCCAATTGATTGTTCAAGAAGCTCGCGAAACAATAGGTCAGCTTGCTGCGGAAGTAGAACGTACCAGAATCGTTATTTCGAATGTGGCAGAACATAGTCAACAGATCGATACCATTACCGATGTCATCAGCAGTATTGCGGGTCAGACTAATTTATTGGCGTTGAATGCGGCAATAGAAGCGGCTCGCGCGGGTGAAGAAGGTGGTGGAGTTGCTGTTGTGGCTGATGAAGTTCGCAGCCTTGCGGGCC
>CAZWRH010000059.1:429-2521 GCA_964636045.1 uncultured Gammaproteobacteria bacterium | reverse complement strand
GCCCCTGATACTCGTCCCAGAGCGGCAGGCGCCAGGCGCGGTCGTGCACCTCGATGCCGGCCGCGAGCAGTTCGTCGGCCAGGTCGTCGTGTTTGGTCATCAGGCCGCTGGCGTGTTTGCCGAGCGCGACGATGCAGGCGCCGGTCGATTACATCCGTTCGCGCGGGTCCGACATCTGCCTGATCGTCGATCACTGGTTCACCAATGACGCCAACGCCTGGACGAAGTTCGCGCGCTGGTGTGCGCCCTTCTACCTGCGCCAGCAGATCGACGGGCTCGGCGCCACGGCGGATGGCACCGGCGTTCAACCCTACAGCGGTGCTACCGTGCAGGTCGTCTCCGGCAAGAACTACACCCCGGTTCACTTCCTCTTTGACCAGACGGGCGGCGGGCAGGGCCTGTTCAATGCCAGCCGCACGCGCTGGGCACCTTGGTTCGGCATGAGCGCCTTCGCGGCGACGGCGGCCCTGTTCGAGCCGGGTTCCGACACGACATCCTCGGGCAACAACGCCTGGGCGGCCCCCGACCGCCAGAAGGGCACCGTCCGCGCCGAACTGGAACAGATGGCGGAGTCCGACGCGGCCTATCTGCCGATCTCGCTGCGCTCGCTTCCCGGCTGGTCCGGTCAGGCATCCTTCGGCGGCCATTCGGTCATGCCGGAAGGCACGCATGTTTCCGACACGGCCGATGGCGAAGGCCTTGTCGCCCCGCAGATGGCCACGGCGATCCTGCGGGCACTCGGCAAGCTGCCACGGCCCGAGCCGCGTGTCACCCCTGTGACCTGGGCGGCAAGCGGCGCTACTGCTGTGGCGCGGATCTCCCTTCCCAACGGCGGCAACCTTTCGACGGCCTATATCGAGCAACAGGCCGGGGCATATGCCGGATCGTTCGAGGGGACGAACTGGATCGCTCCGTCCGTCCTGCCGGAAACGACCGATCCGTTCCTGCACAACGTCCAGGGCTTCACGATCAAGCGCGCCTCGGACGGCCTGCGCCGCAAAACCGGGTTCACGGCGGTCATCACCAATACAGGCACCGGCACCGGGGCGTCGCGCTATGGCGAAGTGACCATCACGCCGACATCGGCCTTTGTGAATGGCGACAGCATCGCCTTCGGCCTTTATGACGGCTTCAACACGTCAACAGCGGCGGCGACGGCGGCAGCGCGTCCGCACTATCACCACCCGATCGGGACGCGGGCGCATGTCTCCGGTGGCGGCTATGGCTATCCTGTGGTGCGGGAAAGCCGCACGCTGGCCTTTGCCACGGCGGCTGGCATCAATGGCGCCGCTACGGCCCCGTCTGCCTTCGTCGCTGGAAACTGGACGCTGGTTGACAAGGCCACCAATGGCGCGCTGACGCTCACCCTGACCGCACTCCCGGCCAATGGCGGCGCGGCGATCACCGATGTGCAGTATCAGGTTGGCGCGGGCAACTGGATCAGCCTCGGGTCTACGGCGCTGGCAGCCTACACCATCTCCGGGCTTACCAACGATGTCTCTGTTTCGGTGAAGATCCGGGCTGTAAACAGCGTCGGCGCTTCCGCGGCTTCCGACACCAAGTCGGCCACGCCCACCGGCGATGTGACTGAGCCGGTCCTCTCGACCCAGACCGATGCCGCCAGCGGCTCCACCGGGGCCACCGGCTCGGTCTCGACCAACGAGGCGGGCGGCACGCTCCATGTCGTCGCCACCACCAGCGCCACGGCTCCCAGCAAGGCCCAGGTCAAGGCAGGGCAGGACCACCTTGGAGCGGCGGCGGCATCGGCCAAATCGCAGGCGGTCACGGCTACCGGCGCGCAGACCGTCAACCTCACGGGCCTGACGGCATCGACCGGCTACTGGCTGCATTTCATGCAGGAAGACGCGCAGGGCAACCAGTCGAGCGTTGCGTCGGGCGACGGGTTCACGACTGCGGCGGCAGGGTTCAGCGGCCAATCGACAAATTTCAACGGCACCACGTCGAAGCTGGCGTCAACCGGGCTGTCGCTGGTCGGCGGCAACGAGTTCACCATCGCGGGCTGGCTCTATTTGCCGACATGGGTCGCCGTGAAGAACCTGCTGAACATCCGTGTCGGAACCACACCGGCCCT
>CAZWRH010000059.1:0-419 GCA_964636045.1 uncultured Gammaproteobacteria bacterium | reverse complement strand
CATCACGACTTCCAGCGGTCGCCTACAGTTCAGCCCGGCCGGCGTGGCGTCCCATACCACGGGGACCGGCGTGTTCAGCGGCGGCCGCTGGCATCACGTCATGTATTCGGTCCGGGGCGGTGCGACCCCGCGCTACCAGTTCTGCGTCGACGGAGGCAATCCGGTGTCCAGCACGCCCGACATCACCGGAGGAACCCTGGCGATCAGCGGCGCGACAATCACCCGGCTGGCCCTGGGCAACGACAACTCGTCGGGCTACGTCGCCGCCGATCTCGGACACTGGTGGATCGACCTGACCCAGAGCCTCGACCTCAGCGATCCGGTGGTGCGCGGCAAGTTCATTAACGGCAAGAACCCGGTGGACCTCGGCGTCAACGGCGAACTGGTGACGGGCACACCCCCGCATTTCTACTGCGACG
>CAZWRH010000058.1:0-2548 GCA_964636045.1 uncultured Gammaproteobacteria bacterium | reverse complement strand
CACTACCGTACTGGTGTCCGGCACGCTGGGGTGATCGGTGGCTGACATCACACTATTCGCCGTCCTCCCCGCGCTAACCGCCGCGATCAATGTCGCCCCGATCACGCAGGCAACGCTCGCCGGGGTTCTCCCGGAGCTGACGGCGAGCTTCGATGCCGTCTATCAGAGCCGCGCCCAGCGCCCTACGGTCGGCACCGCAGCATCTGCATGGCAGGGCGCCGTAGCCAATCGCCACGAAGCCAGCAGCCAGCAGCAACAAGCCCAGAAGCTGCCGGCCTACACCGACGCGCCGCACGAGCAAGCGCAGCCGCTGGATGCGTCCGTACTCGTGGATATGACCAACACGCTCGTCGCCGTGCGCGAGCAGCGAGCAGTGCCGCACCAAGAGGCTATCCGCTTGCCCACGGCCACGCGCCGGTCGGGCTACCAGGCGATGATCCGGGATCGCCGCCCGTCGAGAGTCACCGGCTTTCAGCAAGGAGTCCGGGTTAGCCAGGCTGTCGGGTCGCAGTACGAAGAGATGCTGCGCGATCGTCGCCCGTCGCGGGAGTCGAGTTTCCAAGCGGCTACGCGAAGCGGGCGGCTGCTCAACCATCGTTCCGGCAACGGGCGACGGGCGACTGTCCCGCTCGACGTTCCGTTCCAGTACGCCATGCGCCCGCCCGCAGGCATGTGGGTATTGCCGCCGATTCCCGGACCGGACCCTTGCTACGTCCCGAGCAGCCATCTGGTCTTCGACGGCGCGTGGCCGGCTGACGGGCATCTGGTTTTCATCTGTGAGAAGTCGAGCGTCACGCCGCCCACTGCGACGGTTGTCGTACCGACCAGGAGGGTTTATTTCGTGCTCAACACCGTACAAGTCACCCGCATCAGCGGGAACCTCGATCTTTCCGCGCTCACGCAGCAGGTCGCTCTGACCATCGACGTGGATTCGTGGGTCTGGAGCTTCTCCGCCACGATGGACATGCGCGCAGAAGACGACGTGCAGCCTAGCGGCGGCGTGCCGGTGGAGCTTGAGATCGAGATCAACGGCTCTCCGTATCGCGTCATCGTCGAAGGCATCAGCCGCGAACGCACCTTCGGCCAGACCAGTCTGCGGGTCGCGGGGCGGGGTAAGGCCGCGCTACTCGCCGCTCCCTACTCGCCGCTGGTCAGTGTCGTGCCGACCATCGACCGCTCGGCCCAGCAGCTCATGGAAGACGTGCTGACGGACAACGGCTACCCGCTCGGCTGGACGCTCGACTGGAACATCGCCGACTGGCTCGTGCCCGCTGGCGCCTGGACTCACAACGGCACGTACATCGACGGCGTGCTCAACATCGCCAACGCGGTGGGCGCCTACGTGCAGCCGCACCCGACCGCGGACTCGCTCTCGATCCTCCCGCGCTACCCGGACATGCCGTGGGAGTGGGGAACCGTCACGCCCGCCTTCGAGCTGCCCGTCGCCGTTGTCACTCGCGAAGGGATCGAGTGGCAGACCAAGCCGGACTACAACCGCGTGTTCGTCAGCGGCACAACCCATGGGTACGCAGGGCAGGTCACGCGCTTCGGGACGGCTGGCGATCTTGCTGCCGGTTCGATCAGCGACCCGCTCATGACCGAGGAAGCCGCCATCCGCCAGCGCGCCCGCGCCGTGCTCGGCGACACGGGGCGTAAAGCATTGGTAAATCTCCGTTTGCCAGTGCTAAACGCAACGGGGATAATCACCCCTGGCAAGTACGTCCGCTATCTGGACGGGTCGGTATCGCGGGTCGGATTGGTGCGCAGCACCTCGATCGACGCCGGGCTACCGGAAGTGTGGCAGACCATCGGGGTGGAGACGCAGGTATGAGCAGCTACAACCTATACACCCGCCTGAAGAAGCTCTTCCCCACGGCCCCGCTGCAAATCGGCGAGGTGACGTTGGTCGATGGCGACGTAGCCCAAGTGACCCTCCCCGATGGCGGCGTGCTGATGGCGCGTGGCTCTGCGACCGTCGGCCAGAACGTATATGTGCGCGACGGCCTCATCGAAGGTGTCGCCCCGTCCCTACCCACTCTCGCAATCGACATCTGACCATGCTTATCAAACTCGACGACCGTACGTTTATCAATCCGAAGGATGTTGTATCCGCGTCGATCATCGCTGACAGGTGGATCGAGATCGTGATGTCCGACTCCGCAAAACACGAGCTACAGGCAGACTACGGGAAAGGCTTGTACGAGACGCTGGACAACTTCGTGAAGAAGATCAACGAGGCGTGTGCGTAATGGTCACTCTTGCAATCGACGTTTAGCTACTAATTTACATACGGATTAGTAGCCGCTGCGTTGAAAGCGTTCTGTATCCGCTCCGTCGCGATCTTGAAGTAGCTCCGGTCTTGCTCGATTCCGATAAAGTTTCTGTTCGTGTTCGCGCACGCTACTCCGGTTGTCCCGCTGCCCATGCAATTGTCAAGCACGAGGGCGCCTTCGTTCGTATATGTACGGATCAGGTATTCCATTAGCGGAACCGGCTTTTGTGTCGGGTGTAACCCTCGTTCCGGTTTAAAAGACAGCGTAGACTTGGG
>CAZWRH010000057.1:0-2656 GCA_964636045.1 uncultured Gammaproteobacteria bacterium | reverse complement strand
CCGGCGATAACGAGATGGACGAGATCCTGAACGACGAAGCCGAGCAGCCGACCGCTTGGAAAGGCGACTGACCAACTGCGTGCGTCATTGGTGGAGGCGCTTATCGTGCCTCCATCGATGAGTCTCTGATTCACCGATTTTGCTACCCCGGGCCACGGCGGGTAATCCGTGGAAGTTGTACCGCAACCCACTAGGGAAGCAAGGACGCGCCTCTGGATTCACGGGATACCGAACCGGCCCCAAGCAGAAACAAGCACACGCCCTGAAGCGAACCGACAGGAAGCGGCAGCGAATTCAAACGAATTGACTGCCATTTTCATAGGAGAAAACTCATGGCTGTTACCGCATACGGTTCGATTACCCCGACCCAAGCCGCCTACTCGGCTAAAACCCTGCTTGAACGCGCCATCCCGTTCCTGATTCTGGAACAGATCGGCCAAATGAAGCCGCTGCCGGCCAACAACACCAAGACGATCAACTTCCGTCGCCACAAGCTGTCTGCCGTGGCCAACCAAGTTGGCGCCAATGGTGAAGTCCTGACCGCTGGCAACCTGACCGCCTTCGCGCTGGCCGAAGCCACCACGCCGACCGAGCTTGGCACCACCATGCAAAACGTGGATGTCACGCTGGCCCAATACGGTGCTGTCGTCGGTATCTCGGACATCACCGAAGAAACCCACATCGATGATGTGCTGACCGAGTACATGGGCATCCTCGGCGAGAACGCCGGCCAAGTCATCGAAGCGATGCGCTGGCTGGGTATCGTGGGTGATGTTTCGGTAAATACATTCCTCGCTGGATCCGTTGCCACCGAAGCTAACATCGTTGCCCCGTTCGGTGCCGCCGAACTGCGCGCTGCTGTTCGCTCGATCCGCAACAACCACGGCCGCCCGATCACCAAGGTTGTGAAGTCTGACGTTCGCTACGGCACCCAAGCCTGCGAACCGTCTTTCGTCGCCGTCTGCCACTCTGATCTGGAAGGCACCATCCGTAAGCAGTTGGGCGCGAACTTCACGCCGGTTGCCGACTACGGTTCCAGCATGACCCCGCTGCAAGGCGAGTTCGGCAACTTCGAGAACATTCGTTTCCTGTCCTCGACCCTGCTGGGCAAGCGCGCCAATGCCGGTGGCACCGTGGTCGCTGCTCCGAACCTGCACTCGGATGGTGGCGCCAACGTCAACCTGTACGACGTACTGGTGTTCGGTGCCGATGCTTGGGCTGGCGTCGCCCTGAAGGGTGAATTCGCCGTGACCCCGACCATGGTTCGTGCAACCCCGACCGACTCCGACCCGCTGGCCCAGCGTTCGAAGGCTGGTTACAAGACCATGCAGGCCGTCAAGGTTCTGCAGCCGGCTCACATCAAGAAGATCGTGACCGGATCCCTCAAGGATAGCCAACTCGGCTAACCCTGAATGACGGAGGCCCGGAGTGATCCGGGCTTCCTTTTCATCGCCACAAGGAGAAAAGCATGGCCCGTACCGCCAACACCGAAGTTGCCACAGTCGAAACCGTTGAAGAAGTCGAATCGCCGGTTGCCCGCACCAAGCGCGTGATCATCCAGCGCCCGGCCGGCAACACCGACTCCCATATCTTCCTCGGCTTCAATTCGTTCGAAGGCCACTTCGAATTCGACAAGCCGGTTGAACTGCCGGCTGCCATGGTTGATTACCTGCGCAGTCAGCGCAAGGTGGAATTCCACCCCGACGAATCCGGCCGCCCGGTGGCCAGTTCCGTCAATGTGATCAATATCGTGGATGCCTGATCGCTTCCTGATCTGAGATGCAGCACTGGTGGCCGGACTCACAATCCGGCCATTGTTTTTATGGTGGCCGCCCATGGCAACACTCAATTACGACTCGCTGATTCCCTACATCACGCTCGATGTCGCTGGCGCACCTGACCCGGTGATTGTGGCCATGATCAACATGGCCGCTCGGGAATTCTGCCTGCAATCAAGCTGCTGGAATGAATACGAGGACATCCCTCTCGCAGCCGACAAGAGTGACTACGAACCCTCTACGCCAAACGGCGCACAGGTCCGCTTCGTCAAGTCGATCATGGTCAATAACCGCGAGATCCTGCCAGCCTCCGAGGACAAGATTCTCTACTACATGCGCTCGGCCTTCAGTGCTGTTGGCTCACCGCTGTACTACTACATGCTCAACGACATGGCTTTCCGCGTGCTGCCAAAGCCTACCTTGATGGACGCCGGCCAGATCATGCGGGTGCGCACGGTCTTTGTGCCGAAGTTCAATGCCACGGTATTCGACGCCAACCTGATTGAACGCTATGCCGAAACCCTGATTGCCGGCGCCAAGGCCCGCTTGATGGAGATGCCGGGTAAGCCATGGAGCAATCCCGCGCTGGCCGGTTACAACAAAGGGCTGTTCGACGTTGGCGTGGCCAAGGCGCGCATTGACTTCGAGTTGAGCAACGTCCCTTCTGAAATGAAGGTTCGCCAACGTAACTTCCGGAGCGTGTGATGGCCGTACCGTGTTCCCTTGTTCTATTGAACGTCAAGACCCTGCTCAACGATGCCGGCCTGATCCATTGGACGCAAGACGAATTGCTGAATTGGGGAAGCGAAGGGCAGGTTGAGCTTGTTGTTCTGAAGCCAGATGCAGCCACCAAGACTGTGACGCACCAACTGGTTTCC
>CAZWRH010000056.1:1798-2688 GCA_964636045.1 uncultured Gammaproteobacteria bacterium | reverse complement strand
TTCAATCCACATTTTACTATCTAAACACGTTCTTCTCTGTACAAAACGCTAGAGTTGTAGTTTAGTATGAAGGTAGTGGAACACCTATATCTGAAATGAGGGTGGTATTTTTGTTAAGGTGAATACCGCCAAAACACCTATTTAAGTAACCAAACAGTTTGAGCATCTACCGAAGCATCCCGATACAGCACTAATAGGAATCCCTATCGTTCTAAGCTTGTTTGGTGTTGTTACCTTGTTGGTTTACCTTACTCACTTCATTGAGAGGTTTTATGCAACAAGTAATTCTGTTAAAGTGAGATACCTTTTAAATAATCACTTAAAGCATTTGGTTCTGTTGGAATAACTTTACCATCCCAAGATTCTCTTGCTAAGATTGTTGGTTTAGCAAATCCAATACCTTCTTTCATAACGTTACTCCATTCAAATTAAATTAATTCCGCTTACGATTATGCGGACTACCTAGCAATCATACCAAAGTAAGGAGATGAACTTCAATATGAACGAGTAGCGACCTTTATCAAGTTACATCAGAATAGGATTTACATCTTACAATATTACCAATTGTTGTTTTAGAAACACCAAATATCTCACCAAGACCAGCGTAGCCGTACTTACCACAACCTTTAATGTACATTTTACGGATGTTTACAACTTCTTCTGGGGTAAGTTTCCTATCCCCTTGTGAGTAAAGATTCTTAAAAAGACCATTCCTTCTAGCGTGTCTTTGGTTTTCAGCAAGACTGCACCATTCTAAATTAAGGTAGTGATTATTTTGCTTATCTCCGTCAATATGATTCACAAACATTTGATCATCACGTTTAAGTTTAACAAACGTCTCAGCAACAGCCCTATGTACCCTAAATCTGACCGTACCACCATTTCACTTA
>CAZWRH010000056.1:0-1788 GCA_964636045.1 uncultured Gammaproteobacteria bacterium | reverse complement strand
GGTTTAATTATCTTGGTTGACCGCTTAGAAAACACATTACCAAAGGTACTGACCTTATAGTAATCTTCTAAACCTATTATATCTTTCCAAACTTCAACTTCTTTTTCCACAATTCGCTCCTGTGGTTGATTAATATTTAGAAGCATCCTAGAGCGAATAAGATGCTTGTAAATATTAATGCTAGTTAGGATTATCTAGCTCATCTAGCTACAAACAAAGAGAAGGAGATAACTCTATGAATGAAGGATGTCCACGTAGGAGATTTGGAGTGTGAGGTTGGTGTCCTCACGGTTATCAAGGGAGTAGGAGAACTCCGATATAACACCTTAACCAAACAAGAAGTAATGCATGTTTTCTTGTGGGTATAATTAGTATTCTACACCATATTTCTGTGGTGTCAACCCCATTTCAGGTTGATTCTTGCACAAAACACAAATATTTTTATATTTTTACACCAAAAACAGGTTAAATTCAATCAAATTACACCAAATTAACAAGAAACACCAAAAGATTGAGCTTAATTAGTGGATTGGTTGAATTGAGTTTGTTGTGTTTAACTCAATCAGGTATCTTCTTAGCACCTAGTACACCAAACATATCGCTTTGCTCTTAGCACCAAAACAAGGATGATCTTAAACACCAAACAAGGTAACACCTAAGACAGGTATATAAATATAATTATATCTAAATAAGATTTATTCTTATTAAATCTTATGCAAGTATATCTAATACAGTATGTAATACTTAAAGTATTCTTTAGATATACGTAAGATATACTTATATTAAGTATATTATTAGTATTTAATATAAGTATTATAGTAAGTATTATATTTAGTATTTATTAATATATATATATATATATAATTATATAAAAGCTCTTGAATTATACATATCTCATGTATTCAATATAGTAATATTATTTAAACTAGATAAATATATCCAACCCTACGGGGGTATTTTTATATACTAACCTATGAATCTCTGTTGTCAACCCCCTGTCAAGCAAATAATTTTGTAACCGTAGTTATGTATTTGTTTTTATTGAAATTAAAAATTATAAAATATTTATGTGTTTAGGGGTTGCAAATATGATTTCTTGTGCTAAACTGTAAGCAAGAAACATAAGAAGTAGGAGGCTTATGTTGTTAAATTAAACATTTAAAGGGGATTTGTATGGCACGTAAAGCAATGTACTATTATGGTAAGGTGTTTTTATCTAACGACACAGGTTACTACCAAATAGTGTTGGCGAACAACATAGAGAGAATGAAAGCAATATTCTTAACAACTAACACAGAAGTTTGGGTTAGCGCAGATCAAGTGGATAACGGTACAGTTTTCGACAGGTATTTCCCTACAGTTCATGGTGTAGGGTGTTTAGGGGATTACTCTACTTTAGATCAAAACGGGAATACCTCTAAAGAATATGCAACATGGAGAGGTATGCTAGAGAGGTGTTACGGTTCTCGGAAATTAGAAGCATATAAATACTGTATTGTTTCAGAAGAGTTTCTTAATGCATCTTATTTCAAAGATTGGTACAATGAACAGTACGGGGCGCACAGAGAAGATTTTCACCTAGACAAAGACATATTATCAGGAGATTGTAAAGTGTACGCTGAAGATACTTGTGTGCTAGTACCTCACGAGATTAATATGTTCTTTGCTAAAACTGGTGGACGTACCCATCGAGCTTTTAAAGACACGGACTACCCAATAGGTGTCTCTTATTTAAACAAGAGTACAGCGAAACCTTTTGTGGCTAAGTATAACAACGGTGGTAATTTA
>CAZWRH010000055.1:0-2757 GCA_964636045.1 uncultured Gammaproteobacteria bacterium | reverse complement strand
ACTTGATCGACCTAGCGCTGTTGTACCTGTATACAGTCACCAAACTGTCACTGAATTACACCGACCTAGCTAGGTACTCTTTGCCGAATACACTTGGCGCTGGAATCCATACTGAGTGCTACATCGAACAGGTAACTGAGATGACAACGATGTCGTTTATATCTCAGGTCTTGAGTTCCTTAAAAGCTGCGAACGCAGAGGCATCACTTGAACGTTTGCAACGTGTGTCAGGAGCACGATCTGGCGTGTTTGGTAGTTTCGACACCTTTGATTGTGTTTCGTACCCGGAGAATTGAATGATTAGCTACGTGGCTAAAGTAATTGATCGGGCGTTAGACGCCCCGACTAACGAAGCTGTGGAACTTAAGCTCCCGGCTTTGAAGGAGCCGCTGTCTAAGCTGGCACCTTGGAAGTCAAAGAAAGATTTTGCGTTTAACGTTATCGGGGACGCAGAAGCTGGAAAAGTGTTTTTTATGCGTCACGATCCGATGTTGAACAATGTTGTGTGTTTGTCGGTAGACGCCGCAGTCAGCGCGGATTGTTTTGCGAGTGTGGACTTCGCAACTTTCCAGCAAGCAACGATCAACGAGTCTCGTATTACGATTACGTTTGATTCTGTTGTAGTTCGGACACAGAAAACTCGTGCCACTCTTATGCACGTAGAGCTTCTGCTGAGCGTCGGCTTTCTAGCATTCTGTGCGTAGCTTCCGAGAAGCAGTCGGTGCTTCCGGCAGAACTCTGGCCGTACTTACGTGCTGCGACGAAAAAGCTGTTGCTGGAAGCCTACATGGAAAGCCGCGCAAGCCTGCTTGACATGTACATTCAGCAGTATTCCGAAGGTACGGTTTCTGTTTCCGTGAGTGACGATCATCATTGTTGCGTGTCCTTCATTCAGACTGAAACTACGCTGGAGATGCCAGTAGTGTTTCCGCAGAAGAGCCTGCAAAGTATCGGAGCGGTATTCTCGGGAGAAGTCGAGGACATCTCGATTTTCACGGACGCTACTGGAGTGTTCTTCTCTTCCACTGACGCTTTCATTTACATCCCGCAAGCGAAAGAAAATGCGTCCTTATACAAGGAACCTGCTGAGTTGGCGTACAATCTGCGTACCGACGAAGTAGTTGCGCGTGCTTTGGTTGATTCCAAGGATTTTCGCGCTGGTGTTGATTTCGTTCACGCTATGGTCAAGGAGCAGCGCGCAAGTTGTGTTGTCGGCATCGACAAGGGTTTGCACTTGTCTCGTTCGTCCACCACGGTAGGTAGCGGCAGCTACGCAGTAGAAACCTTGAAGTCTCAAGGCTCTGCAAAAGTGCAGATGGATGTGCGTTTACTTCAAGAAGTATGTGACGTTTTGCGCAACGTTCCTGACGCCAGAGTCAGCATCCATTCGGAAAACTTTCAGCAATGTGTGTCGGTAAGTTTTTCTGATACGGTTTCACGAACGTGGTATATCGCGGGGAGTCAACAAGTTGAAGACAACTGATGTACTGGCTGCGCCGACACGCAGCTTTGTTCCGTTCCAAGCCGGCTACCTGTATATGGTTACGCCAATCCTCGGAGGTTCCGTAACTGCGAAGGGGTTAGTGCAGTCAAATCTTGCTCGGCTGTTTGAAGTACATTGTTCAGATGTTGTAGTTGGCTACTACTTGCAGTTGAAGAAGTCTGCTACTGTTCAGCGAGCGGACTTTAACATTGTATCTGGATTTCGTGACGGTGCCGCACCATCCCGCGAAGATGCTTTGGAACTTATTCGCATTGAACGCAGAGACATAGTAGAACTGATCTTTGCGTTCAATACGCAAATGTTTAGTCTTATGCAGCCGACCAACGTAAACTACGTGCCACAAAAGGAGAACTGATGTCTGCCGCGCTGCGCAAAATGTTGCAATCCGATGAGAAACGTAAGCAACTAACTCAAGCCTTGCTGGAAAACGATTTGTTTACTAAGCGTGATCCTGAAGAGGTCTTTGAGTTGGTACATGAAACATTCGATTACATTCGCACCCAAACATCGCTGAAGATCAACGGTCTGGGAAAAGCCGAGTTTATTCAGCGCGTGATTTCAACGAACGCCGCAATCCAAAACCGCAGTGCGCGCCTGTCTGCTGCTGGTGTTGACGTTGATCGAATGATCGGCCACTTAACGAGAAGTCTTGCTGCTATGGATGCGTACTTGCTGTTCACGTACAAGCAAACGTTTAAGTCCGCTGGTTACGCAGATACATCGGCTCGTGAGTTCATCAGTAGCTCTGTATGCTTGAAGTTCCGAGAAAGGCTCTCGGTGCTACAAGAATGCAAGCGCGCAATTGACTCCGCGATCAAACGTTGTTCTGATATGCACTTCTCGTTGCGAGACTCCAGAGAAGCGTATTCCATGTACCTTACCCAAGGGGATCGGGTGCTATGAAGATTTTTCGTGCCGACGGGTGTTATGTCCCCCGGTCACTGCTGAGAAAAGAAGACGTTATTAAGCACGCGGAAAAGACGTTCTATTTCAACCCGCTTGTTTGTAACAAGTGCGACAAGAAAGATGAACGCCCGTCAGGCTGTACAGGTTGCGAAAATTTCCTGGGGCACTACAAGCTGTGGTCACTGCACAATGATAAGCAATATGTGCGACTGCCGCGCGACATGTTCTTCAGATTGGAAGACTACTTCGGTATTGCTGTCAAGGAACACCAGCTTGTAGATAAGCGCAAGACGCCGCCTATGCCGCACTTGGATATGTTCAAGTTTAAGTACAGCATGTTGCGTGAG
>CAZWRH010000054.1:0-2782 GCA_964636045.1 uncultured Gammaproteobacteria bacterium | reverse complement strand
ACTTTATAACCAGTTTCCATATCAGTCAGTTTAAATCGAGTAAATAAATTTGAAAAAGAAGTCAAAAAACAATTCACTATAAGCTGTCGATTATCTACTAAATTATTTATTTTAAATTTTAAAAACCTAGATCCATAAACAACATCCGCTTCCTTCAAGATAATAGGCTTCAATAGTTTTGAATAATCATCCGGACTATATTCCAAATCAGCATCTTGTATTAAGACAATATCTCCCGTAACCAAGCCAAATCCCGTCCTTAAAGCCATACTTTTACCCATATTTTTTTTATGAAAAATTATCTTAATTCTTGGATATTCTTTTTTTATCTTTCTTAAAACATTTTTTGTTTCTCTTTTACTACCATCATCAACAATTATTATTTCTTTTTTAAAGTCATCAATTTTAGTTGCAACAATTCTTTCTATAATTTTTACCAAAGTCTTAGATTCGTTAAAACAAGGAATAATTATTGAAAGTTTCATTAATTATTTAAATAATACGCTTTATAATAACCTGTATTCAATAGCAAATTTGTTTCATCTAAGTAATTAATGTATTTATTTTCCAATAAGTTATTTTCTAAAACAAAAAGTGTTTTACCCTCTGGTTGATTATCAATAACAAATTCATTATCGGTAATAATTTTAATTTTCAACCCTTTATTTTTTATAAATACCCACCAAGGGTATTCATAATCATCACCAGTAATCAATAAAACCAGATTATCTACTTTTTTATCTTCAATTAAATGGGTCACTTTCATAAAGTGTGGATAGATTTGGATTCTATTAAAAAAATATCTTTTAAAAAAATCTCCATTTTCAAAAGTCGATCTAGGTAATATTTGCCTATTAGAAGGGTAACAATATTTCAAATTAAAAAAAGCAAAACGACAGTTACCAAAATAATATGGCAATGTAAATATTACTGATAATACAATAAAAATATTTAGATAAATTTTATTTACAAAAAACTTATTTAGTAATACTGTTGAGACAACAGGAACACTTATCATAAAAAAAGGTAATATTAATCTATTTCCCCATGGTTGCCATTTAAATAAAAAAAGGAAAATCAATCCACTTGATAAAGTCAATAAAATGTATTCTTTTATTTTATTTTTTTTTGAAAAAATAAACAACGAAAAAGTTACTATTATTAGTAAAGTTAATAATAAATTACCAGAATAACTTTCGTTTATAAAAAAAACAGATAAATCATATTTTGTATCTAAAAAATTTAAATTTGGATCGTTTAAGTTAATATTTAAAATATTATGAATCGAAATAACCAACTTATATAAAAAATTTTGATAGGACCAAAAAGGTAATGAAAATTGCATTACCGTATATTTCGTTATATTTGAAATAATAGTAACCAAATTAGGATTAATAATTTTAAAATAAACAATCATATTTTTCGATCCAAATATCGAACCAAAATATACGTAATTTCGATACCAATGCATCAAATTAATAGACAAAACACAAACAAAAAAGTAAATACACCAAACAAAATTTTTTTTAATCCCATATTTCTTAAGCCAAACAAAAATAAAATAAATTAAAAACGGCAAAGCAAAAATAATAAAGTTACTTTTTACTAACATTCCTAATGCCAGAGATAAACCAAAAAAGCATTTATTTTCTTTAAAACCAAAAAAAACCATCGACATTAACAAAAAAGAAACAACTAAATCGTTTTGAGTTCCTGTAGACTCTAATATTGCCATTGGCGTAGTAAATACTAAAAATACAGCTAATAACTTATTTTTGTTTTTAGATCCTAAAACGCCAATTAATAAATAAGATAGAATTCCACACATAGCAAGAGAGATTAATTGAACTAAATTTACAAATTTATCAGAATTACTTAATAAATACCAATTCATAACTACATATTCAGCCAGAGGATTACTATATAATTGCCTATCTATTGGGGTATTATAAAAATTTACATTTCTATTTTCAATCCAATGCATTACCCTAGACATATGATAAGTCATTGAATCCCATGTATTTGGGGGATAATAAATCGCAATATAAAACAAAATAAAAAATAATATAGTTAAAACCCAACACCCATAACTATTTTTAAATTTTATTAAAAAATTTTTTAATATTTTTTTATTATTTTTTAATTTAAAAAAAATAAAGATTAAGAAACAAACATGAATTACAATAATCCAAAACCTATTAATCAAATTAAATAAAGAAAGAAATTCTGTAAAAACAAAAACAATAAAAATATAAAATACAAAACTTTTAACTGTTTTTTCTAAAAAAATATCAATACTCTTACTATTCATATTCACGTCAATACTCTACCTTTAGGCGTTCTTTTTATCAATCCTTTTTTCATCAAGAATGGTTCGTAAACTTCAGTAATTGTTCCCACATCTTCGGATAAACTGGCCGCAATATTCTCTACTCCCACTGGCCCTCCCTTATATTGATTTTTGACTACATCTAAATACCTTCTATCTGCATCACTTAAACCCATATTATCTACTCCTAACATTTTTAAAGCGTCATCAACTTCTTTTTGTGTTATCAACCCATCAGATTTTACTTGAGCGTAATCCCGAACTCTTCTTAATAATCGATTGGCAATACGTGGTGTTCCTCGAGATCTTTTGCCAATTTCTAATGCTGCTTTGGTTTCAATTTTAACGTTAAATACTTCTGCTGTTCTTTCTACGATTTCGCTTAAATCTTGGTCGCTATAAAAATCTAATTGTTGAACATAACCAAATCTATCTCTCATTGGTCCAGAAATT
>CAZWRH010000053.1:1855-2784 GCA_964636045.1 uncultured Gammaproteobacteria bacterium | reverse complement strand
CTGCTTTGTTGTCAGGCAAGTTCGTTACGATACTTGACAGCGTGTACTTTGCCAACTTCGACTTGTCCCGAGGCAAAAGAATTGCCTGCGGCGGCTCTTCTCCTGCGTTGAGCTTAAGCTCGAATACTGCTAGAGGTGATCGGTCTTCAGTCGTAAACAGCCCGAACAAAAGTTGCTGGCGGTCTTTGAAATCTTTTACTCCGCGCGCAATCAACTGAGGCGTATCTCGGTACACCACCTGTAGAATCTCAAGCGCACTTTCCGAAGTAACGATGCGACACAGCTCATACGTGCCGATGGTCTTCAGACACTGCATAGTTTTTCGTGTCTGAAGGTAACGGTTAGTTTGACGATCCTTTGCAACCCACATGCGAACGTGAGAAAGCACCGCCGGCACAGGTTGGTTCACTAGCAGCGGGTTAGGGCGGCTCTTCTCGAAGAAGCTGACCACGTTGTCCAGCTCAGTTACGAACGGCGACCCTTCGGTCAAATCAAAAACGAACACAGGCTTCTTTGTGTACGCTTTCAGGTACTGTGACAGCTCGAAGTTATAGGTGGGGTTTTTTTGAAGAAACGCTACTACGTCAACGTAGTATACGAAATCATTCGGAGCGTAGGTGGAGTACGCACCTAAAAAAGCATACGTGGTTTTGTTCACGTTGAATCCGCGCTGCAAAACACACATCGCGTGTAGTGCGGACTTGTCACAGAGCAAAATGCCTTGTTTTGCTTTTAGCACGGTGTAGTTTGCGGTGCTTGCGGGGAACATTAAAAAATCCTCCTTGCGCAGAAAGTAAAAAACGCGCACCGTAGCGCTACGGTGCGCGTTTGATTGCTAAAAATTGCTGTAACTGGAGATAGTTACTGTACACCCGCGCAACTTTGCGGCGTTGAGGCACGCAACGGCTTCATTCTCATCAACACAACAA
>CAZWRH010000053.1:0-1845 GCA_964636045.1 uncultured Gammaproteobacteria bacterium | reverse complement strand
TAAGACAAGCAAGTGCTTCATCTTCGTCGATGCGACAGGCCGCCCGCGAACTTCCGTTCTGCTCCAATCTGTAAAACTGACCTTTCAGGTCAGACAGAAAAAGCTGCTGGCGATTTTCAAAAGCCACCTTGATGCCGACAGCTTCAATGAAGTTTGTCGGGTCATAGATTGCGTCGGCATCTACGGTGTCCTCGTGTTCGTTACGAAACAAATCAGCCGTAACACACGACGATTTTTTCAGACCATAAAACTGGTTGCTGCGCGCCACCACGCCAGCTTTTCCCACAAGGGACATATATCGAACTACGGCGTCTCCACCCTTGATTTCTTCTGCAAACTCTACAAACATTTATCAGCCTTTCAGGATGTCAGGTGCTACAAAATCAAACTCTACCGCAATTGGATTAACCAACAACTGCTTATTCAAGCGATTTACTACCGAAGTGAACAGGCGCAGCGTTGATTTATCCGGATTTGTCTTAGCAACAGTACAGTGCGGCTTCCATGCGTATTCGCTATCCCAAGTAAGATACTGCTGGAGCTTCGCGTGCAACTGTTCCAAGGCTTGTGATTCCACGTCAAAGACTGCAACCTGTCCTTGATCTCCAAAACATTGAGCGCCTGTTAGCAAGCCTGGAACAGGTGCAAACTGCGGCAAACTGGCGACAGCCGCCTCCAAAGATTCCCACGGGTTTCTATTCGAGTACATCAAAGTTACATGTAGCTCTGTCGTATCGGCTAGCTTCAAAAACTCCAGTTCAGTGTCCATCAAGTTGGCGACCAGGAAGTCACGAACTTTTGCACGGCTTAGAGCGGTAAGCGATGCGTAGATATAGCAACCTTTCGTGCTCAACGCAGCCAGCGCCGTCATCTCTTTATTAAAGATTCGCTTCATGTTTTCTCCAAAAGTAAGATGCCGGTGTCGGTGCTTACGATGAACATGATGGGAGACTTTTCAACCAGCAAAACATCAACCAGCGTACCGTTATAATTGCACTTGGTTGTCTCAAACCCGTAACCTTCTGCCGCAGCAAGAGCAACCTCTGCACTCAGTTTAAACGAAACGCCGCAGCTTGTCAAGTCCGGTTTCGCAACTGACGCGAGCGCCCGATAATAACCAGAAAGGCTATCCTCTTCCTCCCGCCACACTGCAAAACAACTATCTGCTACGCGGTAAGAAACAAACCACGCGCCACGAGCAAGCGTCGGTTCAACCGCGTAACCAACCACGAACATGTTCGCTTGCTGGAGTAGCGAGATGAAAGCCCGGTTTTCAATCCGACTGCGTGAAAATCCAGTACCGGAAATCAGAAACTCTTCTGAGGTCTTCGTAAGTTCCGGAAAACCGGGTATCGCAGATTTTGCTAGAAATGGAACATAGTTAATTCCGCCAGCAATAGAACACGCAATGTTCTGGTAGAAATCGTTATCCACGCTGACCTTCTTTCATGGAATGTTTTACACACGCAACAGCGAACCTAACGTAGAACTGCTTCAAGGCGTCGCGGTCTACTCCCGAAGCAGTAGCACTGCTGGAATGGTTACGGAGCCGGCGCATCTCTTCGTCAGTGAAACCTTCCGGCGTATGACTTGTTTGTGCAGTGGGATCATCGCGCATTGCAGCAAGATCGCGCATTGCAGCAAGATCGCCGTCTGCGTTATATATCGGTTTGTAGCCAGCGCGAACGCACAACCAATTAGCGGCTTTCTGGGCGTAATCCTCAATCGGAAATGTTTCTTCTAACGCACCAGAAACAACAGCCAGCAGCATGATCGCAGCAAACGTTGCGCCCGTGATCTTCTGCTTCTCATCCTCTGTTGGTTCTAGCGGCGTACCATTAGCAT
>CAZWRH010000052.1:0-2975 GCA_964636045.1 uncultured Gammaproteobacteria bacterium | reverse complement strand
CTGCCTTACTCAATGAGTTCAACATCTTACGACTTACCGATGGTATATCATTAGTATCTAGACCTGGGAACGGATTCCTATTTGGGATAGTTGCTTTGATACGATCATTAGCTAGTATATCTTCTAAAGTTAAACGACCTTCTTTGTTAGCAAAATCACTTACTTTAGGTAACTGGCCTTCTAAAGAATCATTACGAACTTTATCTAAATTCTCCCAAAGAGTCTCTCCACCTTTCTCAATAGTAATCTTATTAAACTCTATAATGTTCGTAATAATATCATCTATAAAAGCTTGCTTATCTACCTTTACACCGCGTTCTTGTAGATACTTAATAGAAGCATCCAGCAATGCTTTGAAAGTCTTATCCAGCAATGCTTTGAAAGTCTTATCACGGCCCTTAGAGAAGGCTCCTAAGGCATGTTTATTAAGTAACTGATTAGCTACACGCTCTGCAAAGTACTCATGGAAATGTTGTTGTTGTTTTACATAAGCTTCCGCAGACTTAGCACCTCTCCAGAAATCCACAACTGAAATATTAGTAGGTGTATTCTTTTCTAGATACCCATTAAACTTAGTAATAATTTCATCAAAGTTAGTATAATCTAAGACAGACTTCTGAACATACTTGTTAAGTAGTACATGTCCTATCTCATGAGCACCCACTCGTACAGCAGTATAAGCAGTACGTGCATTCTCCAATGCCTTACCTTTAAGGAATCCAAAGTCAGTTCCCTTAATTGGTTTAGATAGTTTCTCAATATTAAGTGGATTAAGTCTTATATGAGATACATCACCTGTATGATAAACATTACCTGCCTTACCACCAAGACTAGAATCAAAGGATATATAAAGACCATCCTTACTTAGTCCAGTAATCTCTGCAAAGTGAGTAAGTACTTTCTGAGCCATCTTACCAAAGACTGAATCTTGGAAAGATTTATCAAAGAATATTTGCTTCTCGGGTACTTTATTAAAGAACTGATCTCTATTCTCAAGTAAATGAGGCATAACCTCCATCTCACCATGAGCATAAATATCACTTATAGAATTAAAGACTGGTTTGTTAGATTCTACAGTAGCCTCTACAGGGTGTACTTCTTCAACAGTAAGACCCTTAGTAGTTGGTTGTTCTTGTTTACCTTCAAACCACGAGAGATCTAAATCATCGACTGTAACTTTCTTAGTTGGATCTTTTTTCCGTAACTCAAGGATCTGTTGCATGACTTCAATATCTTGAAGGGCATTGACCTTTGCAGATTCACGTAAAGTATCTAGTTTAGAGAATGTATTTTTAATCTTAGCCACTATCTCCCCATCAGAGGCCTCTAGAGCTTCCGCAATCTTCTTAAGAGCTACTTCCGTTGGGGTTGTTTTAACTTCTCCTGTGACTGCTTGTGCTTCATTAACAATCTCATCTGGTGTACGAGGTACTTCTACTGGTTTAGATACAGCACGTTCATCAGCTATCTCAATAGATTGTTCTTCAGTAGGGGCACGAGATTCTTTACGACGAGCCTTGAGTTCTTCTATCTTAGCACGAAGTTCTAGGGCTTTCTCTACAAGAGCTTGATCCTTTTCAGGACGCATGTTCTTTAGTTCAGTCTTAATAACTTCTTGTTCTAAGAGAGATACTTCTATCTCTTGTAGACGATTAGTAACATACTCATCAAAGATACCCTCATCATTAAGACGTTGAGCTTCTTGTTTTAGAGTATCAATGCGTTTGTCGATAAGAGGTAGAGCACGTTCTGCTAATACTTCATTAGTAACTTTGGGTGACTTAGTAGCTTCTTTGATATCTTTGACTGCTTGTATAGCACCCTTAGTACCTTTATAGATACCATGTAGACTACCGGCACCAGTACCAGTTAACAGACCCAGTTCAGTTAAGGCTGCAACATTCTTGGCGAGTTCTTCATCCCCACCTAGCTCTTTAGTAAGTTCTCCATAACCTTTACCTGCTGTTTCCATTCCTGCTGTAAGAGCAGCAAATGGTAGCATAGCTGCATTATAAGCAGGAGATTGACTCACTTGTTCTTGAGTACCGGCTAGGTTTGAATAGGTTAGTTTACCCATTACTTCTTTAGCAGTTTGTAATCCTTTTTGTGGCCCATTGAGTAGAGTAGAACCAACACCCGCCGTTATACCAACCGGCATTCCGACAACACCGGCCATTATATCTAGACCAGCAGTAGATAGATCTGAAGCAGCTTGTGTCCAAGATGTGTTAGCAGATTTAGTTGCTTGTTGAGTTGCTTTTTCTTCTAACTGTTTGGCTATTTCATCTTGACCCAATAGACCAGATAATTTACTAGCTACTACTGTATTAAGAGTAGATGGATTTAGAGCATAGTCTAGTGGTGTTGGTTGTACACCAGATTGTTCTTGGGGAGTTACTGGTGTTTGTTGTGGTGCTGGTAGGGTATCAAGATAGGCAGTTGTTTGTGCCCAATCCGCTTCGGACATGTTTTCATCAGCTTCAAATTGGTGTCCTTTATATTCAAAAACTGCCATATCTTTCCTTTTTATTTAGTGAGTAACTTAACACCCGGAGGTAGTTTAACAGCCGGAGATTCTCCGCCAGCCCGTTCTACAATACTAGGCTTCATTGGGACATCACCCAACTTACTAATATCGATACCTTCAGACCAAGCCGCCGGATTACTATAAAGTTTATTCATCCGATGAAGGTCGATTATCTTTTGTGAGATAGCTTTTTGTTCTGGTGATATTGCTGGATTAGCCACATCTTGCATAGCACGCATAAGGATCTCATTGTACTTCATTTGTTTTTGAGATTCTTTACTTTGTGCTCGTAGTAGATCCGCTTCATGTTGAGCATTTAATCTAGCTTCAAGTGCTTGCATAGCAGCCGCTTGCTTATCATCCAATAGTTCTTTATCTTGGGCAAATTTAGGGGTGTTCTTAAGGATACCTAGTAAGCCTTGGCTATAGTTTTGTGCAGCTTGTCGTT
>CAZWRH010000051.1:0-3097 GCA_964636045.1 uncultured Gammaproteobacteria bacterium | reverse complement strand
CAAAAGAAACTAAACCACTGTCACAAAGAAAAAAGTTTTTAAAATAATAATGACCAGAAACTTCACCCCCAAAATAAGCATCTTCTTGTTTCATACGAGCCTTAATATGAGTGTGACCAATACGATTAGGAAATGCTTTACCACCATTTAAAGCAATAATTTCTCTAACAGCTTTTGATGCTCGAATATCATAAACAATGCCACAACCAGGATATCTTTTTATAAAGTATTCTGAGAAAATAGCAGTTAAGAAATCTCCTGGAATATAACGACCCTTTTTATCAATAACAAAAAAACGATCACCATCAGGATCAAACATAATACCCAAATCACCACTCTCTAATGGAATACGTTTTTGAATTTCTACTCTGTTTTCTGGTAAAAGTGGATCTCCACCATGATTGGGGAAATTACCATCAATATCCCAATACATTTTGGTAAATTCTATTTGAGGAAGTTTTTTTGATAATAGCTCTAAAAAAGGACCAACCATGCCATTGGCTGTGTCAGCATAAACTTTAAATGGTTTTATAGTTGAAAGATTAACAAGAGAAGAGACATAGTCAACATATTCTTGCCAAATATTTTTAATTTCAATAGTACCAACTGTTGAAGAATCTGATGGAACTTCACCTGCTACAATCCATTCTTTAATTTCTTTAATTCCAGCTTCTCCAGAAAAAAATTCTGGAATTTTTTTGACCATTTTAAAACCGGTGTATTCTTTTGGATTATGACTAGCGGTAACAATCATTCCTGGTAAATCTAGAGTTTGACAAGCATAATAAAAACAGTCACTAGAAGCTAGATCTATATCAATAACATTAATACCAATTTTAGTAAGACCATCAATAACTGCATTTTTCATGGACTCACCAGAAGTGCGACCATCACGAGCAACGATTACTTTTGAAGGAAAATTTAAATATTTAGCAAAACATCGAGCGATTTGATTAGCAAGTTGCTCATCAGCTTGGGTGGGATAAATTCCACGAATATCGTAAGACTTAAAAATTGAAGTATCAATTATGTTTGTCATATGTAAACTAATATTAACACAAAAATTATTTTATAAAAAAATGATGAGATTTATGTTTAAAATAAAGTTTTTTATAGTAATTTTAAACAATAATGTATTATTAGCATATATATGAAAAAAATATTTTTTTTGGTTCTATTAATTTTTATTGTAATTGCATTTTTTTTAATTAAATCTTTTTTGGGAATAAGCCTTAAACAAATGTTTGTCGTAAATTTATTTCACGATAATAAAGTTTATGTGAGCTCTGTAAACAATAAAATTGAAGATTATTTAATTAATAAATACAGCCTAAAAAAAAGTGATTTTAGTTTCGTTAAAGAAAATAGTGTAACATGCCGATCATTTAAAACATCAGATAGTTATTATTGTGGAAAAGAATTTGTTTATGACATAAAAGGGAAAACTACGGTTGTGAAATTTAAAGAATCTAGTGATAAAAATATTATTACTGATAATTATCAATCAGAAGAAATCTCAAATGAAGTTAAAAATAAGTTTAAAAATTTGCTTGGAAATAAGGTTAGTTTGATTTATTTTAGTTTTTATCCGCTGGTTGACCAAAAAACGTTTTCAAGAATATCTACTACTGATTCATTTATGAATTATTATAATGACGATATTGAAAAATTTTTTAAAGATGAAACTCTATCGCAAGTAAATATTGCTGTGTCGACTAATAAATATGAAAAGGAAAATATCTTTAACGAATATTCAACAAAACTTAAGAATTATGCTGAAAATTATTGTTTGGATAAAAAAACAAACAGGATACAAACATCATTTGAGATGTATTTCTTTGATAGTGAATCTTTTTTGAGTGAAGATGATTTAAAATATACAAATTTTTACAACCAAGACACAAAAGAAAATGATCCTAGAATATTATGTACATATTTTTTTGAATGTAATACAAAAAATTACGATAGTAATAATCCTAATTATGTTTTTGGTAAATGTCTCTAGTAAACTGAAATGAATTATTTTTGGTAAAATCTACTCATGGATCAAATAAAATATGACGATTTTGCCAAAGTAGAATTTTTGGTTGGCGAAATAAAGGAAGCAATTGAAGTTGAAGGATCTGAAAAACTTTTAAGACTGCAAGTTGATTTTGGAGAAGAAAATTTAAGAACGGTATTTTCAGGAATCAAAAAATGGTACAAACCAGAAGAAATTGTGGGTAAAAAAACTGTATTTGTAACCAATATAACTCCTCGAAAAATTATGGGTGAAGAATCACAAGCCATGATTTTTGGTGCTGAAGATGAGAATGGTGAAAATATGAGTATGTTGTTACTTGATAAAGATTTACCAGTTGGGTCAAAAGTTTTTTAATATGAAAATTGTCGATAATTTAAAAAAAATAATTTTAGAAGCAGGACAAAAGCAAGAATTGCCAATAATTGAGGAAGAAATAAAAATAGAACACCCAGCTGATGTAAATTTTGGTGATTATTCAACCAATATCGCCTTAGTGTTGGCAAAAGAAATAAAATCTAATCCAAGAGATTTGGCTGAAAAAATAAAAAATGAAATCGAAAAAAATGAATTTATTGAAAAAATAGAAGTTGCTGGAGCGGGTTTTATTAATTTTTATTTAAAACCAGAATATTTGATTAAGGAAGCAGAAAAAATAAATTACGATATTGAATTTAGAAACGAATTAGCAAAAACAGGAAAAGGAAAAACTATGGTGATTGATTATTCGGCACCAAATATTGCCAAACCTTTTGGGATTGGTCATTTGAGATCAACTAATATTGGTCAGGCAATTTATAATATTTACAAAATTTTGGGTTGGACTTGTATTGGTGATAATCATATTGGTGATTGGGGTACTCAATATGGAAAATTGGTAGCAGCGATAAAAAAATGGGGTGAAAAAGATTTGGACAAAATGACAATTGATGATTTGGAAAAGCTTTATATTAAATTTCATAAAGAAGCGGAAACTGATGAAAAATTAATTGATGAAGGTCGAGAATATTTTTCAAAACTGGAAAATGGCGATGAAGAAGTGAGAAAAATTTGGCAAAAATGTATTGATATTTCCCT
>CAZWRH010000050.1:0-3238 GCA_964636045.1 uncultured Gammaproteobacteria bacterium | reverse complement strand
ATATTAGAACAACTATTAAAGGATCTGGTGCATCTACTAACGCAGATAGCGTACCAGATAATACAGGTTTTGACAGTGGATCTTTAACAACTGGAAATATTAACAGCTACATCTCACCAATTAATTTTACAAAAAGCGCTTCAACACTTACTTCATCGTCTGGTGATCATGTTATTTTAATGACATTAAGTTCTGCTTTAAGCATTGGTTCAACTTATTCTTTTACTATCGGATCAGGAACAACAGCTGCATATAGATTTATTAATCCTGCTCCATATGGAACTACTGGCATCAATCATACAAGAGGAGTTGGAGAACCATACTCAATCACAATTCAAACTGAAAATGCTTCTGGTGCAATATTAGATAAAAATATTACTAAAGTTATCCCAAATGATGGTATTTTAGTTTCTGCAACAGTTGAGATGACTCTTTCTTATACTATTGCAGGATTAGGCACTGGATCATCAGCTTGTGGAGTAGCTATGCCAGTGACAACAACAGCAAGTGCCGTGCCATTTGGCTCAATTACTTCATACACCTCTTTTTATAACGCTGCCCAATCACATACCGTTACTACCAATGCTGGAAACGGTTACGTATTAACAGTTCAAGAAGATGGACCATTAACCGAAAATGGAGATATTGGTACTGGTGCAACAATTCCAGATACTCTTTGTGATAGGTCTCCAAATTGTAATACAGGAGTCGGAGGAACTGCTGCATGGGCTACTGCAACATCACACGATGGTTTTGGATATTCAATGGCAAATATATCAGGAACAGATGCTGCATTTGCTTACACAAACGGATGGAAACCATTTTCAACCTCTCCAGTTACTATAATGTCTAAAACTTCTCCTGTGGTTGGAAGTTCTGCTTATACTTGTTATAGACTTGCAGTTTCATCAACCCAACCAGCAGGATATTATTTTAATAAATTAACATACGTTGCAACACCAAGATTCTAATATGAAAAATAATAATTTTAAAAAAAAATTAAGTGTTGTTTTTTTTATTTTATTTTTTAGTACTTTTTCTACAAAAATTTTTGCACAAGAAATAATTCCATTGACCGTTTTCCCTGCTATAACCGAACTTAAAGTTAAAAATAATGATAAAACTAGATTTCAAATCCAATTTAAAAATAACAGCAAAGAAATAATTAATGGAAGAATAAAAGTAGCCGACTACACAATCCAAGATAAAGAAGGAAGTCCAAAATTAATAGAAGACGAAAATATTAAGACAAAATTTAGCGCTTCTTCATGGATTAAGCCAGTAATGAATGAAATCGCTATTCCAGCAGAAGACTTTGTTACTGTTGATTTTAACGTTGATGTACCTAAAAAAACATCATCATGTGGAAGCTATGCAGTTGTGTATTTTGAACCAAATTTAAATCCTCAAAATAAAAATGAATCAATATCTTCTATCACAACTAAAATTGGAGCTTTGGTAAATTTTGAACTTAAAAATAGCTCATGTAAAGAAGAAATTGCTATTAGCAGATTTTCAAATAATTCTTTTCAAGAATTTGGACCAATAAATATCAAATTTGATTTATTTAACAATGGAAATGTACATACTTCTCCAAAAGGTTTTTTACAACTAACAAATATCTTTGGAGAATCAATAGATCAACAAAAAATAAAAGATGAAAAAATATTTCCTGAAACTGCTAAGGAATATGAAAGTAACATTGGAAGTAAATGGATGATTGGTAGATATAAAATTAACTTAAAAGGTCAGTTTGGAAATAACCAAACTTTTTATACTTTTTCTCATGTATGGGTATTTCCTTGGAGATTAGTCTTATTAATAATATTACTTATTGGATTAATAACATATCTTATTTCAAGATACACCAAAACCATTGCTGATAAAGAAAAAAATCTTGAAAATCAACTCAAAGAAGAACAAAAAGAAATAGAGATGTTAAAAGAAAAATTAAAAAATAAAAGAGAATAATTCTCTTATATTATTTGATTTAACTTCATAAATCATTCATAATGAATTGATGTTTAAGAAAATCTTTTTATTATTACTTATATCAACATCTTTTTTATTACCTCATAAAAAAACCTTTGCTATTGGAAAAATAAAAGGAGAATCTGTTGTCTCTGCGTTTATTCAAGGAACTATTCCAGGAGTTAAAATGTCAATATATGGATACTCATCCCCAAAAGCCACTATCCAATTATTTGGCAATGGTTTTTCAGAAGAAACAACAACTAAGGAAGATGGATATTTTATATTTAATGACAAATTTTATCCTTTCTCTCCAAAAGAAATATGCTTAACCTCTCAAGATGTTTTTGGAAGAATAACCAATCCAATCTGCATTCCACCTGTAACAGAAAAAAAACAATTTGAAATTGGGCCAATAATACTACCACCAACAATATCTCTCAATAAAGGAGATTATAAAATCGGCGAAAACGCAATACTTACTGGACAAGGAGTTCCAAATAAAGTAGTTTTTATATCTTTTTTTACTAAAAATGAAGCAAATAAAACACTTTCTTTAGTAAAAGATACATATGCCTACTCTATTCCAAAACTCTCTGCTAAAACTGATAAAAATGGTGATTTCTCCATATCAATTCCAACGAGTTCAGAAAATCAAATAAAATCATTTGCCCAAATAGATTTTGACGGTAATAATTCTTACAAAAGCACAACACTTACAATCAATATATATACATTTTGGATATTCATTTTAACCCTATTGAAAACAATATTTAAAGAAATTATTAATCATCTATTAGAAATAGTTGTATTTATTGAACTTATTATTTTACTATTAAGGCTTTACAAAGCCTTAATAGTAAATAAAAACACAAACGTTAACAAATCACTAATGATACTAGATCATAGCATTACAATATCAGAACATCAAATTGTAAAAAAACTGAATAAAAATAAATAAAGTTTTTTTTAGTAAAAAGATATTCTATTTTTTTGAGGTAAAGATTGACCTTCGATTAATACCTGGATATAATAATCTCCTGCTTTGTTCGAGCTTAAATCAAATACAGCTTTTCCATATTGATCCGTCGTTGACTGAATTGCTTCAACGTTTAATTTTTGAAAATCACTAAAACTAACTGTTTTATTTGGCACACCTAAGCCTTGATTACTTAAAACAAACACAGTAAGCCTGATCTTCTCTAAACCATCTGCTTTTGCTTTAAGAGGAGTAGAAAAAACATATGAATTATCTAATGAAAAAATA
>CAZWRH010000049.1:1260-3935 GCA_964636045.1 uncultured Gammaproteobacteria bacterium | reverse complement strand
TATATCAAGAAGATCATAGTCTTTATTTTCAATTACTTTTCCCTGAACTGCAAGTGGAATAAAATTTTTTGTATTTTTATTAAATAAAAATAGAGATACCATTCTAAAATCTGCCTCCTCAACCATAACTTTGGTTACTTGTTCAGCAATTTGTTGAATATCAGTCAAAGAACTTAAAATAATTTCTTCAATTCTTTGTAAAAGTGCTAAAGTTTTGTTTTTTTCAGCAAGTTCAAGATTTTTTTTATACATCTCTTGAGTCACATGAGCTAATTCTTGCGACAAATTATTAGAACCATTAGAAGAATTATTTGCACTTTGAGAATCATCCATAAAATCATTCTAAATCATTTTAAAAGGATAGGCAATTCATCTCTTGGAATATCTTCAGTAATTTTTTTTGTAGCATCACGACAAACTTCGACAGAAACTTGACCAAAAAAATCTCGATATTTTTCAATTAGTTTTTCAATTATTTCTGTATGATCACCATTAAATTCAATTTTTTTATTTTTCCAATCAACAGAAAGTCCTTGAACCATTTTAGCTTCTTCTATGGCTACTTGACCAATTATTGCTTCTTGACCTTTGATGATTTGCTCTGCCATTTTGGCAAAAATATCATCTTTTATATTCATATTATTTTTTATTACTTTGCAATTGTTTCAAGGCTACGTTAAGCTGAATAATTGCTAAAGTCATTAATAAATAAGCAAAAATATAAGTGAACTCATTTGAATCTCCAATAACCCATAAATCTCTATTTGCTTTATATAAATATTCAAATTCTGCAACATATTGCATAACTAATGCAATTAATAATAATAAAATCTTATTTTTCATTACCCCTCCTAAATAGGAAAAACCAAGTATATAAGTTAATACAGCAATTATTAAATAAATAGATTGTCCAAAAGGATATCCAAAATCAAGAAAAACATTTAAAGGGTTACTCCAATCATAAACGATATCTTTCAAAAAAATAAAATACGTAGCTGCTAAAATACTCACCCAAATAAATAACGTAATTAAAATATTTTTCACACTTACAAATCTTGCGCCTACTCGTGCTACCTTTGCAAGAAGATAAGCGCCATACATATAAAATAAAACGGTTGAAAAATAACCTATATCAGCAAAAGATGGATAAGGAACCTCTATTCTTAAAAAAACCTCATCATATGAATAAATAATATTTCCAAAAACCTGACCCAAAAGACCAAAAGAAAACATCATTATACATCTACCAAATAAACTTTTTAAACCTCCCCATTTATTCGCAATAATAATGCCATTAATTCCTCCAATTAAGGCAAGTATCCAATAAAAATCTGACCAAACTTGCAAATAAAATTCCTTATTTTTAATATTCAAAAACAAAATAGAAAAATACCAGATTGTAATAGAGGTAAATATGAATAAAGTAATTTTTACTGACTTTTCTCTAAGTAGAGATAAATTCATAACTTATTTTTATAAAAATTATGATTAAAAGTCAATGACTATGGTTTTTTATCAAGATCTTGAATAAATTTTGGAATTTGAAAACATCCAAAATGCAAATCTTCTGTATAATATTTTGTTTCAAATTTTTCAAAATTTTCTTTCTTAGCTTTCGTAGGATCATATTTTTTACTTGCAAAAGTTAAACACCACAAACCCGTTGGGTATGTTGGAATACTTGCGGTAAAAATCTTTTTTATCGGAAAAATATCTCTTAAATTATTTTGAATCATAGAAACAACATCAGGGTTTGTGTATGGAGATCCACTTTGCGCAACTAAAATTCCATCTTCAGTCAAACATTCATATGCATCTTTGTAAAAATCAACTCCAAAAAGCCCAGATGACATTGCCACCACTGGTTCAGTACAATCCATAATAATTAAATCATATTTATTTTTATGATCTTTTACATGTTTTATCCCATCTCCAATCGCTAATGTTACTCTTGGTTTATCCATCCATCCTCCTATTGAAGGCAAAAATTCTTGACTTGTTTTGACAACTCTTTCATCAATCTCTGCCAAGACTGCATTTTCTATTTTTTTATGCTTTAAAATTTCTCTAATAGATCCACCATCTCCTCCACCAATTACTAATACATTTTTTGGGTTTGGATGCGTGTTTAAAGCAACATGCACTGCCATTTCATGAAAGACGAATTCATCTTTTTCAGTTACCATAACCATTTCGTCTAAAAACATCATTCTTCCATATTGCTCTGTATCAACAATGGATAAGTATTGAAAAGGAGTTTGTTCTTCGTGAATGACTTTTTTTATTCTAAAAGAAATTCTTAAATCTTTTGTTTGATTTTCTGTATACCAAAGATCCATAAATATTTGTATTAATTGGTAATATGAAATTCATTATAGCAAATGATTTTTTACCATTACCATTCTTCTGACTTATATACAGCAATGGAAAGAACTACAGCAGGTTTATCTTTAACTTGCGCAATTGATGCAAGCATTTGAATATCATTATCATTAAAATCAACAACTCCTCTTGATTTTAATAAATCGCTTACAGACCTATTAATTTTTTCTTTTAAAAAGACAGAGACTTCTTCATGACTATTTCCTTTAAAATGATGTTCAACAAAAACACCTCTTTTTGAACCATCTTTAAATTGATAAAAACCAATGGCGCTTCCAATAAATTCTCCTGCA
>CAZWRH010000049.1:0-1160 GCA_964636045.1 uncultured Gammaproteobacteria bacterium | reverse complement strand
CAATGAAATTTGGGAAGATAATTTTTTCTTACTTAATCAATATGTAAATTGTCAAAAAATAATTAGCAAGATATCAAAAAATAAAAGAAAAAATTTTGACATCTCTACTGGTCCAATTTTAGCACCTCTAATTGCTTTTGCTCCATGTATTAATGAAATTCAATTATCTGACTACAGCGATACAAATAGAGAATTATTAAAAAACATGGACATAAATTACTGGTATGAGTATTGTAAAAAAATCTTAGACATTGAGGGAAATAAAAAAAATAATAAGCAATTAATTATTAAAAGATTAGAAAAAGTAAATAATTTAAGAAAAAAAAATAATCCAGTTTTTTTAAATATTTTAAATAGTAAAGTTTTTTTAAAAAAAGATGTTTTCAAAAAATGGAATTTATTTACAATGCATTTTGTTGCTGATTCAATCGTTGATTCAAAAGAAAAATATTTTGAATTAATGAATAGATTTCTTTCTATAATAAAAATTAATGATATTGTTGTAATTTCTGCCTTAATTGAATGTAATAATTGGACAGATGGCATTGGGGATTTTGAAGCTGCAAATATAAAAACTCAAGAAATTATTGATTTTTTAAAAAAAAACAATTTTAATCTTTTGTATTCACAAGAAAGAAAAGCTAATGATAAAGCAGGACATAACGGAGGTATGGCAGTTATTTGTTCAATAAAATTTTAAAATTTCTTATCAACTCCATAAAACTTTACCCTATCGCCTCTAAACATTAAATCCATTTCACCAGTTGAACCATTTCTATGTTTTGCAATCGACAATTTACAAAGTCTTTTACTTTTATCCAATAACTCTTCTCCATCATTTTCAAAATACAAAAACATAACAACATCCGCATCTTGTTCAATTGCTCCTGACTCCCTAAGATCTGCAAGTTGAGGTTTTTTTTCACCTCTATGTTCTACTGCTCTTGAAAGTTGCGATAAAGCCATTACGGGAATTTTAAGTTCACGAGCTAAATTTTTTAGATTCTGTGAGATAAACGATACTTCCTGAACTCTATTTTCAATCTTTTTTCCCGAATCTGCAAGTTGAAGATAATCAACAATTAAAAATCTTAATCCTTTTTCTGCTTTTAGTTTTCTTGCTTTCGTACGCATTTCTAAAATAGACATTCCAGGAGTAT
>CAZWRH010000048.1:0-4097 GCA_964636045.1 uncultured Gammaproteobacteria bacterium | reverse complement strand
CACCAGCAGCCTTTGCCCTATCTACCACATCACTAATTAATGCATGATGCGCAAGTGTTGGTGGATGCATTCTAGCCGCAGGAACAATAATAGCAGTATCTGATTTAGTAGATTCTGAAACTGTTTTTTTACCGAATCGTTGTTCACCATTGATTCGATTCATGCGGTTAAACGCGCCGCGGTCGTTCAATTTTTGCTAGTTAACATTTGTGTGTGAACTAGATCTAGCAACATATCCTTCCGGTGTGGCCGCTGTAAATCCACCTTTACCATCTGGCAATTCATGCTTAATTGGAGATTTATCATTTGCATGAGCTACATGAACATAGTTACGGACTGCTCCGGTGAATGTGTGATGCACTTTGAATGCAGACTGAATTGCATCTTTGTCTTTATCTATGGCATCCAATGCTGTATTTTTGGTAGCAGTTTTAGTTGCCTTAGCCTTATCAGTTTTGACTTTAGCAATTTCTTTATCATGTGCATCTGATACGAATTTCTTAAATTCTCCGTGATCCATTGGCGTATGGTGTGCATCTCCATATGCACCGGCATTGATTCTATTATTCGTAAATCGCTCTAGCATATCATGATATGGTGCTTTTGCTACTGTATCTAGATGGGCTCGCGTAGTAGCATCTTTTAGATGCTGACCGAGTTTTTCATTATCGGCCGCTATAGTATTGCGATGTGGCTTATCAGCACTAAGCTTCACATTATAAACATCATCATGTTCTTTTACATCTGATCCAGTCTTTAATCCACGTGCATGATTGAATTCTTTATCAAAGCCTGTATGCTATGCTATAACAATCTTAGCCTTTGCTAATTTTGCCTTTTCTACGGGATCAGATGTAGTATTTCTGATGGTGTTTGGTTGCCATTGGACACTATTGCCAACTTTATGCAGATCTTTGTCTGGATTCACTGTGTGAATATCATGCTGGATAATAGGCACATTCCCATGGATTTTATGGGCATGATCTAATAGTTTGGATAGAGTCGGAGTTAAATGATGACCTTCTCCATAATTTTTTGCTACATCTTCATGAGAGAATGATACTTTATCTCCATTTGCAACAGTCTTCGCGTCCATCCTGCCCTTATATGCAACACCTACGGCATTCTCTGGATACTTTGGATTATGAAATGGAGAATCCTTTTGATTGCGTACAGTTACAACAGACACACTACCGTCTGTCTTTTTCTGTGCGTCAATGTCACTTTTCTATTTGTGACCATCTTGCATAGATTTGAACAACGCACCAGCCGCGCCAGCAGCCTTTGCTCCATAAAATACATTGTCTGGAATATGCCCGTAATGGCCATGTGATCCGCCAGAAAGTGCTTCGTATTTTTCTGTTAGAAATTGTTTGAATGTGATCATTTTGATATACCTATTAATTTTATCGTGTGAAAGCATACGTCTTATTTTATTGCGGCATTATTTTCTTTTATCTAATTTGAACTAGATTTTTTTTAATGATGGTTTACCCGCATTTGCGTTATAATCAAACTTAAACGTAGAAGATTTAAATTCTTTGACGAAGTAATCTACGGTTTTTGTAGAAGCGTTGATTTTCATGTATAATTGTGATACATCTATACTAGTGGCTGCATTATTTAATACCCATACCAAATCTTTATCTGTGTTTAGAATGTCTACTAACTAATATCCAAGTGGAGAAATAATAAGTCCATATTTTTTATCTCTTGTAGCAAATAATCTATCAGCTATCATTTTTGACGCTGATTTCTTAATGAGTTTATAAAATGGATCCAACACATCCAGAACTTCTTCTGCACTTGAATAATTAGATAAGACCTTTTCACAATCTGCGGCCTAGAAATCCTTATTTTTAAACAAGTTTTTCTTTAGCCATATGTATCCAGGTGTCTAGAGTTCCTTCTATGCTTCGACTATTCCATCTACTGTTGATCTCTAAGATATTGAAATGATGGCATTCTTAGCAGCATCTTTTTTCTTATCTGAATACTGTACACCTTCTAATATTTCTGCTATAGCATTAATTGAAGGCGGAGCACCTTCATTCGCTTTTGCTGATATTTTAACTTCTTGAATTCCAGCGGCTGTTTTGACTATGCAAATATAATCAACCAATGCGGCATTACTTAGTGCTGGGTATTGAATCTATATGGCATCCTTGTTATGATTATACATATACCAAATTGCGCCTGTTATTTCACCAAAGTCTTTTGCTATTGTATTTAAATCCTATGGTGAAATAGAATCAATTAAGTCAGTTTTGAATTTAGGAGAAGAATGTTTAGAAATTTCAAGCAATTCATGTAAAAATCTCATATGAATTTCTGATATTTTCTTTTTTTGTGTTTGATCTAAATGTCTATGAATTGTGTCTTCAAATACATTTTTTTTAATATTTTTTCCACCTACACCAATTGAGTCCGGAGTTAATTGTTTTGGTCTTATACTGCCACTTTTCTACACCGCAATAACTAAATATATTTTACTACCACTCTTAGCTACATTTTTAGAATCAAACAAATTTGTTTTAATCTCTAATTCGAATGTGGTATATTTTCCAGATATATTTGTTGTGCTCGGTTGAATTTCACACGGGTGGATAGAATTTAGTAATTCTGTAAAATTGCCATCATACGCAATTCTTAATTGCGGCCCGGTTGCTGTAACTATAGTTACATTTCTCTTTTCTAACTCAGCCTTATAAAATCGAATAATTATACTCTATGTTGTTTTGTCTGTCTATATCATAAATATTCCAAAGAATCTGATTTATTATTTATGCTATAAAATTAAATGACATATTGATTTATTTTAGAAGTTATATCTTATTATTTGTACAAACATTCTTCTGCTGGATGTTTCGTTTTCAATTATATGATTGCGGCAATATGAAATTTGAATTGTGAAAACTAAAAAACCCGCTAACGCGGGTTTTTATTATGTATCTGTCAAACTATCTATTAGTTCTAGGAATTCCTAGGCGCCATACCTCTAGTCCAATTAGATTGGACTTCTGATCTATTTCGGACCATATAATTTCTAATTCCATCATTCCAGGTTTCTTTACCTTTATTAGATTTACTGCTTTCAGCTCTACCATCTTTCCATCCAATCGGACATTCTAATAGACGTCTATTGGTACCAGTTGCAGGATCATGAAACCATTTTCTTGTGCTCATTGTTTTGCCTTTACGGAGCTGCATTTCTTTATTAGATGCATTTGCTCGAGCTTGATTCTATGCTTGAGCAATCTGCTTATCTGATCTGATTGGTTTAATTAATCCGAGTTTTTGGATCAGTGGATCGTCCTTATCTAAGAATCCATAGAATGTTCCATCTGGCAGTGAGAATTGGAATTTACCTTGGACTGCTCGGCGGTGCGCAGCCAGTCGCGTCAATTTTGATTCTTCATGCCGCTCTTGTTGTGTATAAGGTGTCCATCCATAATCTATTAGAATTGGAAATTCTGGATCAGTTATATACAATGTGCGTTCATGTGTCATGAAGTGCAATGTTATCTTACGATGATCATCCTTAGCTCTTCGCATTCTTTCTTTAGAATCTTCTGACATAGCTAATCCAGCATTATTTCCAATTAGATCTAGTTCTTTGATTTTTGGATCATCTTTATGTAAGAAGTATTTTGTACCAGCAGAATCTTTATATGTAGAGAATCCTTTTCGCTTCGGCACTTTTGTACCAGGCGCCATTCCATCTAGACCATTCTCTTCTTGAAGATTCATGAAATCTTTACTAGCGACAATATCCATGTATTTTGATAGTGCAAGCGCTTGTTCGCATAGTGTGGTTTCATCTGTATATAGACAGAACCAAATAGTTTCGATGCAATCGATGCCGTGATAATTGACGTGGTTCTTCCATCGCTTACCAGATCCTAGATAGTTTTCTACGTCTTTCTTTGTGGTTTTTCCGAAATACAATTTCTTAGTTTTGGTGTGCTGTTTGATGTATAAAAACGTTGGTTTGAACATAAGTGACTTTCAGTGTAAAATGAAAAAGGGTACCGAAGTACCCTATATTTATATCATTTTACACTGAAAATTAAGTAATTACATCAGATTAGAAACTG
>CAZWRH010000047.1:0-4453 GCA_964636045.1 uncultured Gammaproteobacteria bacterium | reverse complement strand
ACCTCTTGTCTCTTCAACTAGTTAACTTTAAAGTCTGTGCCGAGGAAGGGACTTGCTCAACTGTTTGTTTGCGAACATGTGAGCAATTACAAACAGTTAGTCTGCCAAGCACTTTAGTGCGAAGTCAGAAACCCAAAACCTCTTGTCTCTTCAACTAGTTAACTTTAAAGTCTGTGCCGAGGAAGGGACTTGAACCCCCACCTCTTGCGAGACACGCTCCTAAAGCGTGCGCGTATACCAATTCCGCCACCTCGGCAATTATAGATTAACTATATATTCGTAATTATATCACCAAATGAGTGTTATTTATGCTTAAAGAATAATAGAATTGATTTTAGTAAGTTCAATTTCGTTTTGTCTAAATTCATTCAAGAAATGATTTACTTTTCCTGACCAAGTATTAGATGGAGGGCAATAAATTGGAGCTATTTTTTCTACAGTGTCAAAACCTTTATCAACATAATTTTCTTTCATTTTTTTACTTACTTCATTAATTGATTCATCAAAGTCTTTAAACATAATTAATCCACCACCCCATCCAAATGGATTATTTGAAGATGGATACATATATTTACCAAAGTAAGATTCTACACCAGCAATTGAAGCTAACAAATAACAATCTATTTTGTATTTTGAACATGCATCAACAAACGAATCTGAATATTCAACCATGTTCGAATTGTATTTTTGCAACACCTTTTTAATAACAGCTTTTTTTGTATTTAAATAATTATTTGATTGAAAAGTATCTTCGATTTGAATAGTGGCAGAATGACCTGCAATTTTATTTGAGGCAATACACTCTCCTGGGGTTGTAAATAACCCTATGGTAAGTAAAGTTATATTTAATATGGAACCTACTAAAATTTTTTTTACCATAAAAAAAGATCCTAAAGCTTCTTGATATAAAATCGAGAAACCTTAGGAACTGATTAAATTATATAACATATATTATAGGATGTCAAGTAGTAGCTTGTAGTAATATTATTGGCTGATATTTAAGCACAAATAGAGGATTTTTAGGTATTTTAAGTTATTAGTTAGGACTATTCGAGAAGCTCAATAAAGTGACTTACGCCTCTTGACCAACTACCTTTTGAAGGAGGTGTGTATTTAGCCATAATGCTATCTGGAGTTGTTAGCCCTTGATCAAGGTAGCTTTTTTTTATACCTTCAGCAACAGTGTTTAAAGCGTCTTTGTATGAATCAAATCTCAAAACTTGGTCTCCATAAATTCCCCAACCCCAACAATTGTAAGAATTTTCTGGAATATATTTACATAAATTTGATTCTTGCATTGCAATTGCTGGTAACAATCTATAATCAAATCCATATTTATCAGATAAAGCAACTATATACTCCGCTTCATCATAAAGATCTGAATTGTATTTTCTAAAAAATGAGCGTAAATTTGCAGCTCTAGAGTCCATAAGTTTAATATCAGAGGTCATAGCTCCAAGTACAAAAGGATTGGATGATAAAGCAAATTGTTTATCTGGATTTTTCTTAATGCTTTCTATTTCTGAAAGAATTTTACTTTGATATGATTCTTTTTTGTAATTAATAAAACAACTCAATATAAAATAAGTATTAATTACTAAGACTCCAAAAAAAATAAAAAATAAAGGTAATTTGCGAAAATTTTTTGACATAAAATTATAGTATCTTACAAGGGTTATTTTGTCAATTATTACAATATCAAAGTATATGTTAGTATAATAATATACATCAGATGTGAAATTGCTATTTAGAAAGGCATAAATTATAATATATAAGCTTTTTGTTTGAGGAATTGCCTCTGTAGCTTAACGGATAAAGTGACGGTCTTCGGAACCGTTGATGGGGGTTCAATTCCCTCCAGAGGCACTAGATTAGTTATTTAGTTCCAAGTTCCTGGTTTTGGTTATTAGTAACAAAGAACTGAGAACAAATTACAGAAACTATTGGTGGCTGTAGCTCAACCTGGTAGAGCATCAGTTTGTGGAACTGATTGTTGCGGGTTCAAATCCCGTCAGCCACCCATTTACTTCTTTAGAATCATTTCTATTTCTGTAAATTTTGCGCCATTTTCAAAAGTGAAATTATCATCAGTAAATCTTTTTCCAGTATCTTTAAATCCAAGTTTTTTATAAAACTTAATAGCGTTTAAGTTGTAATCCACAACATTTACTACAATGTCTTTTTTTAGATCAAAAAAAGATTGAATTTCTTTCCAAAGTTTATTTCCTATTCCTTTTCCTTGATATTCAGGGTTTACATAAATAGATGTTAATTCATTAATATTTTCCGTAATTTTAGCTGTACAAACGCCAATAATTTTATTTTCGTCTGTTGCAATAATGTATTTGAAGTTTTTAGGAATATTTTTTAAAAACTCTACCCTTTTATTAAAATTTTCTGGAGTATTTTTTTTGTCATAATAAATTTTAATCTGCTCAACAGTAATATTTTTTTCTTTGTTTGGATAAGTATGAAGCCAAGTTGTTAAATATAGATCATTTATTTTTTTTACTGTTTCGAAGTCTGGATTTGGTATGCTAAGTCTTATATTCATATTAATTTTAAAACTAACCCTGCAACTACTAATCCATTTGCAATCATCCATAAAGTATATGCAAACATAATGGTTTTGTCGCGATGGACATATCCATAATAAAACCAGATTATATTAATAATAAAATAGCTTCCCCAAGTATAAATAGATACTCCTTCTGGATTTTTATTAGTCCAAACATTTATTATTTGTGGAATTGTCATTATTGGCCCTACTAGAGCTATGAAATATATCATTTTGTCAAAAAAAGGATGTTTTTTGTCTCTTTTGGTTATTTTTTTTCTGTGATGATTAAAAGCCAACATTGTATTTTTATATAAAATTTTTCTAAATTTATTTAAAAAATACTATATTTAAAAGTTTTTGTCAAAGCAGATTAAATAAAAAAATGTATTGTTATAATTAATAAAGTTTGTTATTAATTTTTAAAATTTTTAATTCAAAAAAAATGGAAAATCAAACAGAAATTCAAAAAAACAATAAAGAAACATTTATTGATAATAAAAGTGTTAAAGAATTATTAAAGTTTGGAATTAAAAAATTTAATAGTGAAATATTTTTGGCAAACTCTCAAAATCCAGAAGCTAACATTGATTCTGTTACTGATAATTTAGAGTTTTTAGAAGAAGCAATTACAAACTTGGATGAATTCAGTAATTTTGTTGTTAGAGATCAGCTAAAGAAAAAAGATTTTTATTATATCTCTGTTTGTCCAAAGGATAAATTAGTTAAAAAAAGTGAAAATCAATATGTTTTTGATTTAGAGGTTGGTGAGAAAATCAAGGAAGCTCAAATAAAAATAAGCGATAGGATTGTTGACCCATATGATATTTCTCCAGAACAAGTACTTTCAAGGTCTGGATTTGGGATTGAATATTATGTTTCAGAAGCTTCGTTAGTACAAGATGAAAAAACAAAGGAAATTAAATTGATGTTTGATAGACAAGATGGTGTTGGGTTTATCATAAGACATGATGGGCTTTGTGTTATGTATGGTAAAAAACATGCAGGCGAAGTTGATTACACAACTCCAAAAAAAACAAGAATAGATCAACTAAAAGACAAAAATATGCCCCAAATAATTGTCGAAGTTACTAATCAAATTAAATCAATGAAAATATTTTAATTTATTATGAAAAAAACTATTGCCATTGATTTAGATGATGTTTTGGGAAATACCGCAGAATCTCTTGATAGATTTCATAATCTAAAATACGGAACTTCTTTAAAACTAGAAGATCATACAACCTATGCATTAAATGAATTATGGAACTGTTCAATGGACGATACAAAAAACAGAATTCATGAGTTTTTTGAATCTGGTTATGGAGAAAATATTCCTTTACTTGATGGGTCAAAAGATGGAATTTTAGAACTATCTAAAAAATATGAATTAATTGTTTTAACATCTCGACCTATAAAGTTTCAAAAAATAACTGAAAATTGGATTGAAAAAAATTTTCCAAATTTATTTAAGGAAGTAATTATAACCAATAAGCAATATAGTGGCGGTGGTAAATCTAAAGAAAAATTTGAAGTATGTCACGAAAAAGGAATTGATCTAATGATTGAGGATCATTTATTTTATGCAGAACAAAATGCAAATTATAGTATATTTACTTATCTATTCAATAAACCCTGGAATCAAAAAAATAATTTACATGAAAGAATTAAACGCGTTTATTCTTGGAAAGATATCTTAAATGAATTATAATACGACATATTACTTGTTGGATAGTTCTAGTTAGATGGTTTCTGGTTCTCGGTTTGATAGTTCTCAATTTAATAACAAAGAACTAGCAACTAGTAACAAGTCGCTAATTACGGGCCAATAGCTCAACTGGTAGAGCGGCTCCCTCTTAAGGAGTAGGTTCTGGGTTCGAGTCCCAGTTGGCTCAC
>CAZWRH010000046.1:234-4521 GCA_964636045.1 uncultured Gammaproteobacteria bacterium | reverse complement strand
CAATAGTGAATTGAATATGTGAATTTGCTATATAGAACCCAAATGCAATTAGGGTTGCAGTTTCATATTTCCGCCAATAGTAACAATAAAACTGAATCCAGCAATTTCAATAGTGAATTGAATATGTGAATTTGCTATATAGAACCCAAATGCAATTAGGGTCGCTGTTTCATATGACTCAATTCGAAGACAATTGAGTATAGTTTTTTTATAGATAGTTTTGAATCTATCTGGCCAATTTGGATGCACCAAGCAAAAATAGAAATTAAGCATCGCTCAAATCCTCCAATTCTTTGATTTTCTGAGTATCTTCACCTAATTCACCTGGATTGATAGGGCGCAGCCAGTCATCTGGTACATGTACTTCATTGCCAACTCCACCATATTCAGAACATAATGTAGATTTAGAACGTACTTTCCAGATTGGCCCATATTGACTATGGTCGCCATCATATGAGATGCATTGGACAATGGCGCCGACAGATGCGCCATCGATTGATTTAATAATCTCGGCCAGATCACCTTGTTTATTTCGCATTATACTTCCTAAGTATCTGATTGATGTGTATTCTTTTGGATTTTCTTTTTATCTTTATGCTTACCGGCGCCAGTCTTAGTCACAACTAATTTGACTAAGTAATTGCGTTTCTGCAATTCTTTCTTACGCTTGCTATGTTTGCTGCGTTTATGCCCCGAGGACATCATAGATGATGTTGACATCATTAACTCCGATTAATTGTGAATAAACTTGACATCCATAATATAGACACAATGATAGAATCAATGAGATACAAAACAATAACATAACAATAGAAAACAGATCAACATCTGGATATGCTACTTCACCGGATTCAGTGTATTGGTATCTATCTGTATCTGATTGAAATTGAATTGCTTGTTCTGTATAGTCCATTTTGTCCATTTTATTATCCAATTAGGTGGAGATATTGACTTGAATCAAATCATCCTTGCGCAATACATCTGGTTTCTTTTGTTCATCTGCAATTAACTTAAGAACTAATGCAGACATTCTAATAGAAAAATCTCGGTATAGTGGCAATTTATCACTATACTCTAATTCATATTGTTTAAAACCGGCTTTCTTTGCAATTACTTCAATATCAAGCTGATCTATATATTGCGCAATATGCGATTCAATATCTTTAATAGAGTGTCGATTTTTCATATATATCAAATGTAATCAGCTGGATTTACTGAATATGCGGTAGGAGAATGTTTACCTTTTTTTGACATGATCTTCTTTCAATGTGTTAGCATCGCTGCGTTGGATATATTATACCACAGAACTCAATAAAAGTAGCGGGTAGTCGACTGATTTGGTCGTGTTTCACTTCTTCTCTATGAGCACACGCGGGATCTCTGTCGGATCACTACGGATTGCCCATGATTCTATCTCCGGCGTCATGTCGAACACCCGATTCAGCCATCTGCCGTCGGCTAACCACACTCTTCCATATACAGTCTGGAATGTATAGAAGCAGGCTGGAGGCGCCGATGGTAGTTGACCATATGGTCTATCGATAGCCTCGAGGAATGATCCTAGATCATCATCTAGGCACTTCTGGATATGCGTGTTTGTTCCATCATCAAAGAACACATCTGCACACTGGATTGTGCCTAGAGGGATCCCATTTTCAGACATGGTCTTCAGTAATTCGGTTTTAGCATTTTTTGTGATCATACATTAATTATACCATAAAGGAAAAACAATGGTTGTAGCTGTGCCATCCGTCTAATGTTTAAATTAACAGATTATTATTCTAATACGAGAATTGGAGCGATTAGATCATTCTGTGCCAACATCTTAGATGTTTTACCAAATTTTTCTCTTTTACTTTCATCAACCAGATGAAAATCCTATCGAGTATCCTATCCGGTGTTTCCTGGGTTCGTCCATACACCAAAAACGTGTTAACTAGTAGTACTAACGGATATTGGTTATTGGATGTTGGTGGTTGTTGATTCTACTATTTTGGTACTGTGTTTAATTTTTTATTAGTACTAGATGTATACACAGCAATACTTGGAGCATTAACCATACGTTTAGCCACTGGCTAAGCAACAGGCGCTTGGATTATATTAATAATCGCGCACGCACTAGCCTCCGCTGGAACGCGGATTGAATATGTGGTAACTGCGTTGACGGTACTATTAGCATTACTGTTAGCATTACTGAAGATGTAATCCAGCTTTTTTGTTCTATTATCAATATCGATAAGAGAATCAAAACTCATGCTGAACATAGAATCAAATCCAAGAGTTTGTTCCATATATTGATTGAATGCATCAATATCGATCATCTTATCAGATACAAACCCATCGTGAATGAATAACGCTTTATGATTATTACTATCCAGGAATTGTTGAATTGACTGCTGTACTTTCAATTCCAATGCGGAATATATGATGGAATATTGTTTACCACCTAATCTTCCGCCGATTGGATTAGTACTGTTATTATTGATATACTTCCATGCCTGCCGTGTATCTGTTACTACATTACCAAGGATAGATTTCAGACGTGGGATATTATCAATCCCGACAATATTAGCAATTGCACTCGCATGTTTGCTCGCACTAATAGGCGCACCGAAAACTATGGCATTGATAATTGCCTTAGCCGATTTCAGTGTAATATTAAATTCTGATGCTAGATATTCGCGAATTTCTGATTTAAGTGTAATTAGACTACCCAATATTGTAAGATCAAATTGTTGATCTATTGGTTTTGTTTTATTAATCCGATTGATCTCTTGGTACATCAATGAGACAACTGCAGAATTAATATCATAGTCGAAATTATAACCATGCCTATACAATACTTCTTTACGAATTGCTTTAGGTGCACACACCAGAGAATTATATCTCCGATCTTTAATCAACCTATATTGAATATCACCTGTACGAAGTTGGTGATCATATTCATCCATCAGGATTTCAACCTGAGTACGTGCGCGAACATGTTCAATAGATTCAGCAATTAGACCATTGCCTTGATTGAATTCATCTGCACTAAAGGCAGTTGCAACCTAGGTGGAAATTTCTGCAAAGCTATTGGATTTAATATCCAGAATAGATGCAAGATCAGATTCAGATATCCCGAGAATATGACAAACTTCTTCTAATCCATCTGGATTGAAGATATAGCTCTGGCAGTGCTGGCCAACAATATATCTGCCATTGATAGCAATCAGCTTGCGCAGGACTTTACCAATGCGAGTTTCCCTACGGCCGAAGATTTTAGTGATTGTGCTATGTTGGATTCTTAGACCTGATTTATATCTCCCGATAGTAAGAGCTGCATATCGAATTGCATTCTTAATTCGGGCATCATGTCTGATTAGTTGTTTTTGTTTTCGCATTTCTCGTTCCTGTGCTACTATTCCAGAGGTGGTGATGGAATATACATGTTTGTAAAATAAACCTAGTTAGTTGGTTTAAAGATATGGTGTTATTGAATTACGTGTCCCGAACGAGTAGGATGCAAGCTAAGTCAATACGTGTGCACATATCCTTGTCGAAGATTTACCAAAAACCACCACAGTATGATAAATTTCTATAAACCAACTAACTAGATACATTTTAAATGTCGTATAGATTTATTTATACTATACGAACTTCTGATTTTGTATTATTTCATTATTTTATCATAAAAAGATCAAGAAATGTTGAAAATATGCACTTCTTGATCTTTTTTAATTAATTTTTTATGCCACTTCATTTCCAGCCCGGACTCAATATGATTACTTCGACTTGCATACTAATCAAATCACCAGATAAAAAGAATACGAGCCAGATATGACCATATTCATGCATAGCGAGAACATTCTTACCATGGTGTTCATGATGCCGGTTATGTACAGATGGTGTGTTAATCCAAGCGCGGATAAGGGGTCTTAGAAGGTTGCTGCAATTTCATTGCAGTGAATTTTACTTAAATGCAGGAACAATCACATGTTGACGATAATCCGAAGAATACTGGTTACTCGGATACATAGGGAAATTCGATGTGATAAGTGACAAGCGAATTTCTTTCTTTGTTCCCTCATTAGCAACATATTCATCATCACTTGGATAGTAGACCAGGCCAATATCCTTCAATGTTGTATGCAGCTTTTGCTTGACATCAGCATGTTGCGCAACATGCAGGAGGTCAGTGCGCGCAACATCCGCATCATGAGCACGGTGCTGACCGCCTTCGCCGCCGTCATCGCGGTCGGCGTGGTCTACAACAACGCCCGCATCGCACTGGCCGAGCGCAGCTGG
>CAZWRH010000046.1:0-224 GCA_964636045.1 uncultured Gammaproteobacteria bacterium | reverse complement strand
GCATTCAACCCAGCACAATATCCAGCCTCGAACCATGGATAACTTTTCGGAAAGTAACTTGGCTCTGCTGGATGATTATTGTATGTGAACTGTCTAGCATATTTGTCGAATGCTGCGAGCACATCGCCCTTGGAATCTTCAATCCAGTCTATCGGATTTATATAGAGCGGCATAAAACATCGTATTTTACTATCGTCAGCCCAGTCTGCAACATCTTGATGCAG
>CAZWRH010000045.1:0-4663 GCA_964636045.1 uncultured Gammaproteobacteria bacterium | reverse complement strand
GGTTTAAATTGGGATCAGGGTCACCACCTTCATCCTGATGAAAGAATGATAACTATGGTGACTGAAGGTATAAAGACACCAGATTTTTCAAATGCTAATTCTCTAGGTGAAAAAATATCAATTTTATTTTCATTCGAATCGACTTTAAACCCAAAATTTTTTGCTTATGGCTCATTACCTATATATCTTTTAAAATTTTCAGGTTATGTTTTTTCTTATTTTGATCCAAGTATCTCTTCGTACGAAAAAATAAATTTACTCGGTCGATTTATATCAGCTCTTTTTGATTCGCTAACGGTTTTGATAATTTATTTAATTAGTCTGCAACTATTTTTTTCAACAAAAAAAGCCTTATTAGCCTCAATAATTTATACTTTTTCAGTTCTTCCTATCCAACTTTCTCATTTCTATGCCGTCGATACTTTACTAACTTTTTTTATTTGTCTCACACTATATCGAATTATTGTTTTATATCGTCATTTTTCGATAAGAAACTCAATTTTAGCGGGAATCAGTTTTGGACTTGCTCTAGCGACTAAAATTAGCGCTACTGTATTATTAATTTCATTTCTCTTTTCTTTTACTGTTGAAACTTTTCTTAGTCTAAAAAAAGAAATTTTGTCCGAGACTAGTAATTATCGTCAAAAAATAAAAAAAATAACATTTTCTATATTAAATCCTTCCTTCTGGATAAAAAGCAGGGTTTTCAAACTTAAAAAAGTTATTTTTTATTCTTTATTAATAATATTATTTACCTTTCTAACCTTTGTTGTTTGTCAACCTTTTTCAGTCACAGATTTTTCTACTTTTTGGCGACAAATTAACGAGCAAAGGGCAATGACGAGAGATGCTTTTGTTTTTCCTTATACACTTCAATATGTGGGTACTATTTCTTATTGGTATCAATTTAAAAATATATTTTTATGGGGTCTAGGTCCATCTTTTGGCACCCTTTTTCTTATCGGATTAATCTTAACTTTTAAAAAGTTAATTAAAGGATTAAATACTCCAGGAAATGAAAATTCAGAAGGAGCCCAGCTGATTCTATTTTCTTTTTTTATTGCCTATTTTTTAGTGGTTGGAAATTTTGCCATTAAATTTATGAGATATTGTCTTCCACTTTATCCAATATTGGCGATATTGTCAGCTAATGCTCTTTTTACTTTTAAAAAATATATTAAATTAATTTTTATTTTTGTAAATATTCTATGGGTGATTTCATTTTTGAGCATTTATAGTAAACCCAATACTCGAGTTTCTGCTACGGACTGGATTGTTAGCAATATTCCTCCAGAAAGTGTAATTTTACGAGAACATTGGGATGACGGACTTCCTCTGGGTTATCACGATGACTATATTTTAGAAGACCTAACTCTTTATGATTCCGATCTAGATCCTCAAAAATGGCTCAAAATTTATCAACAGCTCGATCGGGCTGACTATATAATAATTGCCAGTAATCGACTCTATACCCCACTACAAAAATTGACAAATTGTCAAGAATTACCAAAAGATAAATGCTACTCAATAACAGCCAATTATTATTTAAATTTATTTAACGGAAATCTAGGCTATAAAAAAGTCGCCGAATTTACCAGTTCTCCATCACTTTTTAGTTTAATTATTAATGACCAGTCTGCCGATGAATCATTTACCGTATATGATCACCCCAAAGTTTTAATTTTCAAAAACAATGAGAAGAATATATAAAATTTTAATATTAATAATATTAAATATTTGCTTAATAATCAGACTCTGTCATGAGGATTATGGTTTATTAAGCGGAATTATATGGATAATGTCTATTTCTGTTTTATTTAAAATATTTCAACCGCCGAGACAAAAAAATAATCAAGATTTCAACATCCCTTCGTTTTTATTTTTTATGTTAATTTTTGTCTTTATCATCAAAATTATATTTATCGCTCTTTATCCATCTTCCCTTGCTTTTCACGGAGACGAAGCCATAAATTCACGCAATGCTCAGATTAATTTTGAATCAGGAATAAGTTTTGGTCATTGGAATTTATTAGGATCTGGCCAGGGGACTTTAAACGAAATGCCCGCTCTTTGGTATTTTTTACAAGGAGGAATAATTCATTTTTTAGGTCCAAGTTTATTATCTCTGAAGATTTTTTCTTTAGCATCGGATTTATTTCTCTGTTGTTTTATTTTTCTAATAATTAAAAAAATCTTTAATCAATCTTTGGCCTATCTTGGAACAATTTTATATATTTCTTTTCCTATCTCTATTCATTTTAGTATGACTGGTTATCAAAATCTTCAGTCAACAGTGATGCTTTACTGGAGCATTTATTTGCTTTTATTGATATCTAAAAAAGATAATTATAAAAACTTAATCTATCACTCTTTGACTGCAGGTATATTATGCGGTCTTTCTTTGTATTTTTATTTGTCTAGTATCATCAATCCGGCCATCTGTTTGCTAATTATATTTTTTATTGTTATTTTTGAATTTCATTCAAATTTTCGTTCAAAATTAAAATATATTTTTTCAAGTGTTGGATCTTTTTCATTAGGGACAATAGTGCCAGCAATCCCTTTTTTATATTATTCCTTTTTTAAATATAAGTTCGCCACCGGAAGATCAAGTGAGTTTATTTTTGATCAATTAATGTCAAAGCCGTTCGAAACTTTGATTTTTCAAACTAAGAATTTTATAAACGGTTTTTCATCTTCAGGAATATTTAATGGTTCTGGTTCGCATTACATAGACGTTCCTTTGTTCCCAGGATTTCTTCTTTATATATTTTTTGTAGTAGGTTTATTCATTAGTTTGTTAAAACCATTCAAACGAAAATATTTTATCCCTTTAATTGTATTTTTAATTACTTCAATTTCTGGAGGTATCTTAACAAAAGAACCACCAACCTCGCAACGTCTTATTCATATATTTCCATCTATTATTATTTTTGTTATGTTCGCCGTAGATATTATAAAAAACAAATATATTCAAAAATTATTAGTCGTATCTTTATTTGTGATAAATATACATTTTTATATAACAAAAAATATTCAAGCCTATAAGCAGGGGGTTGATCGAGACGTAGTTGAAGTTTCAGAAATATTTAAAAATAACTCTCAAATAATATATTTTTTGGCCCCCATTCATAAAAAAGATCAAATCTATTTTTATTCTCAGGGAAATATTAAGCTTGAGACTATTGATGAAAAAAAATTAAATAATATAAACCCAGGATATTATTTTCTTGATAATCAAAATTTGGATTTATTAAATTCTACTAATCACTCGAAATACAAAATAATGAGACAATGGTCTAATACCTATGACCATACAACATTATTAAAATTTAATTAAAATGATCAAAATGAAAAAAAGTTCTTCTCAAAAATTTTTTATCACTGGAGGCTCGGGTTTTCTTGGCATCAATATGATTCGCTTTTTACTTAACAAAAATCAAAAAATAGTCAATTACGATATTGCAAAATTTGATTATCCCGAAAAACCCAAAATAAAAAGCTATGTGGCTGACATCAGAGACAAAAAAACTCTCACCAAAGTTATGGCTGGTGCTGACATAGTTCTCCATTTTGCTGCCGCTCTTCCTTTGTATTCTAAAGAAGATATTTATACCACTGAAATTGATGGCACTCGAAATGTTTTAGAATCTGCTCTAAAAAATAAGATTAAAAAAGTAATCTATATTTCTTCAACTGCTGTTTACGGTGTTCCCGATCATCACCCCGTTTTTGAAACCGATAAGCTTGTCGGCGTTGGACCTTATGGTGAGTCTAAAATCAAGGCCGAAAAAATTTGTGAAGAATACAGAAAAAAGGGGTTATTAGTTAGTATAATTAGGCCTAAATCATTTGTTGGCCCAGAAAGATTAGGTGTTTTTGCCTTATTTTACGATTGGACCAAAGATGGCAAAAATTTTCCCTTACTTGGAAATGGCAAAAACCGTTATCAGCTTCTAGCTGTTTCAGATGTTTGCGAGGCCATCTGGCTAGCCGTTACTGGAAGTTCTCAAAAAACTAACGACGTTTTTAATATTGGAGCCAAAGAATTCAAAACCATGAAAGAGGATTATCAGTCTGTTTTGGATTACGCCGGTTTTAATAAAAAAATTATATGTATCCCATCTGGTCCAGCCATATTTTTATTAAAATTATTAGAAAAACTGCACTTGTCACCTCTTTACGCCTGGGTATACGAAACTGCCGCCAAAGATTCTTTTGTTTCAATTGAAAAGTCACAAAAAATTTTAGGTTTTAAACCAAAATACTCCAATCAAGATGCTCTAATTGAAAATTATAAATGGTATTTAAGCCACTTGTCCGACTTTAAAAATAAAAAAGGAATCTCACACCGAGTTCCTTGGGGTCAAGGAATTCTAAAGTTTGCCAAAATACTTTTTAGTTAATTCAATATACGTGGTATATATACTAATATGATATTTAATCGAAATTTAAAAAATATTCTTTTTTGGCAACCAAAAAATGACTTATTCAGAAAAATTTCGGGTATAAAATACGGAAACTACATTTTAGTGTTCTTAAATTATATTATTTGGGTGTATTTTTTCTATGTTTCTTTCAAGTTAGTCAGTCAAGAAACAAATATTTTTTGGCAATTATTAGTATCTACTATTTTAAGTGAAATTATTGAAAAATATCTAAA
>CAZWRH010000044.1:0-4702 GCA_964636045.1 uncultured Gammaproteobacteria bacterium | reverse complement strand
CGTGTCGGGCAGGCTGTAGGTGCTGCCCTTCTTGTAGGTGCCGCCGGCGCCGTCGGGCCGGCTGTCCTGCATGATGACGGTAATGGCCATGGTGAGTCCTTATGCGGTGGTGCTTGTGGCGGGGTCGGGCTGCGGCGCGGGCGCGCCGTCTGCAGCGGGCAGGTCGGCGGTGAGGTTCTGCCAGGCGCGCAGCTGTTCGATGACGTGATTGGGGTTGGCGCCGCGGCGGCGGATCTGCTCCTGCGGGCTCGACAGCCGGGCGGCGATCAGCGCGGCGGAGGCTTCGGCTTCGTGGAGCGGGTTGATCCAGGGCATGGCCTGGGCGACATACAGCGCGTCATCCTCGGTGCCGGGCTTGAGGTCGCGCGGCATCGGCACGACACCGGAAAGATGGGCGATGCGCACAAACTCGGTCCAGACCGGCAGCACGGCCATTCCGACGAAATCATCGGTCGCGCAGGCGTAGTGCACGTACTGCTCGACGAGCTCCTGGCGCTGGGCGCTGTAGGTGCCGTTGTAGTCGCGGGCGAGCGACGAGTAGCTGATCGGAAAGCCAGCTGCGGCGGCGCGGAGCTGGCCCTGCCTGAACGTGACGACGTTGGGGTTTGGGCGCTTGCTGTCGATCATGCCGATTTCCTCGCCGGGGCGCAGGTCATCGATGATCGTGCCGGGGGTGAGCGCCAGCGCGCGCGGGCCGCCGTCGGCGCCGGTGTCGCCGTAGGTGTCGGCGGTTCCCTTCTTCACGTAGGCAGTCAGCATCGCGGCGATCTTGGCGGCGACGCGCTCGGATTCCTCGTAATCCTTGATGTCTTCGAGGCGGGTGATCACCGAGGCGAGCATCGACACGCCGCGAATCTGGTGGATGCGCTCCAGGTGGGCGATGTGCAGCATCCGCTCGGCGGGGATGCGCTTGAGGTTCGCGGTGCTGGCGGACCAGGTGTCGTCCGGGCTGGTCTTGTAGGCCCACCAGGCGGTTGGCTGGCCCCAGGCGTTACGCTCGCAGCCCTGCATGATCTTGGCGCTACCGTTCGTGCCGTCATAGTCGCCGGGGATCATGTCGGCTTCGAGCAGCTCCAGGCTGTACGGGACGCGGGTGTTGTGGTCGAGTAGCGCGACCGGGCCGGCGAGGCGCTGGGCGAACACCTCGCCGTCCCTGGCCCAGCTTTTGGCGAGCAGGCGCTGGGTGCGCGGCCAGTCGAAGCGGCGGGTCACCTCGGGGCTGCGCTCCCAGTCGCGCCAGGCTTCGAGCAGGCGGTCGGCGTAGTCCTGATGGATCGTTCCGTCCAGCCGGCGCGGCTGCGGCTCGATTCCGATGCCGGCGGCACCGACGACATTGTTGGCGAAGGTGCGCAACGCGCCGGTGACAATATCGTGATTGCGCTCGAGGTGGCGGGCCTGATCGCGCAGAGGCTTGGCGGCTTTGCGTACAAGCTGGTTGGCGGTGCCGCGTTCGCGGTGAAACTTGCGCAGCCGGCTGGGTTCTGCGCCCTCGTAGTAGGCCAGTGCCGAGCGGGCAGCCATCCGGCGAACCGCAGTTTCAGGGGAAAACCACGCGACGAGGCGGTCAATGGCTTTCATCGGCCAAAGCTCCCGCCAGACAGATCGGCAACAGAGAAGCGCCGGCCGCCGATGGTGGGCGTGCCGGCCGCCTGGGCGGTTTCGCCGGCGACGCGGGATTCCCACTCCTGACGGCCGGCGCGGATCTCAGGCAGGTCCTCGCGGCGCAAGTGGCGGCCGTCGGCCCAGCGGAACTCTTTGCCGGCGAGAATGGCGGCTTCGGCCGCGAGGTAGGCGGCGAGCATGTCGGTGGCGGTGGTCATGGCGGGCGGTCTGAGTGCGTGTAGCACCCATCCTGCCCGGCCGGCAGTCTCATTTTCAGGGGGTGGCGTGAGACACCATCACCCTCCGTTGATGATGCGGTAGAACTGGGCGCGCGAGATGTCCCAGCGCAGCTGCAGCCGCTCGCGGCTTTGGCGCGTGCCGTCGTAGTCGCGGCGGATCGCGGCGTCGCGACTGGCGCGGTCGGATTCGTCGGAGGCCGACACGTAGAGCGACAGTCTGTCGCCGCAGAACTGCCGGCGCACCTCATTGACGATCCGGGCGGCGAGCTGCCGCGCAGACTGCGGGTGCAGCCCACTTTCGGTTTCGAGGGTCATGGCGATCGCGTGCATCAGTGAGGGGTGCTTCGCGCGGCGGTTGGCGATATTCACAGGCGGCGACTCCATGCGTCGGATGAGATTGTGGTTGGTTTCTGCGGCTGCTGAACGGGGGTGCGCTCTGCACGGCGCTCTTCGGCGGTGATGATTTCAGAGTTGCCCATGCCGGCCTGCGGCAGTGCCCAGGCGGGAGGGCTGTCCCACGACAGGCGACCTTTCGGGCCGAATCCCTCGGCCTCAACAATGTCCAGCGAATACACCCACAGATCAAGCGCCTCGTTGCGCGGGCGGACCTTTTTCCACTTTCCGTTTGCTTGGCGCACCTCGGCGCGCAGTTCGTCGAAATAGCCGGGGCATACCTGCTTGATCCATGCCGGGATGTGGGCATAGCCCGGCCCGGGAGCCTTGCGGCGAAGACTGGCGGCAACCATGTCCTTGTAGAAGTCGGTGTTGATGATCCATATGGGCATGTCGCGCATTGGGCGGCCCTCGTTCGTGCGGGCGGTGCCCCTCACGACGGGCTTTTCCTGTGCATGGCTGCCGCCCTTCACGAGCATGACCCGGTGCGACAAGCCGGCGGCACGCAAGCGGCGATACCAGGCGTAGGCGTTGGGCGTGGTGCCCTCCTCTCCGCCGGTATCGACGGCGACGCGAAAGACGCGCATTTCGCGGCCATCGTCGAGCCGGTAGGTGGCGCGTACCAGCTTGTCGGTGAGCAGATCCCAATCCTCGGGATAGCCGGACGGATCAACCTGGGCGGCTTGGTCGCCGCGGGTCGTTGTGGAAATCGAGAACCGATCAACGAGCCAGGATTCAAGGTGCGGCCCGAAGGCGCGGACTTCGCACACGAAGCGCCCGTTCGAGCCGCCCTGCACATCGGCGGTGGCGACGAGGAAGCGGGCCTCCGCCGGCACGAAGTAGCGCTCAATCGCAGCCAGCCGATCCTCCGGGTTGCCTTCCACATCGGCCCGAAGGTGGCGCGGCAGATACGGCATGCCCTGGTCGGTGTTGATCGTGGTTTTAAGGGTTAGATCCGACCCGGACATGGCATATTCGCGCAGGCCCTGCAGGTAGCGCAGGATCAGGCTGTCCCACTTCTGGTAGGCCGCGGCCACGCCGCCGAGCCAGTAGCCGGCGATGCTTGACGACAGCGCGTCGCCCGTCACTTCGCCGTCCCGAGTGACGGCCTGCCCATCGGCCACCCACCGCGCCGTCTCGATGCGGTTCATGTGGGGCTTCCAGCGCTGCTCGATCATTGACCCGCAGTGCGGACAAACCACCTTTGCGTGTTTCTCGGCAAGGGCCGGCAGGCTGGCGGCGCGCACCTCCTCAAGCAGTTCGCGCTCATCGGGGAGCGAAGCAAACAGCGACAGGCCGGGCGCGGCCTCGAAATACTCGCTGCAGTCCGGGCATTGCCAATACCAGCGGCGGCGGTCGCTCCGGTTGTAGATGCCGACGATGCCCGTCACGGGCGGCGCTTCGTGCGCGGTCGCGGGCCGCCAGTGCGGATCGGCCATGTCTCGGCCCGGGGAGGATTCGACCATGCACATACCCCGGCTCAGGAAGGTCGTCGTGCGCTTGAGCCCGAGCTGGTACGCGCTCCCCTCACCATCGATGTTGTCTGGCATGCGGTCGTAGTCGGTGAGCGCCACATAGCGGTAATCCGATGACGAGAGCTGCGAAGCACTCGGCCATCCGATCTTGAGCCACATGCCATGCCGAAAGAGCTTGTCGTGCGTGTTGTCGTCGTGCCCGCGCGTGCTCATCAGGTCGCTCAGCCGGGGGCTGTTTCGGATCGCCCTGTCGACGCGGGTCTTCGAGAATTCACGCGCCTTTTCCTGGCTCATTTGGACGATCAGCATGTCGCCAGGATCGGAGGTGACGCAGTGCGCAAGCCAGCCGTCCAGGAGGCCCATCGTCTTCCCGGTTCTCGCGGGGCCTACAAAACACACCGACTCGTGCCGGCGGCTTGCCAGCATGTTCATCGGCTCAACCATGTAAGGGGTCTCTGCAGGAGACCACGAGCCGGAGTAGCCGCCGGGCTGTCGAATCATCAGCGCATCGGATGCCCCGCGGGAAACGGCAACGCGGCGCGGCGGCATCAGCGCCACCGAAGCATCGCGGACGATGGACACGGCTGATGCCCTCATGCTTCGTCCCCCATGTCCATGCCCGGTGTGAGATTGGCCAGGCGGTCAGCGAGTGCGGTCATCTCCTCATCCAGCATCTCTTCGATCTGTTCGGCCACTGCCGGCGAGATGCCGACGCGGCGCTCCAGGTTGTCAGGGATCGAGCGCAGGCTCTGTCCGATCGCGGCGAACGCCGTGCGGATGGCCTGCTCAACTTCGATTGCCGGGATCAGCTCCCGGTCGCGTTCCTGCAGATCCCGGCGCCGGGCCTCGCCCTCGTACCAGGCCTTGCGGTCGGACGGAGATAAGCGCTCAGGGTCGGTTTCGCCGTCATTGTCGGCACGGCCCGAGAACCGCCATTCAGCGACCTCAAGGATGTCAATCACCCATGGCACGCCGCGAGATCCACGCTGAGAA
>CAZWRH010000043.1:0-5155 GCA_964636045.1 uncultured Gammaproteobacteria bacterium | reverse complement strand
GTTGAAAATAACGAAAAAAAAGTTATACCAATTAAAGTTATTATTGAAATAAATGTTGCAATCTCTCCTTTTTGATATTTGATCATATTTATTCTACAAGCATTGAAATTCCAATGGCTTCTTTAAATACGTTAAATCCTTTTTCATTTGCTAAAAGATTTTTTTTAGTATCATTCTCAATGATAAAACTTACAGCACCTGGTTTTATTGAAATAAATGAAACATCAACTAATGGTTCATTTTTTAAAATCACCTTTTGAGTAGCTATTTTTCTTTTTTTTCCAGAAATTATAAGACTTCCTTCATTATTTTTATAAGAAATATCAAAATATGGATTAGTATTTTTTTTAACACTTTGTAAAAATTTAATATTTTGATAATCATATTTTAAAACTAGATTAAATTCGTTTATAGCTTGATCTTTTGAATCAACATAAAAAGCAAGAGGAATCTTTTCGCCTTTTGCAAAAATTGGCATACCATTAAAATTAAGAGTAAAGTTTGCATTTTTTTTAATTTTTATAAAAACTTCATAGGGATCTTGTTTTATCGTAGTAATAATAGTTTTGTCAACTGATGTAACTGATTTAGTAGTCATTTTTTGAGTTGGTTTTTTATTATTTAAAATAAATATTACACTCAAAATAATAATTGAAAACACAGTGATTATTGCAATATTTTTTTTAGTTAAAAAATTATTATTCATATTTATTTACAACAAAAAACTTTTTTTGAATCAATAACGGTTGTTATAAGTGTTTTTTTCTTCCCGCAAGTATTAAAACTCATAGTTCCTTTTTGCCTCTCACATGCTAAAGCATCTGCACTTTTTCCACAGCAATTTAAATTGTTAACGTTATAGCCAATAATTCCAAACCAGCCCGGTCTACACGTTGCATTGCTAACTGTAGACTGAACTCCAGAAGGAGTGTTTTGTTGACAAGCTTGTCTATATTGATCAGCTGGTGAATTAGTATATTTATTTGCATCAATATTTGTTGGTGATTGAGCTGGTGTATTTGCACCAGGTTCTAACATTCTTGAAATATTTTGTGCATACTCTTGTTGTTTTTTTTGGATTTCAGCATCCATTTGTTTTATTTCATTTTGAATATTTGAAAATACACCGGACGAAACTCCATCGATTGGTTTTACTTGTGTTTGAATTTTTTGTAAAGTTTCTTTCCACATTTTACTAACATTAGGATCATTTTCTGCTATGAATTTTTGGAAATCTTTAGTATCACTTTTTGACCAATAAACACATTCTTCATAAGTTAAAACTAAAGAATCCCAATTTCCTGGATTTTTTGCAACATCAGCTGCTTTTGGAGATCCTTCACAAAAATGCTTTTTTTGAATTTCTGTTGGAGGATTTGTTTTTCCAGATGAAGATGGTGAACTTTTACCTGAAACTTGTGAGGGACTACTTGATCTTGAAGATGAACTACTACTTCCATTTTTTAAACAACAGTAATTACCATCTTTACACATATATCCAGTATCTCTTGTATAACCATTTTGACAACTTTCCCCTTCTCCGTTAGAACACACATATGTTAAATCAGTTCCTGTTGAATAAGGACAACATAATTTACCTCGACTATTTATATTACAATTATCATTCCAAACATAACTATCAGTGTCCCATTTATCACATGCACAACCAGAACTGTCTTTTGAGGAAGAAGATGAAGTTGAGGAACTATTTGCGCTTTTCTCCCAACAACTAATAAATAATCCACTACAGTGCAAATCATCTCTTTTGCTCCAGTTTTTCTGTTCTTCTTCATCAGTTATATATGTTGAAAGATAGTTTGAACAAAGTCTAGTTCTATCTTTCCATGCCGTACCTTCTTCTGCATTAATTCCAGTCAGACATTCTGTTTCTTTTTCTTCAACACAAAGTTTTGAAGCATCGCTACAAGTTGCGTCTTTTATAAGAGAATGAGAACTATTAAAGTCATCCGACAAAATACATGTTCCATTTTTTGATTCACAAGTAGCTGAGCTAACAGGTCGCAATGTTACTGCTGCATTAACTTGATGTGCCAAGGTTAAAAATAAAAGATATCCTACTAATAATAGAAATCTTTTTTTATATTTAAAAATATTTTTCATTATTTAATATTTTAATTACACAAATTAAAACTATTTCCTCTTTGAATCACATTTCCATTTTCATCAAGTAATTCATATTCTTGATTTGTTGTTGCATTTAAACTAACTCCAGATTCACAATCAACGCTATACTCCCCATTTCCTGTTGCAGATAATTGAACGTCTGCGGGATTTGTCTCTGTATAATTTTCTTGATAAGTTTGGTCTACTTGAGCATTGATAACGATATCTCCAAAACCAACATCTTGTCCTTCTGGAATATCCTGGCCATTAACTTTAACTACGCCCTTCTCTTCATTTTTCTTACAACATACTCCTTCTATATTATTTTCCCTACAACTACCTGTTTGAACATAAGAACCATCACAGGACGTTTGATACTGACCTTGATCCATAGATTCATAATTTAAAAAACATTCACTATCGCTTTCACAACTTTGATTAGGCAAATTTGCTTGTTCAATTTTTTTACAACAAACTCCATTTTCACCATTTTGTCTACAAGTACCTGATTGTTCATATTCTCCTGAACATCCTCCCATAGATAACTCTGAACTTAAATAACAATCACCTACTGAACAGTATTCATCAGGTGTAATATTGTCATCACTTGAAGAGCTATAGCTTGTCTGATCATATTCTGATTCACTACTTGAAGATTCCCAATCATAATTAGTTGATTCACTACTTGAAGATTCTGAATCATAATTGACTGGTTCTTGTTCTGGACATTGATTACAAGTAGTACATACATCTTCCCATCCTTGACAAACATAATCATATTGGGTTGGTGTATCATATTCATCCCATGCAATTGCAACATATGAATATCCTCCTGTACACTGTGTTTCAGTATATGCACATCCACAAGAACATTCTTGTGCTTTAGTTGTGCTTGTTTGTTTTTGAGAGATTAGTTTAGAAGATGCAAGGGAAAAAAAAGTTAAAACAATAAGCACAGCAATAGATAAATATGTTATTATTTCGCCCGATTCATGTTTGTTGCGCATTAAAATTATACTAATATAACCTGCGTAAGCTTGTCAACAGTTAAATGTTTTTGAACAAAAAAAAAGATCTCTTTGTTTAATAAAGAGATCTTTTTTAATAATTCTTTTTCTTATTATTTAAGCTCAACTTTAGCACCAGCTGCTTCAAGTTTTTTCTTTGCTTCTTCTGCTTGATCTTTTTTAACATCTTTTAAAATTTCTGCATTTGCTGTTTCTGCTAATTTTTTAGCATCCATTAAACCTAAGGTTGGTAATATTTCTCTAACAGATTTAATTACATTAAGTTTATTAGCACCTGCATCAATTAAAATAACTGTAAAAGAAGTTTTTTCTTCAGCAGCAGCGGCAGGAGCAGCAGCAGCGGCAGGAGCAGCAGACATCATAGGCATACCTGAAACTCCAAATTTTTCTTCTAAATAAGCTGCTAATTCTGACATTTCAACAACAGTTAATGTTTCTATTTCTTTTGCAATTTTTTCTAATTTTTCAGTTAATTTTTTTTCTTCTGACATATTGTTTCACCCCCTTTTTCTTTATTTTATAGCTTTAAAGAAAGCTTAATTTTTGTTTTTCAAAATATTAATAAATCTGATCATTGGAAATTTCATAGACATAACAGTTTTTAACTGTGGTGCTTTCATGGTTGAAAGTAATTTACCGACTAATTCTGCCTTTGAAGGTAGTTTAGCTATTTTTAACAAATCTTCTTTTTTATAAAAAATACTATCTAATACTCCAACTTTAAAAGAAAGAGTTCCATCTTCTTTAGCAAATTTGTAAAAACTTGAAAGACCAGCATACCAATCTTTTGGTAAAGTTAATAATGCTGAAGATCCTTTTAGATCTTTATCTTCAATAATGTCTTGTTTTTTTAAAGTTTTTTTTGCAGCAACTTTAAACAAAGTATTCTTAACAATCTGAATCTTTGCATTTTCTCCAACTTCAAATATCTTTTTTCTAAGATCTTCTAATTTTTTATGAGATGTTTTCTCAAATAAAAATAATATAAAATTTGGATTTTGAGTAATTTTTGAAACAATTGAATCAACAATCTGAGTTTTTTTAGCGTTTGCCATGATTATCTCTATCGTAGGAAATTTTAAAAAGCTTTTTATATTACCAATTTTATTTAGTAATAACCTACGGTCTCTGAGAAATTATATTTTAATATAAAAAAAATAAATAATCAACTAGAAATTAAAAGGATGCAAATTTTGAGATAAGCTCATTCATGTTTTGAATCTTTGGAAAAAGCTTTGGTTGTTTTTCGTTTGGCATTGAAGAAAATGATTTTAACGCTTCAACCACTCCATGACTAATATACGACTCAAAATCGACTAAAGTTTTTTGATACAACTTAGCAGCTTCATTAACATCTAAAAGAAAAGAAGGTATTGTTTTTGTTTTAGCATATCTTGCTCTATGGTGCCCATCTAAAATAATTATTTGTGCACAATCATTAAAAAACAAAGTGGTTGTAAGAATTGGATTATTTAATAAAAAATTATTTTCATTGTCTATTGAATTCAATTTAAACTTTTCTCTTTTTATACTTGAATATTCCTCTTGCTCTTGAATTCCAAATAAGTAATATTTTGGAATTAGTACTTTACTGTATTGATACTCTCCTTTTAACAATCTTTTATATTCAGTATCATGCGGATATCTATTTTTCTCACAACTATTAGTTAATCTTGGAGCTAATATTTCACTCATATTATTAATTAAAATAGATTATACCATCAAAAATTTGCATGTTATTGAAAATACTAAATAGTACGTTATAATATATAACTATGACAGATAGTAGCAAAAACTTAACAAAGGTATCAATAAATGATTTACCTGACTTGTTAACAATAAAAGAAGTTGCTACTCTACTTCGAGTATCTAACTTAACAATTAAAAGATGGGGTAAAAAAGGAAAACTACCTGCTATTAGAATAAATTCTCGAGGAGATAGACGCTACAAAAAAGAAATAGTTTTAAGACTTCTTGGAATGCAAGAAACTGAATAATTCTTT
>CAZWRH010000042.1:0-5380 GCA_964636045.1 uncultured Gammaproteobacteria bacterium | reverse complement strand
ACTGCGCTGTCACCGGCCCGCTATGGATCGTCGGTGCGCTGATCATCCCGCCGCTTGCGTGGGCGAAGGCGTGGGAACTGCGTCCGTCGTGGGCCTACGCGGATCGGCGTCCGGTCATGTGCTGGCGCGTGTGCTTGCTCGATCTCGTGTGGGGCAATGCCGAGGACGGCGTCACCGGCGCGGCCTGGTATCGCGACCTGCACTCTGACTGGTCCGAGACGAAGCGCGCGATCTTCTGGTCGGCGTTTCGCAACCCGACGAACAACACGCGCTTCTGGCCCGGGGTGAACCCAAAGATCGATCCGCGCCGCATTCACTATGTTGGCGACTTCGACGCTGAACAGCAGGCGCGCGATACCGGCCGGTTCTCGTGGTCGCTGACGTGGCAAGGCGTGTTCGCCGGTCTACGGGTGATCGTGCCGGTGCGCGGCTCGCTCTACCGGCTTTGGTGTGGGTGGAAATTGCGGCCGAGCGACCGCAGCGGCATCGACCCGAATGACTATCGCTTCCCTCGGTGCGGGTTTGCGATTCAGTGCAAGCGAATCTAGGAGGCTGGCATGGAAACCTACGCAGGCATTCTTACGATCATCGTCGTCGTCATCGCTGTGGCGTACTTCGTCAGGCGCCGCAACGCATGGCACGACGCGCACCCGAAGGACGAGGGTAGCGCTGGCACGGGCAACAAGGACGGCGGCAAGAAGGCGCCGCACTGATGAGCGACACCAACGTGGTGGGACGCAGGGCGCGTCTCATCGAGATCGTGCTCTCCATGGCGGCATCTGCAGTGGGCTCTGCGTTGATCGTCGCGTGGACACTCTCTGCCACGCTCGCGAATTACCACGCGCAGCTCGAACAGCATCAGCGGCTGATCGACGCCAACACCGCGCAACTGGCCGCGCTGAACAGCCGCGACGTGAATCAGGCCTCGCAGCTCGCCGCGCAGAATGCGGCGTACTCAGCGATCTTGCAGCGACTTGATCGTATCGAACGGAAGATCGATGAGCGCTGAGCCGCTGTGGCTGCAAGCGGCGCGGCGCTATATCGGTGTCGCGGAGATTCCGGGCAAGGCAGAGAATCCGGTCATCGGCGGCTGGCTATATGGCCTGCCGTCGAGTTTGTCGAAGTGGCTTAGTCAGTGCGAGTTCTGGCGGCATCTTGTGTGTATACAGCCGCTGAAACAGAGTGGTTTTCTTGATGCCATAGATCGACTCAGCATCTGCAAGCGTGAGTTCACGACCGAACGCACGGAATCGAAACGTGTTGCGCTTGTTGTAGTTCTGCGCGTCGCGCGGTATCCATCGGCAATTCTCCGGCGTGTAGTGACCGTCATTGTCGATACGATCAATTTGATGATTTTTCGACGGACGTTCGCCCATGTCTGCGAGGAAGCATGCAAATCCGCTTTGCGTGCCATCGCCGCGAAGCCATCGGTTACAGATGCGAATGCCGCGCCCGCCGTAGTTCTCATATCCGCGTCGATGCGGACTGTAACAACGTCGTTTCATGTCAGACCAGACCCACTGCGTCGGCGAATCAGAAAGTCCGTGAACGCGGACGCTCGGGTTGCCTCGTCCGACACGCGCTGCGGAATTACAGGCGCGACATCCTTTGGTCTTTCCGTGTCGCAAGTCATAAGCGGCCGCGCGACCTTCTCTGCCGCAATCACAGCGAGTCAGATAGCGGACTCCTTCTTTTTTGAGAACGGTCCACCTGCCAAATTGTTGGCCAATTAACTTGTCCATGAAACGGAATCATACATGAACAGCGAGCCCGAGTGGCTTGGAATTGCGCGGCGCCACATCGGCCAAACCGAACTTCCTGGACCGCCATCGAGCGCATGGATTCGCAACATGTGGCATCGCCTCAAAGGCGGCGCGTGGTACTGGACGCACTACGGGTCGGACGATTCGCGGCTGCCATGGTGCGGAGCGCTGGTCGCTCTTTGTCTGGACGAGGCAGGACTACCATATCCGCAGAATTATGCGAGCGCCCGCGCATATCTCGACTACGGCACCGCGGTGGCCGCGCCGACGCTCGGCTGCATCGTCGTGTTCGCGCGTGCGGGCGGCGGGCATGTCGGGTTTGCGGTCGGTCGCAATGAGCAGGGGGCATTGTTGATTCTGGGCGGCAATCAGGGAGATCGCGTGTCGATTGCCGCATTCGATACGGCGCGCGTGCTCGGCTATCGCTGGCCACCCGGTGCGCCGTACACGAGCCAGCCGCTCGCCCGCTACGTCGGCAATTTCAAACTGAGCACGAACGAGGCTTGAGCATGGAAACGCTGAAATCCGCCGTCGCGTTCTTCGAGGAATTCCTCGGTCACGCGCATCTCGTGTCGATCGTGATCGGGCTGCTGCTCGCGATCGGGTTCACGCAGTGGGCGAAGTATCCACTGCGCCGATTGGCGGACGATCGCGGCTGGCAGCTCGCGACGTTCAAGTTCTTGACGCGCACGACCGCGCTGCTGGCGGGTACTGCGGGGACGTGGTTGACGTGGCCGCAAGCCGGCAAGTTCGCGGTGCTGTGGGGCCTTGTGACGGGCTTCTGCTCGCCGCTCGTGTACACCGGGGCGGTGCGCGCGCTCGGGCACTTCTGGCCGTGGCTCGCGGACAAAGCGAGTACAGACTCGTGAACTTGGAGGTCGCGTGATGGGTACCGGCAGAGATTTGGCGCGCGCGTCGGACCCGGGTGTGCCACACCACGACGTGCTAGAGAATTTTCGCGACCAGTTGATCGTCGCATTTCTCAAGCGGCTGGCAGACAACGAAGGGGTCTTCGAGATCACGGTCGCCGAGGTGGATTCCACCGGGGACTCCATCGTGTCGTTTGCCGTGCGTCCCAGCTCCGCCGGCCAAGTGTTCCACTTCAAGGTGAGCAAGAAGCAATGAGCGACCGCCAGTTGACCGACGGAAGTCCGGTGCCCAAGGACGGTAGCCACACGTTGCTGCGCGCTGATGGCCAGCAGGAAGGCTATGTGGTGCTGACGCCAGAGGAGCGCGCGAAGGGCTTCGTGAAGCCGCTGCGCCACTCGTACATCCACGCCTACCCGAGCGAGACCGATCGGCAGGTTGGATGCGGCGGCGAAACGTTTATGGGCACGGCGATCGCCGAGACCTATGCGCGCAACCCGCGTTTCTACTCCGGGACGTTCTGCGTCCACTGCCGCGCCCACTTCCCGCTCGAGGAGTTCATCTGGGACGGCGGCGGCGAACTCAGCGGCGAGCCGATGGATCCGGACCTGCAGGAGACGTGGCTAATTGAGACGCGCGCCACCCGCGCGCGCGAGGCCGAAGAGTGGCGTCGGCGTCGCATCGCCGAGCTGCGGGCAGAGATCGAGAAGCTGGAGCCGTCCTCATGATCGGCTTCCCCGCCGTCCCTTCGCGTCTGCTGCTCGCCGGGGGCGCGCTGGTCGTCCTGCTGGCTGGCGGGTGGTGGTACGGCCACGTCCGCTACAGCGCCGGTAGAGCCGACGTGCAGGCGCTCTGGGACGCCGACAAGGCGGTGGTTACCACGGCATTACTCGACGCCGCGAGCCGCGCAGACGCCATCCGGCGAGCCGACGCGGCCACGGCAAGGAAGGTGCAAGATGAACTGCAAGCGAAACTGGATGCCGCCGCTGCTGGCCGCGATGATCTCGCTCGCCGGTTGCGCCTCTACGCGGCCCGTACCTGTGATCGCGCCGTGCCCGGCCCTGCCCCAGCCGCCTCCGGGACTGCTGCAGCCGCCGCAGAGTCCGGCAGCGATCGCGGAGTTGCTGAAGCGACTGCCGACGTAGTCACGGCCTGCCGCGCTGACTCGGCAGTGGTGGAGGGCTGGCAGGCGTGGTGGCGCGGGATCGAGGCCAACCGATAGGCGCAGGTCAGGGAGTGCCGCGCGCACTCGACATATACCCCGTAGACATCGGCCAAATTGACCCATGCCGGAGTTCGCAAGAGAAGCGCGGCTCTTCGGTTGCCGGTGGCGTAGTTCGCCTTGGCATTGAAGCGGCGATCCACCGGGATCGGTTGCCGATATAGACTGCGTATGAAAGCGAGAAGATCGGCCTCGCTGAACACCCACCGCCGCCCGATCCGCGCCCCCGGCACTGTACCCGCGCGAGCCTTGCGCAGCAAAGCATCCCCGCTCAACTTGAGCAGGTCGGCGGCTTCGGCCAGGGTGAGCGTCATTATCTATCAAACATCCGGCAAGTGATGATCCAGTTCATCGAGCCATGCGCTGATGGCGATAGCGCTGAACTTGAGCCCACGCAGATGCTCGTCTGGTATTCCCAATTCAGTGATTTCCTTGGCCCGTTCTGCCGCAGAAACCCCCTTAATCAGTGCCATTTCATTTAGCCGAGATAACGCCGATTGCAGCTCAATATATGGGTTCAGGTCTGTCAGTTCTCGATGCATCTTTGATGAAAGCGAAGCGGCCCATCCCGGATCAAGCTGAGTGATGGTTGGAACTGGCGATTTTTCGATTCTTTCCTCGAACATCGGCTGAGGAATAGTGGCGATTCGCACAACGCGAGCGGCTTCTGCCGGGGCCATCCCAATGCGTTCCGCAGCGCGCTTTCGTTCATTGGGTATTGAGTTTACCCCGGGCGATCTAGTCGGTAACTCGGCGAGCAATTCTCCGAGCCTGCGCATCGCCCTGAGACGAATGCGTGCCGCCATTTGCTCAAGGCTCTTGTCCTTGGATTGCCTTGCGTAACTTGCAATAGCAGCCATCCTGTTGGCCCATTCCTTGACCTCATCCATTAGTACGCACTCCTTCAGCGCGGCTATTGCGTGCTCGTAATTTGACGGCAGCTCCGCCGTTTTCATTTCGCGCTTGATAACTGCGGGCAATAATCGGTGGTCCATTGTTTGAGTCCTCTAGCTCAATTCCGAAAGGCGCGCGATTTCACTGCCGGGAATGTAAATGCGCTTCCCCGTGTGTAGAGTTGATATATCGCCTCGCTGGATGAGTTTGTAGATTGTTGCGCGTGAACATTTGAGATAGGCGACAGCTTCAGAGATTGTGTAGCGTAGTCGTGTATCAAAGGGCATGGCGGCGCTGTCCCTAGATGCCTTCCCAGCGGGGTTCTGTGCGGCGCATGGCGATTGCATTTTTTGCCCGGCCAATTCGGCGACTATTTCAATTAGCAGGGCCTTCGTGTCTGCGGATAGAACAGCGTCCATTGCTTGCGCCATCACCTTTAGTTGCTGCGCAAGTTTTTCCGGGCTGCGTCTCTTTGATCTCATCACGACCCCACGACCTCCGCGCTCTGCCCCGGCTGTAGCTGTAACGCGTAGTCAGCCGCGTCAGGCTGAAATCTCACCGTGACCGATACTCGCCCACGGGTCAGCCTGCGGACGGCTGTAATCGCGCCGCGTAGCGCTCCGTCGCCTCGGGT
>CAZWRH010000041.1:3819-6552 GCA_964636045.1 uncultured Gammaproteobacteria bacterium | reverse complement strand
CGTTTGAAATCAACTCTGGCTGTTTTAGCAGTGATTTGGCCTTCGTTAACCACAATACCTAAATCAGCAAATCCTTGTTTAATCAGTCTAACTTGATTGGAGAGTTTATCTTCATCTGTAGTGAATGCTTCATAGAAGGCAGAAGCTACACTTTGCAATTCAGATAATCCACCAGCCAAGTCAACAAGGGCTAATTTAGCAGTATAGCTACCATCACCAACTAAACCAAATGTACTACCAAGTTCATTGAAAATACCATCGACAGTGGCAACTGTGGAAGCAACCCGAATTAGCGTTTCAAGATAACCTTCACCTACCTCTTGGAAATTATCTAAGCCGGGAATTGCTGCTAAAGCCATCTCATCCCCCATTTTGGAGAATACAGCTGTCAACTGTTTTTGCACTTCTTCTCCGCTCAGACCTTCCAAGCTGATTCTTCCAATATCAACAACAAAACTATTTAACCTGTTACTGAAATCTTCGCCACCAACATTGAGAACATCACTGACTTTCTGTAACCCACTATGGAATGATTTAATTACTAACCCGAATTGTTTTTCAACATCTTCCGGTAATTCGCCAAAAACATCCTCTTGTTTTGCTTTACGGAACCTCGATTTCTTTTCTACAGTAGTAAAACTCTCTCCAGAAAAACCCTTTTTAAGAATGTCAGAGACAGTCTGAGCTTGTGCAAAAATACCTGTGTCTTTTACAGAAACCTTCACACCAAATATTTTTTTCAAAGCATCCCCGCCCAACATTGGTAGGAGATACTTCTTCAGGGAAGCATCAATGTCAGCTAATTTATCAATAAAGTTTGTTGTTACCTTCCCCATGTAGGAATTTGGAGACATGCTTCCAAGGTCAATACCAGCATAACTGTCAACACTTCCACTGGTGCCAATTTTAGAACGAGTAATCATTTTTGCTGCACCCCCTAAAGCACTTTCAATGTTCTTTAGAGCAATGAGCATTCCTTCATTATATCTTGCAGAAATGCTAGTATTTTCTTCTATCAAGTCAATAGCATTAGTGATTGATTCGGATTTTGCTGTCATATCTCCCAGTACTGTACCTGTTCCTTGACTGGCTTGTCGTTCTTCTGTTGGGTCAGATGTGCTACTATTTATGTTAGATACTACAAAACCCAGTCCAGCCATAATTGCAACCATAGCTGCCATTCTCGGAATAGCAGTATAAGGGTCGCCACTGGCTTGATTGGCTACACCAGTAGCAGCAGCCGCAGCACCTTTGGCTTGCTGCGCCGCTACCACAGTAGGTACACTGGCTACTTCAGCAGCAGCAACAGTTTTTATACCCATGATCTGTGTAACCATAGACTTAACGGCCATTACCATCTCTAAGGTACGAAAAGCCCTTTCAACTTTTTCCAAAGTCTTATATGCGCCAGATTGTTCATTGAAGAACCCTTTAGCAGTCTTAGCCATACTACCAAACATCTGTGCATTAATCTGCACACGTTTATCTGCTGCTGCTTGCTCAACCTTAGCAAACTCATCAGCAGAAGCACCTTTATTTGTCAGGTATTTTTGTTGTGCTGCAAGTTCTTCATTAATCTTCTTGCTTTCTTTACCAAAGTCTTGATAAGCACTAATCATCCCACTAATAGCGTTACCAGCTTCACCAAAACCGTCTGCTAGGATTTGTCCCGGCGATCTGCCCATTTCAGCCATTGTGATTTGGGAAAGCTTGAATAATTCTTCATAATACTTGTCAAGTGATTTAGTATTATCTTCAATACTAAGTTTTTCAAGTTTTAGATTGTCGATATACTTCTGACGAACCTCCATTAATGCCCAAATACGTTCCTGTTGTTTAGTATCCCCAGAAGAAATAGCTTTTGTATATTCAAGAGTGAGAGTTTCTTCGATTAACTTTTGAGTAGCACTTATTTGCTTATTAATGAAATCAATACGTCGTTGGTCAGCTTCAGAAGATTCTAGTGCATCTCCTAATGGTGTTTGTGTAGTACCATTAATTTGACGCTGTACAGCTAACAATTTCTGACGTTGAGCTTCAGCAGATTTAAAAGATGCTTCAGCAAAAGAATCTTCTGCTTCCATTGTCTGAGTCAATTTCTTGAAATAATCATCCATTGATTCATTTAATTTTTGTTGAACAATTACTTGTTCTCCTTGGAGCTTAATTTTCTCTGCTAAACTTCTTAATTCACCAGTGTCTTTACCTTTGAATTTACCTTCAATGTCAGAAACGACTCTCATCAACTCGACATATTTTTGCTCAGATTCAGTGAGATTACGTTTTAACCCAAGCTCTTCTTCCTGTTTTTCAATGAAAGATTGAGCTGCATTCAAAGAAGATAAGTACTGTTTCTCAAGTTTCTTTGCTGCCGACTCTTGTTCTTTTTGTACTTTTACTGACTCTTTACCGATTCTGTTGTAGATATCTTCTGTTGCGGATTTCTCTTCCAACAAAGCAAGTACATTTCTTTCTTCAGCCAACTTCTTCTCTGTAATGGAAGTATCAATTTTAGGATTAAGTTTTTTAGCCTGTGCAATCTCAGTTTCTATTCTGGAGATTTCTTTCTTTGACTTTAGAATATCTTTTTCTGTGGTAGAAAGTTGCTTATTAACAGAAATCCCGTATTTCATTATTTCAATTTCTTGCTGAAGATTTTTAATCTTATCGGAAACAACTTTAGAACGTAAGGCAGCATTGGATTCTTCCAAGGCTTTTGTATATTCTTTTTGC
>CAZWRH010000041.1:0-3719 GCA_964636045.1 uncultured Gammaproteobacteria bacterium | reverse complement strand
CCATTTAATCTACCAGCTTGCATTGCTTGCGAGAATTGTAACAATACAGAAGATGTTTCTGCTGCTGTTGCCCCGCTCAGAGACAAGGCTGCCGACATAGATTTAGTCACAGCAAGAGCATCTTGAGTGGAGTATCCATATTCCTTCATCGCTGGAACTAGACGCACATACAACTTAGTCATTTCCTCCATTGGAACACGAAGTTGTTGCGCTGATTTATAGAGTTCTTCCTGCATTACATTAGCCTGTGCCATCCCACCAAGGGCCACTTTGAGTTTTGCTTGAGACAATGACCAAGCATCTGTGAACTCAATAATCTTCTTAGTTGCTCCAGCTAATGCAGCAGCCAGCATTGTACCACCAAGCAGATTACGGATATGGTATAATTCCTTACCAACTGCTTGAAATACGTTCTGACCTTTTGCAAGAGATTGGTTTAGGCTTTCTACGCCTTTTACAGCTTCCTTGCTGTTATCCCCAATCTCCTTATATGTGATAGCCATTGTCTTACCACCACCTAGATTCATTGCAGCTTGAATCTTTTTTAACTCGTCTAACATCTCTTTTAGAGCACCTGTTGCACTTGTAATTGCTCCAGTGGGCATTACTCCTGCCATTTGTGCCCTTACCTGAGACATTGCTGATACAACAGCTTGCATACTACCGGAAGATGCTGACATTTTAGTCATCAAGGCATCTACAGATTTGGATGTATTATCTGCTTGTTTTTCTAACCCTTGTAGGGCTTTTGTTGTATTGTCAACACCTTTGGACTCCACTTTTACTGTTAAAGTAGCTACATCCATTGCCATAGTAATATCCCTTATTTGTATTTCTTTACTTGCATACCCATGAATATTGCGGTAAGCTTGTCATCAAATTCTTGCTTAGTAGGTGGTTTGTGTAAGTATGGCGGAGGACAATCTACACCATTAGACTTGTTAAATTCAGAAGCATACACTTCAGACATTTCTTTAATTAGTATTGCTTGCCAAGGCGATAAAAAAAGCCCTGTCCGAGCAAGCCAGCTATCAATTTCAGACCATTTAAGACCTTCCATTCCGTAGCCATTGCTCCCGACAGGGCCAGCTTCATGTAGTAAATTTACCAGATATTCAGCCCCATATAATTCAGGCAATTTCAATTCTTGTGAATCTGGATTTTTCGCTTCAAGCCTTTGATATCTATTTGTTCTTGCTTTATTCTTATTTTTTGTTTTTGTCGTATCATCAGGACATGAAGCGAGCCATGCTAAATGTCTAACATGTAGAAATAACCTTGGTCTTATTTCTGTAAAAAATTTGCAATATCACCTAAGGCGCTATCTACTTGATCTTTCAACCAACCAAGTTGCGGATCGTTGTATACTGCTTTGATTTGTTCTTTAGTAGTCACTACTGCACCATTGTGCTCAATGTTCTCCATCGATTCAGTACAAGCCACAAGCAGATCAACAGATTCTTCACGCAGCACTTCAGCACTGATTTGCTTTTTACCACGTTTCAGTTGACGATTCTGCATCTCTAATGTAGCATTACGGTATGGAGCACTACCGGGGCCGAAGATGTTTACTTGAACTGCCTGAGTTTTAGCGTCATCTGCATACAGAAGTTCGTCAGTGGCAGGGTCACGTAGTTGTACTGCAGTAGTGTCTTTGGTTTTCAGTTTGTTAAGATTAAAAGCCATAATATTTGTTCCTTTAAGTTTGTCGGTGTTTTGGAAGAAAGGGGCCGAAGCCCCTTGTGTTACGCTTGATGAATCGTGGTGTCAATTTCCAGATCGCAAGTCGAAGAAGTGATGCTATCTACACCACCAACTTCAATCGGACGCGACATGGCTTGTGCACCAAAGTAAAAAGTGGTATTATCTTGGAGAACCACTTTATACGAGTAGCTGCTATCACTATCTACAGCAGAGGCTAGCATTGTCTGACCGGGATCAGACGGGGCATATGCCATTTGCAGAGAAATAGTACCATTGTCAAAGCTGCCTTTACGTTTAATAGTTTGACGGGTAGACAGTGGATTGTGAGTTACTTGGTTGTACACCTTACCGAAGCTACCGATGTCAGTTACTTCGGAGATGACGGTGTACGATACTGCTTGGAAAGCAGCTAATGTGTCAGATGCAGCAGGCAGACCGATGGAAATCGAACTACCTGCAGATGTCATTGCTAAAGAAGCCATTGTTATTATCCTTTGTTATTATTAACCAAGCAGCGAGTAAACAATGTCACCCGGAGTACCCGAAGTAGTGATTGCAATAGTACCTGCGAGGAAGGCTTTAATCTGATCCAGCGGTACTACAACAGTAGCATTAGCACCAACAGCAATTACTTTACCAGTAGAGATATCAATACTGCCACCATAGCCCGGAGGATTGATAGTTGTTGCACCACTACCGTCAATGGTAACATTTAAGCTACCAGCAGTAGTATTACGAATTAGCAGCACTTGACCAGTGTTAGTTGAATATGTTAGAGTGTCACTAGCAGTGGATGCAGTGGTTGTTACGGTGGCTGGGTTGCCACGCATAGATGTTTGAGCAATAGTTGCCATTTTGTTCCTTAATTAGTGTTTGTTTCGCGTCTATATCTGAAGCAGACAGGCGTTACACGCCAGCCACTCACAATATCAGCACGTTCGATTGATCCAACTTGTTCGATTGATGTATCTGCAAACTTTGGGAATACAGGGAATAAGTTAATTAACTCTTGAGCTAACTGCTCCGTTCTACCAACTCCACGCCCATCTAGTTCCCAAATATTGATCTGCCAGATTCCATTTTCTCTATATCGTTTACCTCCAACATCAGCATTAACGCTTTTAGCTGGCATAATAAACGACTGTAAAAACATACTACCATCTGTGGGCTTATCAAAAGCTCGCCCTTCGAGGGCTACTTTAATTACAGGAGATTGAGCTTTAGCCCATGTAATCAACTTATCTTCTAAGTCTGTTCTAACGCTCACGTTATTTACCTATATTTATTGACTATTTCTGAGAGAGCTTTGCGCATCATTCCATATGGTGGTGAATTATTCCACCTTGGTTCAGGCCAGCCGCCATACTCTGCCCTCCATGCATACTCTGTTGAATTACATAGAGTAACAAATGTATCTTTGGAGAAGATACCACGCTGAATGATTGCATCAACGCGCCTATGAGCGCCTGTTTTGTTTGGGCCGGGTCTTTGTTGTTGACCAAAATCATATGAATATATAGCAGGATTCCAATTGTTCACTAATAAACCGGGGTGTGGGTCAATAAGTTTATCACCAACAGGTGTGTAATCAATTGTTGCGTGGAATAAATCCCTTGCAATTCTCACTGCTTGCCAGTCAATGTGTTTTGCTGTTTTCTCTACCCACTTACTAATACTGGAAGCGAAATCTCTTTTAGCCATAGGATTACCACATATTTGTAATTATATATTGATAATTGATTTTGTCAATACTTGGTCATAGACCTTTATTCTGGCAAACTAATATCATTGTCCTACTATCTGTTCTGGTTGCAGTAGTAATGGTGTTAGTCAGTGTGTAATTTTTATACAATGTTCCACCATTTACTACAACAGATGTAATAGCCCCGGATATTTGTGGGGAAGTGAGTGGTAGTGTTGGAGTAATTGTCCATGTTGACGTAACAATTGTTTCACCAGTCTCTAACCAATCCGTTCGATCAAATCCATAATCAAGGATATCTCCCGGTGCATGT
>CAZWRH010000040.1:3889-6815 GCA_964636045.1 uncultured Gammaproteobacteria bacterium | reverse complement strand
GATGAAGAAGACCACCAGCTTGACGAGGATGACCACCATGATGAAGAAGACCACCAGCTTGACGAGGATGACCACCATGATGAAGAAGACCACCAGCTTGACGAGGATCTCCAGCTACTTGATGATATCCAGGATGAAGATGAAGTTCTTGAACTACTACTTATACTACTACTCGATCCACATTGTCCACATTGATTATCATCTCCTCCTCCGTTTCCGTTTCTTCTTGGACAACTACAATCTAAAGTATAATTTGGTTGTCCAAATGGAACAGCCCCTACTCCACAATCCGTTGAATATGTTTGAAAAACTGCTTTTGTACAACCATAATTATCACTACATCTTTCACAATTAATTAAATTACCACCGCTTGATGATGAGTCACTACTCCAAGAACTATAACTTGATGATGACCAATCACTTGATGATGATGACGAATCTTCTGATGAACTACTACTATATGGACAATCAACACAAACAGTTTCACATCTTTCTTCCCCAACACATTCGCCATTTTCATCATAATAAGAACAATCTTCCCATCGACATTGATAATCAGTACATTCACAAGAAGCTTTTGTCTTAATTGCTTGTTGGTCTTTTAAAAGCACAGCTGATAAGAAATTAACTACCCCAATGAAAACCAATAAAAAAATAGATAGAATAGTAAATATGTTTCCTGAATATAGTTTTTTCATGGACCTACTTTTATATTAAAATAAAATAATGGACTTTACAACTAAAATAAGTAAAAGAAAATATTTCTTAATTTATATTTCTTTAGTTTGTTTAATATCTTTTTTTACTTATTTTAAATTTTATGACTATCCAAATGGTATTTTTTGGGACGAAAACTATCATATACCTAGTAGCGAAAAATATCTTCAAAATACTTTTTTTATGGAACTACATCCCCCTCTTGGAAAATTGTTTATCGCACTTGGAGAGAAAATAATTAATCCAAATCAAAAAATAAATAAAAAGCCTATGGTTTCTGTAGATTATATTAAAAGCACACCAACTGGCTATTCTTATTTAGGAGTTAGATTTTTTCCAACTTTATTTAGCTTTTTATCAGCATTTTTATTTTTTTTAATCTTATTTGAAATTTATCCAAATCCACACTTAGCATTTATCTTTTCAAGTCTATATTTATTTGAAAACGCAAATATAGTTCACTCAAGAGGTGCAATGCTTGATAGCGGTCAGCTATTTTTTGTTTTTTTATCAATTTTGATTTTTTTAAAAATACTTAAGAATAAAACTAACGATTATATAAGTTATTTAGTCTTAGGAGTTTCCTTAGGTCTTGTAATTAGTTTTAAATTAAGTGGAGTGTTTATTTTGATAATTCCAGTTTTATTATTTTTATTAAAAAAAGAAAAAATATTTAAAATATTTTCTTCTTATTTAATTGCTGGTTTTGTTTTTTGTTTGATTTTTTATTTACATTTCATTATCGCAACTAATCCAATTAATAATAATTACTATGGAGCATCTCCAGATTATATAAAAATTCTAAAAGAACAAAAAACAACTGATATAGCTAATTTTCCTATTATGTTATGGGACAATCTTTTTTATTCAATTAATTACAACAAAGGAGTACCAAAGTATGATCCAACCAAGCCAGATGAAAATGGTAGCCTACCATATATGTGGCCATTTGGAAACAAAAGCATAAATTACAGATCAGAAAAAAATAATACTGAGGCAAAATATTTATACCTACAATGTAATCCTATCATATGGCTTATAGGACTTACGTCAATTATTTTTGGTAGTATTTTTTTATTAAAAGGTTTTAATAAAAAAAATAAAAACAATCTACTTTTCCAAGTAATATTTAGTTTTCTGCTTCTTTACTATATTTATATGGGATTTATGTTCTCAATATCTAGAGTAATGTATTTATATCATTATTTCATTCCGCTTTTTTTAAGTCTACTACTCTCATATGGCTTATTTATATATATTTTTGAAAAGAAAATTAGACAAAATAACCAAACAATATATGTTTTTCTTTTAGTTATTTTTAATTTAATAATTTGGAGTTATTATTTTTTTTCACCTTTAACTTATTTTATTCCATTAACAAGAGAAGAGTTTAGTTTAAGAAATTGGTTTTGGTTTTGGAAATTAAAACCTGTTTAAAGAATTATTTTTCATCCTTACCACTCGCAGTAATTAAAGCTTGAGTAATTATTCCATAATCCAATGCGTTAATTACTCCATCCAAATTCATATCAGAAGTTTCAATCGAACCATAATCTAATTTATTTAACTTATTAATTATATTTGAGAAATCATAAGAATTAACAATCCCATCTTGATTAGGAGTGTCTCCAGGAAGCATATAAATTCCTGTAAAATCAAAAGAATATATCTCTTGATTTATTGTAATAAATTCTCCCAAATTACATTTATATCCTCCTGAATAACTCTCTGAAGGAGTTGCTGTACAAATTTTTCTTTGAACATGCTTTGGACCTTTAACTAAAATATAATAATCACCGTAAGGAACGCTTGTAAAAAATACTCTTCCAGACCAAATCCCAGAGTCATCGCTAGTAAAATCCCCTGTTGATACTATTGGGGTTTTTATAGCATCATTAGTTAAACTTACCTTTACCTTCATTCTATTAAGTTCATCTTTTGGTTTTTTAGTAATTCCTTGAAATTTAAGTTTTAACTCAACTAAAACTGGATATCCTACCTCAGCGCTACTTGATGAAGTTGTAGTTCCTCCTGTTGAAGTTGTTGTTCCTGTAGTACCAGTAGTAGTAGTCCCTGTTGTGGTCGTTCCTGTAGTACCAGTAGTAGTAGTTCTAGCTCCACTATTATTCCCTCTAAGCATTGAATTTAATGCAGAATTAAGTGCGCTATTTAAGGCTTGACTAAATGGATTTTGAGTAGTTGTTCTTGC
>CAZWRH010000040.1:1779-3789 GCA_964636045.1 uncultured Gammaproteobacteria bacterium | reverse complement strand
AATTAAGTGCGCTATTTAAGGCTTGACTAAATGGATTTTGAGTAGTTGTTCTTGCAGTTGATGAATTATTAGCTTGCTGCTGACCAGCTTTTTCATCAGCAGCTCTCATTGCGTCTCTAGTAACTTCATCTTTCATAATTTTATCAAGATCATTTTTTATTTGTGGATCTGCATTTTTTGATATTAAATCTGCCTGTCGAGCTAATTGCTCTCTATAAGCTTTATTTATTTCTGCGTCAGTAGGAATGTTACCACCATCTCCACCACCCCCACCATCTCCACCACCCCCACCATCTCCACCAACAGTACCTGTATCTACTGGATCCCAACCACCTAAATCTACAGGACCTGTATCTACTGGATCCCAACCACCTAAATCTTGAGCTTTTGTACTAGTTATTTTCTTTTCTACTAAAATTTTTGAAGAAAAAATAGTAAAAGCAAATAAAAAAATAAGAAGAACTATTGACAAATATGCAACTAATTCGCCTTTTTCGTTTTTTCTCATTTTATTAAAAGCAAAGCATTTTTAACCTCACCTAAAACATCCTGGTTTTTACCGTTGATTAAGTTACTATCACTAAGAGATCCATTACTTGCTAAAAATTCAAATTTTGTCATTCCTTTTGAAACAGGAGCAAAACTTAATTCAAGTAATTTTTTATTATTAAAAATTGCATTCATTTTTTGGGAAATATTTTTATATCCAATAATAGTTATAGTACCGTCTTTTTCATTATTTCTTAAAATCAAATTAAACAAATCATAGCTATTAACTTTATCAATGTATTTTACTTTCTTAGGATCATATTTTAAAACAATATCATATCCAGCAATAATTTCATTTTTAGAAATACCAACAACATCTAAATTAATTTTTTCTGTCATCAGATAGTTTGTTTTGTTATTTTTTGTTGCTAAAAATAGTTTTCCATTTCTAATAGGTGTTGGCGTTGGAACTGGAGTATTAACCACCTTAGATCTCGTGTTATAGCTAATTTTTAAGGCAACAAAAACAATAATTATTATTGATAAAAAGAGTACTCCTGCAATTATTTGTTTTTTTCTATGATCGTCTACCATATTTTGATTATACATTAAAAATTATCATCACTTGTTTTAAAATTTTTTGTAAAAACATAATCTAAAAGTCCTTTATCCATTAAATTAACTGCTCCATCAAAATTTAGATCAGCTTGAGAACATTGTCCGTTTGGATCGGCTCCGATATTCCAATTAAAACAAGAATCTAATAAGCCATAGTCTATATTATTTAACACTCCATCTTGATTAATATCTCCAGGAAGCATATAAATTCCTGTAAAATCATAATTATTCTCACCTTGTCTTAAAAGTACCTGACCTACATTACCGCATTTATAAATTCCTAAAATATCATTATTATTAACATTGTCTCTTGGAGACGAATCACATATCTTAACTTGTAAATGTTTTGGACCTTTTATATAAATACTGTAATTTGTATTTGAATTTGTTTGAAAACCAACTCTACCTGTCCATAAATTATTTCCTGCATTTGTAAAATTAACAACCTGACCAATCGGAGAACTCATACCACCTCCTGCAATAATAACTCTAATAGGTATGGTTCTGTAGGCTGTGTTAGTATTGGCATTTGAAAAAAATCTAATTCTTAAATTTAAAATCACATTAGCTCCTTGACCATCCTGAACAGCAATATTTGTTCCATTAATCATGGTATATGTTCCATTTTGACCACCGACTAAACCTGACAACAAACCTCTTACTACTGGATTTTGTATTGTAGGTATTATTCCTCTTATTAGATTTTGTAAAGTTGCAGGAATTTGAAATCCCGTAGGAACTGTTGTCGCACCAACATTTACTGGATTAGTTAATCCTGAATTGATTACTGGATTTTGAGTTATTGGATTTTGTTGTGTTATTGGTCTACTTGAATTTGTCATTTGTTGAAAAGGATTTGTAGTTTGCTGTGTTCTTGGATTTGTAGTTTGCTGTGTTCTTGGA
>CAZWRH010000040.1:0-1679 GCA_964636045.1 uncultured Gammaproteobacteria bacterium | reverse complement strand
GGATTTGTAGTTTGCTGTGTTCTTGGATTTGTAGTTTGCTGTGTTCTTGGAGTTGTTGCTCCTGTACGAACATTTGGGTTGGTTTTACCAGTACCAGTATTTGGATTATTTGAACATTTTGCTTTTGCACTATTATCTCCACCTTTCACTTCAGGACATTCACAATCAATAATATATTTATTTTGACTACTATCTTGATAATTTGTTGGATCAGTTGAATCATCGCAAGTTTGCTTATCAGTATAAAAACTTGCTCTTTGATAACTTTTTGTATTACTACATCTACTACAAAAATATTTTCCATTAACATTTTTATTAACACAAACAGTTAATCCTTTTGAATCACATTTAAGCCCTGCAATTTGTTTTAAATTTTTATCTTTATCTAAAAATTCTTTATTTACACATTCTCCTCCCTTAGCCTGACATGCTTTTGCCCATTTAGCTGGTGTAAAAGTTTTTGTTTTTGCAAAAGAATATTTTGGAAAAGTTAAAATAAAATTTAAAACTATTAAAAACAAAAAAATATTTTTTTTCATATTAGTTTAAATCAAAACTTGTTGATTCACTATTCCCTCCTTGTTCCTCATAATAATCGTTAAAGGAAATACTTCCATCAACATCATCTGGCATACTAACAGTTGTTACGCCCTCACCATCAACTGTAACTGTTACTATCGCTGGATTATCATTTGTATAACTATCAGGAACATTATTCATATTAATTGTCCCTCCATCAAAAGAATAACTCTTTGTCTTTTCTCCATTTATCTCAACATTATTTTCATTTGAAGTTTTTTTCTTACAACAAACACCATCTTGATTATTTTCTACACATGATCCAACATTACTTTCCTCATCAGAACAACTACCAGATTCTGTTGTACATTTTGCTTCACTATCTTCACAAGATTTATTATCTTTTTGAGAAGATTTATTTACACAAACCATTCCATTGTCACACTGACCATCACTCATATAGTTTGTATTTTCATTTGTCTCATAAGAACTTACGCACTCTCCACCCAAATCTTCACATTTTTTTTGCAAATCTTGTTGTTTTTGAGAACAACAAACACCATTAGTTCCATTTAACGAACAAATTCCTTTCTCATCTTGATCTTCACTACATCCATCTGTACTACAACTTCCTTCATTACACTGTCCATCACTATCTAAACTGCTTGATGAAGAAATTTCTGCACAACAAACTCCATTATAGCCACTTTCAGTACAATATCCTGTCTCTTCATACCCATTTACACATCCTCCAGATTCAGTAATACAATTTCCACGGGAACAAGAAGATTCTTGATTATTTTGATTATTTGATCCTTTTTCCGCACAACAAACTCCATTATAGCCACCTTGCATACAAGTACCAGCTTCTTCATAATCTCCCGTACAATATCCTGCATCAGCATCAGTTAAACAAGTTCCACGAGAACAGCTTTGATTTTGATTGTCTGGATTATCGTTTGGATTACATGAGCTATATCTGTTATCACAAAAATCATTCCAATAACCATTTACACATTCACATGTTTGATTATTTTGCTGTTCCTGATTACATGATTCTCCTCTGTTATCACAAAAATCATTCCAATAACCACCTTGACATTGACATGTCTGATCATATTCTGATTCACTACTTGAAGATTCCCAATCATAATTAGTTG
>CAZWRH010000039.1:0-7122 GCA_964636045.1 uncultured Gammaproteobacteria bacterium | reverse complement strand
TGCCAATCTCTGGCCCGTTTTTCAACCTCGCCAAACAGATGCGCGGGCCTAACGACAGCATAAGCGGGCACCAGCGGCCCGCCACGAAAGGATGAACATGACCACCGAACTACCCCGGGCCGTTGGCGCTCCGCTTGATGCGCCTGTTAGGCCAGACGTGCCGAAGCGTGAAGTGCTTTTGACTGTTGTCGATTGGGCGCTGGCTGGGCACATCAGCGAACGCGGAGTGACCTGCGAGGCTGGCGATGCAATCCGCGCCGCAGTATCCGCCGAACTGAAGGCAGAGCGCGAGCAGCTTCTAGACCGCGTTCGCCAGGCGCTGCTAGACACGTCCGAGGAAGGAGACGGCGATTACGCCGACAGCCTCTTTGAGCGCATCTTGCAGGGAATGTGGCCTAACGTTTGAGTGCAGGGGCGCCCGCTTGCGGGCGTCCCTTGGCACGAATGGTTGGGCGGCTGGTGGATTGACGAACTGAAAGGGGAACGCGATGGAACGACTGCAAAAACTGGCGCTGGCCGTGATGGCGGTGATGGCGGTGATTTGCTGCATTGGCGCATACACCACGTGGAGCGACTGCAGCGCCCAGGGCGGGAAGACCGTGCGCGGCCTGTTTGGCCTGGAGTGCATCAAGTGAAGCACGTTGTCGAAGGCATCGGCGTACTGCTGGCAGTGCTGGCGTGGATTGCTGGCACCGTGCTGGCGCCTGGCTGGTGGAAGCTGGCCGCGTTTGTGTTCCCGCCGTACCCGTGGTATCTGGCGGCAGAGCGAGCAATGCAGGCCATGGGCTGGCTGCAGTGCGCATGACGCCCAACGTTTGAGCTAACCGGACCGGCCAGGCGCGAGACGAACCCACAAGGAATGCTTGACTGTTGCCCGCCTGGCCGGGTCCGGTTCAGCGAAAGGTTCGGCGTCACCTATCCGAAGCGCGCCACACCCATGAGGACACCATGAGCGACTTGATTGCACAGATTCAGATGGCGCAGCGCGATGCAGGCGAGCGGGCGGTGATTGCCCACCTTGACGCCACGATGGCCGCGCTGAGGCACACCAACGAAACACCAAGCGAGAAGGCTACCCGCGAGCGCAAGGAGAGCGCGCTGCGCTTGCTGCGTCCGCTGGGCTTCGAGGACTTGGAAGACTCCGAAGCGCCTGGCGCAATCTGGCACCGCGACACCGGGGTCATCATTGACGTGCGCGACACACACCCAGGCAAGGCCGTGAAGGCGATCTTCGATCAAGGCCACGACCACGGGCAAACCGAACTGCGCGGGCAGTTGCGCCGTTCGCTGGGGCTGTGACGCCGAACGCAGATTTAAGCGGCCGTACTCGGTCCGCTTGAAAGACGGGTTAGGCGCGTGCCCGTACAACGCGCCAACTTTTGAGGACTACAAATGGACTGGCAACCGATTGAGACTGCACCGAAAGACGGCACCGTGGTTTTGCTGGCGGGCTGCCGCAAACCTGTAGCCGCAGCCTGGCTGGAAGATGAAATTGACTACTGGCACGTTGACGACAACAAGCGTGGCCCGTTTGCCTTGCGCGGACCTGGGCCGACGCACTGGATGCCATTCCCGGCCCCGCCTGAAAGCGCCTAACTAGGCCATACGCACACTTCAAAAACTATGCGCTCAAAACTTAAGCAGCAGCGATTGCAAGCCGCACGGCTCGCAGGCTTCAGGGCCTGGCGCAAGCGTGACGAAGCCGAGCGTCTGAGCCGCCCGCCGCGTGAGCCCGATCCGATTGCCGGCGCAGAGTGCATCCGGCTGCAGATCAGCGGGCCGGGCTGGGCGCACGATGTGCTGTGTACTGTTCCCGCTGATCGCGGGTGCAAGCGGCCCCGGTCAGATCAGTACGCGGTGCGGATTGATGGGGCTGCGTGGTCTGAGCGTGCGGGGCTGACTGCGCTTTTCCGGCATCTGCAGTCTGTGATACCGCGCACTGTCACGCGGCGGCAGCGGGATTTGATGGATCGATCATGACCGACGAACTCACACCCGCGGCCGTGGCTGGTCAATCAACCGCGCCACGATGATTGCCAGCCCCATGACGGCCGTCACACGGTCAGCCGGGATGTGTAGCATCGACAGAATGCCAGCCTGCGACACCGGATCGAGCGCGCCGAACGCAACAGCAGCGGCGGCCACCTGCACCGACAGCATGCGCCAGGCGGCGCGGGCGTTGGGGATGAGTCTCATGGGTTGCTGCCTCCGAAGGCTTTCCACGCCGCCGCGAGTGCTGTCCATCCGCCGAACTGGTAGATGACCACGCCAACGCCGCACAGGATCATGGTGCGCACTGTCCAGCGCAGGATAGCCTTGACCAGCCACGGGCCGGCCTGAACCTCTGCAGCGAGCCTCAGCCCTTCGCCCGCACCGCACCACGTCTTCGGGTCGCTGAAGGCGTTGCGGATGGCGTCTGCCATGGCTTCGCTCACATCAGCCCGAGTCAACTGGGAGTCTCGGGTTTCGGTCAAGCGGTCGGCCATCAAGCCAATGGCCGCGTCGAAGTGTTCGACCTCAACAACAACATGGTGGTGCGTCTTTTCGGGTGGCATCGTCAAGTCGCAATCTGATAGGAGCCGGTCATCACGATGGTGTCGTTTGTCGCCGCGATGGTTCGCGGGTAGAACAGGCCGTCTGTCTTGGTCAGGCCGATCAGCGTCACCACACCGGCAAGCGATGCGCCAGCACCAGCGCCAGCCACCGCAGGGGTGTACGGCGGGAGCGTGAACGTCGTGGTGTTGGTGGTGAAGGCGATGGTTGTCGTGTTGCTGGGCGTGTATGTGATCTGCCAGTGGACTTCGTTGCCGATCACCGTGTAATAGCCGGCAGCAGTCGCGGCAGACGGCGCACCAGCGGCAAGCGTGGCGCTCACCACCGTGGGCGTCCAGGTGCCTTCGAGGTAGCGATCCAGGCATGAGGCCACATTCGAGGCTACGGTTGAGGCGAAGTCCACCCCCATCCACGGCTTGATGGTGGCGTGCTTGATCGACAGGTTGCCGATGCCGTTGTCCATGTAGGCCGCCGTGGTGCGTGCGGTGAAGTCCGCCGCATGGATGCCGCCCACCACAAGCGCGCTTGAACTGGCGCCGGGGGCGGATGCCTCGCCCGTCAGATCAGACGGTGGCTGCCCGCCCTCGCTGTAGCAGCCAACCAGCACCGTGCGCCCGTTGGCGTTGTCCACGCGGTATGGGCTGCCCTGCAAATACGTGCCAGAGCCAGACCACGGTGGGTAGGCGCTGTGCGCCTCATCGACGTTGTAAATCCCGCCACTGACCCACAGCGTGAACTCAGGCGCCGACACACCGCCCGCGCCGATCAGCGACCACACTGCGGGGTTCGTGCCGGGCGTGGTGGATGGCCCCAGGGTTGCATTCAGGCAGGAGTAGCGATTGCCTCCGAAGCTCACCCGGCCACGGCTGATCGGCACCCAGATGGCATCGTTGCTGCCGGGCGTGGTGGATGCCCCGAGCGTGTCGCTCAGGACGTAGTACCGACCTGACAAGTAGGTGACTTGGGCGTTGATGCCTGCGGTTGCCGCATGGCAAGCGATGTATGTATTCCCGAGAAAGGAAGCATCCCAGATGCCGGAGCCGCGATTCGAGCGCGAGTCGATGCGCTCGCCCTTACCCGCGTTGACATCCGCGCCGCTGACGTAGAAGTTCGTTCTGCCGGCTTGCTGCGCAACCAGGTCGGTGACGCTCCAGTTGTTCGCGTTACCTTCCAGCAGCCCGCCGCCGCCCACCGACGCCACGATCTGCACGTTGTTGCCAGACCAGCCGCTAACCTGCAGGTAGTTCAGCTTCGCGCGCCCGCGCACCCAGATGCCGTGGTAGTTGCCTGGCGCTGGCGTGGCCCCGGTGGCCTGGTATGCCGTGGGGATAACCGACATGCTCTCGATGATTGCGCCGTCAGCCCCCAGCCCGGTGCCCGAAGTCACATAGTTGTGAATGATGATGCCGTGCGTGTTGTCGGGGAAGACCAGTCGCGCCGCGCCGAAACTGTTGCCGTCCGGCGAGGTTGGGCCATACAGCCGCACGTTGCGCTTGATCTCAAGCGGGCCATTGATCCAGTAGGTTCCAGGCGGGATGAAAATCTGCCCGGCGTTGCTGTAAGCCGGGTCAAGCGCCGCCGTTGACTGCTCCGGGAACGAGTTGATAGCGGCCAGGAAGGCGGCCAGGTTTGCCGCGCCCTTCGTGTTGTCACCGGCCACCGCCCCGAAGTCGGTGACGCTGACCGACTCGCGCAACTTGTCGCCCACATTGCGAGCAACCGCGCCAGTGCCTGCCGGGGTGAACCCAAGCGAGTCGCTTCCGTTCGTGCCGCCAAACACCACCGCGACATCGTAGGAATTCGGGCTGTAGAGGATCAGCGAGCCCGCCGCGTTGCGCACGGTAATGGCGAAGTCCGAGCCAACGAACAGATGCGAGGGTGTCGCGCCGTTGACCAGAAAGCCATTGGAGACCGAAATCGGCTGCGACGCCGGGATGGTGCCGGCCGCGTCCCAATAGACCGGGATCGGGCTCACCTCGGGATTGGCGCCGGCTGTGCCGAAGTAGGCGTGCCCACCGTTAAGCGGAACGCCGTCCAGCTCGTAGAACATCGGCAATGGCGAATTGATCGAAAGCATGGGGTTCCTCAGTGGACGGAGCCGGAGCGGCTGGGCGCCTGGCGGTCTGGGTTGTCAGTGCGCGACGGCGCCTGCTTCTTGGGGTTGTTCAGGGCGTCCTCGATTCGACGGCGCAGCCTCACGTCCTTGATCTGCTTGAGGCCCAAGCGGGCCATCGACATGACCGGGGCCGGCACGCCGCCGCCCATCAATGCCGCGTCGAAGGTGGCAGCCAAGACCGCCGCCGTGTTACTGCTGTTCACCCACGCTTCGCGCGGAAGAGTCAGCACATCGGCGGCGATGGCGTTCAGGTCGCGCAACTGCTGGGCCCCTTGTCGGCCGAACATGAATTCGAGCTTGCCGTTCGTGTCGAGCGTGCGGATGGCCCTGTTGAACCCATCTGCCGAGAAAGGAACGTTGCCCATGCTGTCGGGCGCTGCGCTCTTGGTGGCCTCGTCCTTGATCCACTTCAGCGAGGCCCCTTGCAGCTCGCGCCATGCCTGTGCGCCTTCTTCACCGCCAGCGACTTGCAGCGTGCGGCGCATCATCCCCAGCGACTCGCGCGAGCCGTTCAGCACAGAGCGGCGGAACACATCCTCAAGCGCCACTTGCCGGTCAGCCGTGCCGCGCCGGTTCTTCAGCAGGTCGGCCACGATGGCGTTGTCCTCGAACAGTTGGGCGTAACGACGGCGGGCGCCGCGCGCGTCTTTGTAGAGGTCGCCACCCAAACCCTCAGTCATGGTGTCGATTACCTGCTTGGCCTGCACCCCTGCGCGCATGTTGGTCGCGTTGTCGGGGGCGGAATCGATGGCATTGCCGACCTGGCGGCGCAGCAGTTCGACCTGGCCGAGCGTCATCTCGCGCGGCACCAACTGGCCGTTGACAACTTCAGCGCCACCCAGGCGCACCATCTCGCGCTGCAGCAGCCCGAGCGAGGCGCCGGCCAGCTCGGGGGCGTTCATGGATGCGTTCTCGGCCAGGAAGTCAACCAGCGGCGCGGTGCCGACAGGCTGCTCCAACTCGCCGGCCTTTTCCGCCGCCTTGTACTTGACCCGGTAGGCGTTCTTTGCCCGCGCAGCAGCGGGCACCAGCGCGGCATCAACCACCGCGCGGCCCGTTTCGATGATGCTCGGAGCAACTGCCCCGGTCTGATCAATCATGGCCTCAAAGTTGCGGTGCAGCGCTTGGTTCTGCAGTGCCGAGTTCTCACGCAGCGGCACGCCCATATCGGCCTGCTTGGCGGTCTCGCGCTCAAACGTGAGCTGCGCCGGGTCGCGCGATGCCTGCCCCTTGGTCAGCCGGATGGGCACCGGCAGCGACTCAGCCGCCGCCATGCGCTGCGTTGCCATGTCCGTGCCGGCCGCGCCTGCGCTGCCCATCGTGCCGGGTGTTGGCGCAGCCTGGCCAGGGCGAACAGCGGCCATTGCGCGCCCAGGGGCCTCGCGCAGCGCCTGCGGCACGGCTGTGGCCGCGCGGTCAATGACGGCAGCGGCTGGCACCTTGGCGGCTTGCACAGCCGTGGGGATCGCCCCGCGCGGCATCGGCAGGCCAGGCGCAGCGCCCATGATGGGGATGAGGTTCTGCATGACCTCGCCAATGGCTGCGGTCTGCTCTTGGCCCGACTGCGTGCGGGGCTGATAGGTCAGCGCGCTGGCGCCTTCGACCGCAAGCTCGCGCGTCGGCACGTTCGCGCCTGGCTGGCCGATCTTGCCCGATGCGATCTCGCCCGCAATGCCGCCCATGAGGCCGCCAGCAAAGCCAAGGGCGCCGCCCGTCATGCCGGTGACAGTGGCGAGCGCAGCCTCACCGGCCCCGATCACCTTGTCGAGGACGCTGGGCCCTGCGGCATCAGACGGCGCCGACACTGCGGGGCCAGGGATACGCCCCAGGCCGGCCAGGTGCGCCACGATCTCGCTGTCTGCATAGCCTGACGACCGCGCCTTGGGCGCGTCGTAGCCGTGCTGGCGTGCGAGGTGGTCGGCAATCTCCCGGTCGGAGTAGCCGGCTTTGCGGGCGCCTTCAACGTCGAATGCCATGGCCGATCACCGCTGCAGGTTGAAACTATCGATGGGCGGGCGGGCACCTGGCGCCGCTGGCGTGTCGGGGCCTTTGAGCGGGATTCCAGTTCGGCGCGACAAGACTTCACGGCCTTTCTTCAAAAGCCGCTCGGCCTCGTCCAAGTTTTCCTTGAACTGCTTTTCTGACTGCTTGCGCGATAGGTTCTGAAACGCCGTTTGCAGCTTGTCGCCTTCAGCATTCGACAGCGAACCCGTGCCCTTGATGGTCGGAATCTGCGCAGTGAACGACTGCGATCCAATCGTCTCAATCAGCGCAATCGCGTCGTTTCGCTTGTCGCCGTCGCCGGCAGGATTGAGCGACCCCATCAGAGCATTCGGGTAGTACGCCCCGCCTTCGACTGACCCCAGCACAGCATTGAGTTCTGGGTTCTTCTTAAGCCGCTCAATGGTATTGAGCATGTTGTCAATGGACGCCGCCCCAGATTCCGCTTCTGC
>CAZWRH010000038.1:0-7263 GCA_964636045.1 uncultured Gammaproteobacteria bacterium | reverse complement strand
TTATATTCAGTTGCTTCTTCGTAATCTTCTACATTTGCTTTGAAGTTGTCATGATATACAAAGTCTTTTCCAGTGTTGTAGGGAGGATCAATATAGATCATTTTGACCTTGCCAAGATAACTTTCTTGCAGGAGTTTTAGAGCATCGAGGTTATCACCTTCAATGAATAGGTTCTCGGTCGTATCCCAGTTTTTGCTTTCTTCGACATTTGGACGAAATGTTTTATTTATAGGGGCACCGGCTTCAATGACAGCTTTTCTTTTTCCTACCCATGTAAAGTCATACGACTCGTCTTTGTCGTCGAGCTTATCTAGGGCCTCACCAAGACTCTCAAAAAACTCACGACTGCCACGCCAGTCAACCTTATTTAGATCAATTTTTTGTATCTTTGAATCTTCGTCCATTTCCCCTCAATTCTATAGTCGTCAATTTACATTACTATACCATTTATTACATATCTTTCATACGTTTTTCCAGATTGTAACGTTGCCTCGAGAGCTCTTGCTTCTTAGCGATCGATATCTCGTTGGTAATACTTTTATTTAGTGCATCAATTTGTTTTTGCAGTGCTAGTTGTTCTTTATTTTTTTCTATTGCCGTCTTGGCATCCGGTGTTTTGTGAGATCTCAATTGCGGTGCTATCTGGTAAAGAAATCCTCGATATATTTCATCAACCGAGCGACCCTTGATCTCTAGGTCAAGATCGTTCTGCCAACTTGTTTGGAAATATGTATCGACCTTCATTCTTTCTTGGTTTTTTGCCGACAGCTCTTTGAATGAGATTACTGCCTTCTGACCCGATTGATTCTTAAGTATAAATAGAATCGGATAGGGAATATATGTGTCGATATGTCGGAGAGTCTGATTACTAATATCCGCTCCCTTCAAGAGTAACTCTATTACTTGCAGCTCGCCATATTCGCCAGCAGTGATGTTCAGAGTATCCGGAGCAATTTTATTAGTCCATGTTATTTTTTCTATTTCATCAGTAATCAATTGTCGAAGTTTTGGACTAACTGTAGTCTGACGATAAAACTTTTCTTTTGCCAAGAATCTATTTACCTTCGTGGAATCCGGAAACTGTATCATTTTATTACCAAGAAGTTAATGAGCTCGAAATCATCAAGTCCTTTTATGTCGCTCGTTAAGGCAGTGGTGCCACCGCTACTAAATAGACTATCAGTATCAGCTTCTTCTTTTACGCTAATCATAGAGTGTATAGCTTTTGTAAGAAGCTCTGTGTAGCCATGCATGTCTTTTCCATCACTCGTCTCTGCATTAAATTTTGCTACGAGATCTCTGTTAGGAATGTCATAACCTTTTGCGAGAAGACGCAGTTTGTCCAACAAGTCCTTTGGCTGTAAGTGATTTACTACGACGTGACCTTCATAATTAATATACACAAGATAGAATGGATGAAGCCGATTTTGCTTATCTATGTTCACTCCGTGATTGATATTTTTAAGTACAAATATTACTCCTGATGGAGTGTCGCTCGATGCTTTAGCAACGGCATGTATGCCATATGGCAAGTGATCTGCCTCGCCATACTTTTTTAGTAATTCCTGGAGATCAAGGTGAAATTCATTCAGGCCTAGATCCATTATTGATACGCCACTATTCATTTCTTCGATGTCTACGACTTCGTTCTGAATTTTTTCCAGCTGTTTTTTTCTATACTCAAGCTCTGCATTATCTGCCTGATCAATAGGGTTGTCACTGCCTGTGGCTGTGAGATTAACAAGCTTCATACGTCCTTCAACTCGTGCTTTGAGGTTTATATAATCGTCGAGGGATATATTAGGCCAGAAGTTCGTTAGCTGAATACTTTCATTAATGGAGCCGATACGGTCAATACGTCCGAATCTTTGAATAATCCGAACAGGGTTCCAGTGGATATCATAGTTAATAAGGTAATCACAATCCTGCAAGTTTTGACCCTCAGATATGCAGTCTGTAGCAATTAATATGTCAATGTCGCCCGGACTTTTATCAAATAATGAATCGCGGTTCTTTGATCTTGGAGAGAAGCATGTCAATATTTCATTAAAGTCAGCATGCAATCCCTCAAGTGTAGTTGATGGATTTCGAGAGCCTGTGACAATGGCACTATTTATGCCATAATCCTCCTTCAATTTACCTGACAGTTCACCATAGAGGTAATCGGCTGTATCGGCATATGCTGTAAATATGAGTACTTTTTTATTATCCCCATTCATCGGATTTGATATCTTGTCTTGGAGTACTTCTATGAGACGCTCTAACTTAAGATCATGCTCGGCGGCAACAGGCGTAATGAGTGAAAGTAGGTCATCTAGAGTAGCTTTATCTTTTTCTAATTTATCGCGCCAACTTACGTAATCCATGTCTTCTAGCGCGACCTTAAATTTCTTCCCCACAAATTCCGTCTCGGAATCCTCAGCATCAAGATCAGTAGAATCAATTTGATCGATATCGAACTGTTGTCCGCGGCCTTGTTCAAACCTGTTTATATTATCTATAGTAGTATCAATAAGATCATAAATGTGCTGTGCCGTTAATCGGAAGGCATATACTGAGCTTTCAATTCTTTTAAGTAGGTTCGTGGTCATCAAAACATTTCGACCTTCTTCACGGTTCGCCCAACTTCGTCCTTGTGTAGTAGACAGATCGACGTATTTACCAATTTTTGAAGGCTGTACATACTTGAGCGGAGTGTAAATATCTAGATTAAGTGAGTCTATATATAAGAAAATTTGATTGAATGTTACTCCTTGAATGTCAGTTAGGTCAGGTCTATGACTGATAGGCTTGAGTCTATTAGGAAAACTTCCGAGGTTTGCATCGGTGTAATATTTTTCAATATGCTTTCTCGAGCGAGCAATAGTTACGCTGTCAAGCAGTTCAAAGAAATCAAAGTGTAGCATTTCTAATAATCGGGCTGTGGTTCGCTCTGAGGGATCTAAACTAGCCCAGGCTTTAAATGCAGAATCAGCATCGCGGAATATCTTATCGATCGAGCTCTCCGTACTTAAACCCTCATCAAAATTGACGCTATTACCTTCGGCTGCAAGCATGAGCTGGTTCTTCAAGTCTACGAAGTTTGTGTTTACTGGAGTAGCCGATAACATTAAAACTTTAGTTTTAACACCTTGTTTTATAACTTTGTTCATCAGCTTTTGGTATCGATTCTCATAATCGTCGTCTTTGGCGTGCGTGCTACGTTCGCCGTTTCGGAAGTTATGGGACTCATCAATAACTACTAGATCATAGTTCGCCCAGTTAATATTGCGAAGATCAATACCATTACTATCGCCACGTTCACGACTTAAATCGGTGTGATACAGAACATCATACCTAAGTCGATCATTCGCAAGAGGGTTATTTTTATAGTTATGTTTGAATGTATTCCAGTTGTCGCTCAGCCTTTTTGGGCAAAGCACAAGCACGCTCTTGTTTCTGGTTTCGTAATATTTAATGACACCGAGAGCTGAAAATGTTTTTCCAAGTCCCACTGAATCAGCCAGGATACAGCCATTGTGTCTTTCAAGTTTAGTGATACAGCCAATCACGGCATCTTTTTGGAAATCATAAAGCATATTCCAGATACTAGAGTCTTTGTACCCGGTAGACTCGTTTGGCAGGAAGTCGGCATTGAGATCTTCAAGGAACTCGCTGAATATGTTGTAAAGAGCAGTAAAATATACTAATTCAGGAGAATTCTCTTGGTAGGCCGCAGTTATATTTTCTAGAACTGCTTCAGTTACGTCATCAAGCTTACCAGTTTCATTCCAGACAGAATCAAAGGTTTCAATAAACTGTCGTGATGCTGGAGCGTAAATTTTGGTAGTCACGGAATATGCGCTATTGCCTCTGTCTGCACCAAGATCTGCTGTAGTGAAATTATTGAACGGCACATAGGCAGCTTCTTCGTCGCCATTTCTTACAGCTAAAAATGGTGACATGTGTTCACCAGATATGTTCGACTTAAATTTTACTTTTGAACGTATCCATTCTGCGCATTCTTTTGCAATGGACTGTTGATTAAGCTCGTTCCGTAGTTTTACCTCAAAGTCGGTACCATATAAAGATCGTTCAGCATTAAGTCGGGGTATATAGAATTCTCTAGACTCTCTTGGTGATTTCTCGCTAGTAAAAACCTCTCCGGTAAAAATAAAGTTTAGCTCGTCAATGTCCTCGAGTTCTTTTTTAAGTAGCTGATAAGCATATATCGAAAAACTGGCTGCAGCAATATCAATTTTGCTTCCAGCACGAATAGTAGTCTTAATGTCGTCAATAACCCGGTCGTTTATATTGTCAAAAAATTTAGGGCTAATCATTTGTTGTCCATTTATATATACATTATAAGCATTCTTAGGATAATTATTAATGCTATTTAATATTTTATTGATAATATGGCTTTATGGCTAAATCAAAAAACTTTGTATTCGATGGTGGGGCTGCAACGTATCTCGGAACTTCAATTCTTGCATTCCTGATTACGGTTTTAACTTTAGGCATAGCATATCCGTATGCTCTTGTACTCAAACAACGATGGAAGGCGAAGCACACCTACGTTAAAGGGTATCGGCTAAGATTTACTGGAACTGGCTTGGGGTTATTTGGCAACTGGATTAAATGGCTATTATTGTGTATTGTAACGCTTGGTATTTACTCTTTCTGGGTCGCACCAAGAGTAACAAGGTGGGTCGTAGAACACACTGACTTTGACGAACAGCAACCAAAAAAACAAGCTACAGACTCGAAACAATAACAGTATAACGCTTATGCTATATAATATTCTTGCATATTTGCAAGCTCCTTTGATATAGTTATGACATTATGGAGGGAAATCTATAGTGAAGACTACAAAAACATTGAGGGTGGTTGCGATTGTGCTCGCATTGGGGTTACCATTCGTCTTGTCTTCACATGCATACGCACAGGCTACGGGTGGAAACATATCGAACGTTGAAAACTTTATTAGAAATATAATTCAGATTATTGCGGGACTCGCCGGTCTGATTGCGACCGGCTTTTTTGTAGCAGGTGGTTTTGGCTACATTACAAGTTCAGGTAATCCAGAAAATCTCGATAAGTCTAAGCGTACACTCATTTATGCAGCCGTAGGACTTGCAATCACGATTGGAGCATTCGTACTCAGTAATATCATCTCAGATGTAGCAGCCAAGGCGTTCGGAGGTTAAATCCGATGAACCTCTCCGCCATGATTACACATCTGGCGGATATTTCTGCCGCTAACGATGTAATGCGCAATTACTTAGCGCCAACGATGTTAATGCTCGGTGGCTTAGCTACGCTTGTGTGTACTTTCTTTATTGTTATGGCTGGTTACCAGTACATAACATCTCGAGGTGCGCCTGATAAGCTTGAGCATGCAAAACGAGTACTGAAGAATGCGTTAATTGGATTAGTTATTGTAATTGCAGCAGGAACGCTGACTGCGATCTTAACAAACGCCTACAGCAATGCCAGTACAACTGGCGTACAGAACATTCCTGCACTTGAGACTATTGATCAGCAGGAAGAAGACTTAAGTATTGTTGATGTGCTTATAAAAGCCATAATCGGCTTGTTTAAACACATCATTGAATCTGCTGCCTCGCCGTTTTTGAAAGCACTCGAATTCTTTACGAGTGAAACACCTCTAATGGCGCAGAACTCAAGTGTCTTTAAGTTGTGGTTAACATCCGTCGTCATTGCCGACGCCCTGTTTATGTTGGTTGTGGCGCTCATCGGATTCCACGTTATGAGCGCTGCGAGTATTGGCTTTGATGAGATTGAGCTTAAGCACCTTATTCCTCAACTCGTATTTACATTCCTGTTCATTAACACTTCAATTTTTCTGATCGATCTAGTGATTGCACTGAGCAACGTACTCATTAAGGCGATTGAAGCAGCATTCTCATCAATATCTGTGTGGGATGTACTGAGTAAAATTGCTGATGGCGCAGATGGCATGAGTTTAGTCGCATTGATGATAATGGTTGGGTTTATCGTCTTGTCGGTATTACTACTCATCTATTACGTGCTACGTCTTGTGACGTTATATATCGGTGCAGTGCTAGCGCCTCTGGTTGGCTTGATTGCGCTCCTGCCTGGCTTTAAAGATTTTGCGATTACAGCAATAAAAACGTACCTCACAACCATCTTTGTTCTGTTTGTCCATGTGATAATCCTACAGCTTGCAGCATCGTTATTCGCAGGACTAGCCACGGACGAGGCAACTAATTCTTTAATGGCAGTAATCGTCGGTATTGCGACACTGCTTGCACTACTGCGAACTCAAGGATTGATGATGCAAATGACATACGTTGCAGCCGGACCGCGCGCACTACGTAAGTTAGGAGGGCAATTCATGAATGGAGTTACCTATACTGCCGACAAGATAAAAACTGTAAACACAACTACTAAACAGAAAATATCCGCTGAAACAAGGAGTACAAGTAAATGAAAAGCACAGTCGTACCAGCCCAAGTAACTACCGTGGAGGACAAGATTGCTGGAAACCTAACCTTCAACCAAATGTTGCTCATGACAACACCAGTATTTGTATCTGGAGTTATCTTTGCGTTCTTGCCGCCCTTTATGAGTCTAAGTGGCTATAAGTTACTGCTTGCAGTTACGTTTGCAGCGATTTGCTTAACCTTGGCGATACGTATCAAGGGACGGATTGTCATGTCTTGGATCATGATTCTCAGCAAGTACAATGTTCGTCCTCGGTACTACATATATAACAAGAATGACTTACACCTTCGGGATGCTACAGACGAACATGCCGAACCCGCGCCCAAGCAAGCAACGACCAAGAAGTTGAACCCTAAACCTAACAAGATACAGTTACCGATGAAAAAAATGGTATGGGCCGAAGAAGTAGCAACAAACCCAAGCGCTCAACTGGAGTTCAAGACTACTAAGAAAGGAGACCTCCGTGTCTATATTCAAGAAATCAAATAAGAAAACAAGTTCAAGAAAACAGATTCAGATTAAAGGCGTGAAGGATGGCATCTTACTGCTCCCAGGCAATAAGTATCGTGCAGTGCTTGAACTCTCGTCAATTAACTTTGAACTAAAGAGTGAGGCCGAGCAAGATGCATTAATTGAAACGTATCAAAGTTTCTTAAACTCCTTGTCTACACCGCTTCAGATTATTGTCCGCATACGAGAACTCGATATGGATAAATACATCAATGACTTTCGAGCTAAACGAAAAACCGAAAAGAAAGCCGTATTCAAAGAAGAAATAACAAACTACACAGAATT
>CAZWRH010000037.1:7081-7327 GCA_964636045.1 uncultured Gammaproteobacteria bacterium | reverse complement strand
AAACCTGATACTTTTTTTGCTCCTATTGTGTTTTTATCATTACTTACTCTTTCTGTTACAGTTATGGCGTATTTATTTTTTTATCAACCAATTCAACTTTTCATTGAAGGAAAGAAAAAAGATGCGCTAAATTTATTTGCTAAAACTGTTGGATTCTTTGCGATTATTACAACAATAGCTGTAATTTTACTTTTTTCTGGTCTAATCTAAATTAGAATTTTTTAATTAAACTCTAATTTTTTTTAA
>CAZWRH010000037.1:0-7071 GCA_964636045.1 uncultured Gammaproteobacteria bacterium | reverse complement strand
TAATTCTTTCCACGAGTAATAATATTTATTCTTCATAGTTTGCTGTTGAAGTTGGGTTTTTCCAAACTTTAACGTGTTTAATTTTAATATCGACTTTTAATAATTCCGACCTTACCTCTTGATATAATTATATTTTAATTAAACTCTAATTTTTTTTAAATATTTTTTTAAAAACATTCTGTATACTTTAGATATTAGTATTTAAAAAAAAATATGAACAAAAAAACACTTCCACTAATTAGTATTGTTATTGTTGTTATTTTTGCTGGTGCTTTTTGGTTTTTTTCTAAAAATAGTGGTAAGGAACCTAATATGATTGAGAAAAAAATTATTGAATCAGAAGTTATAAAAAACTGTAAGTTTGATAAAGATTTTTGTAAATATACCGCAAACATGTCCTCAGTTTATAAAGAGGGAATGATTATGACTAGCACTTACAATGATGAAAATAATAAACCTCAAAAATCAAAAACATTACAAGATGGTAAGGGAAATACAGAAACTATTGTTTATGAAAATGAAAAAGAAATGTCTCATATGATTTTTTTGGATAAATACTCTTATATAAAGTCTAAAGGAGATAATACGTGGATAGAATATCCTCCTACTGATGAAAAAAAAGAGAAAACAAATTTTGATTTTAGTATGGTTCAGGAAGATTTAGAAAAAATGTCAAAAGAAGAAAGTAATGATATGGTAGTTAAAAAAGAAGGAACAGAAAAATGTGGAAAATATAGTTGTATTATTTTTTCAATATCAACAAAAGATGCTGGAACAACAAAAATATGGATTGATGATGATAAATATTTATCACGAAAAATGGAATTTATAGATGGTAAAAATAAAAATATTATGGAGTTTGAATATACTAATGTAAAAATCGTTAAACCATCACCAACAAAAAAAATGCCATCAGTTGACCAAATGATGAATGAATCTGGTAATTTAAATATGGAAGAAGTTAATAAAATGATGAAAGATTTGCCTGGAAATAACGATGAGGAATGATTAAAATTTAAGTTATTTTAAAAATATGACAACTGAAGAAAAAAATACAAACTGTTGTGGAAAGGGTATAGTGTTTAAAAAACATCACAGTCATTGTGGTGGTTCTAATCCAATTTATGGTCTTGGAGTAATTGGAGCTTTATTTTATTTTCTTCAAGATGTATCAACTTTTTCTAGCTTTATGATTGGAATAGGAAAAGCAATATTTTGGCCAGCTATCTTGATGTTTAAGCTTCTTACTTATTTAAAAATATAAATTTTTTTGTATATTCGGTAAAGAAAGATATATTGACAAAACAATGTGAATATTTCGTATTGATAAAATCAAAATAGCGCTTTCCAAGGCCATTTCCAGATGAAGCGACTGGAAGTGACTATGGGACAGTATAAAGCTATTTTAAAATGCGCATTTAATAATGTGCGGTAGTATTCGGCAATATTTGGTAATATCTGGCAAAATCTGGCAAAAAATATGTTAGAATTTTTTTATGAAAATTCCTCCTTCATATCACTTATCAAATGAAATACTTGAATTAGTTTCTTTTATTGATAGTTTACGAATATATTTTAATTCAAATCCAATAAATGAGAATTTAAAATTAAATATTCAAAGAAAAAGCATTTTAAAAAGCTCGCTTTACTCTGCAAAAATTGAAGGAAATCAACTAGATGAACATACAATACCTGAAAAAACTTTAAATAACCTAAACACTAAAATTTTAAATGAACAACTAGAAGTATTTAATATTTTGGATGGGTATGAATATATTCAAAACAATGATTTAAAAATAGATAAAGATCTTATTTTAAAATTACATCAGATTTTGATGAATAAATTAAGTAGCGATAATGGAAAAATTCGCCATGAGCAAAGCGCAATATTTAATCAAGCAGGTATTGCAATTTATATTACCCCTCCACCTGAAAAAGTCATGGAGTATTTAGAAGAGTTAGTTATTTTTATAAATTCTCAAAAACAATTTCCGCTTATAGTAGCGCTTATTGCTCATTTAATTTTTGAAAAAATTCATCCATTTTTAGATGGTAATGGGAGAGTTGGAAGATTGTTAATTCAAGCAATATTAAAAAATAAAAATTATTTTTTTCCTTTTTGCATTCCTTTTGAAGAATATTTAAACGAATATAAGTCAGATTATTATTATTACCTTGAGAAAGGGTTGGTAAACACTAATGAATATTTGTTATTTATGCTTAAAGCATACTTAACCCAGATTGAAAAAATTAAAAAAAACTTGGAAATAGAAATAAATAATAAAGAAAAAATATACTTACCACTTCGTCGAGAAGAAATATTAAATATTGTTAAAGATCATGGAACTGTAAGTTTTGATTTTATTAAACGTAGATTTTTAAGAGTTCCTGAACGTACTCTTCGATATGATCTAAAAAAATTAATAGATTCTAAATTAATTGTAAAAATAGGCACGACAAATAAAGTTGTTTATAAAATAATTTAGACTTTATTTGTTTTTTATTTTCCAAAAATTTTCTTCATTAAACAAATTCCGGTTATTGCTCTAAATAATGGAAGACATGCAAATAAATATAAACCAATTTGCCAACCTCCACTTAGGTAATTATAGGCAATAAAAATAAAAATTATTCCAACGACAAAAGCAATAATTCTCTCTTTGTTATTTTTGTTAAGTTTTTTCATTATTTTTTCCTCCTTTCAAAAACATAATAAGAGAATAATAGTATGGAGTCAAATATCAAAGAGATATGATTTTGTTTATTTCAATTTTCTCTAAAAAATATTTGTCGTGCGAAGCAACCAATATACCACCTTTATATCTATTTAACGCATTTTCAATAATTTCTCTAGTTTCTATTTCTAAGTGGTTGGTTGGTTCGTCAAGTATTAAGAGTTGATAATTACCTGTAGTTAATTTTGCAAAGGCAATTTTTGCTTTTTGTCCTGTACTAAGTTCGTTAATTTTTTTAGTTAGTTCATCTTTTTCAAAACCAAAACTGATCGCTAATTTATAGCTTTCTGTTTGGTCTAATCCAATTAATTCAAACTCTTCAATTATTGTATTTTTTGGGTTTAAATCTTGTCTATCTTGTGAAAAGTAGCCAATATTTATTTGATTTCCAATTTCAATTTCACCTTCGCTTTTTAAAATTTCGTTATTAATTATTTTAAGCAGTGTTGTTTTTCCTGAACCATTTAATCCAGAAAGCCAGACTCGATCTTTTCCTCCAATATAAAAAGTAACATTTTTAAAAATTATATTTTCATCAAATAATTTAGAAAGATTTTTAACGTTTAGTAATATTTTGTCTGAGTAGATTTGTTTAGAAAGGTTAATGTAGTAATTTGTTTTTTCTTCCGGTTTTTGTAAATTTTGATTACTGTTTAAAAATTTTTCTAGTTTATTTTTTCTACTAACTGCTTGTTTTACTGATTTTTTTATTTTGCGTCTTTGATATGGATTTCTAGAGCTAAATATTTTTTCTCCTTGATGGGCTTTTTCTTCAATATTTTTTACATCTGTTTGTATTTTTTTTATTTTTTTATCTTGAACTGCATACATTTTTTTATATGCTTGAAATTCAATTTCTTTTTGAATTTTATAAAAAGAAAAATTTCCGCCATATATTTTTATTTTTCCTTGATGAAGTTCAATAATTTTATTTGCTACTTTATCAAGAAGAGATCTATCATGAGATGTAAAAAGAACATTTCCCTTAAAATTTATTAAAAATTGTTCAAGCCAAATAATCCCATCAATGTCAAGATTGTTTGTTGGTTCGTCAAGAAGAAGGGTAGTTGGTATAGTATCAGAGATTATAAAAGAAGAAATATAAAGTCGAGTTTTTTGTCCTCCACTTAAATTGTTTGCTATTTTATTTATATTTATATTTTCTAAACCAACTTCTTTAAGAGCAAATTTTATTTTGTAATATTTTTCTTGAGTTATTTTTTTTAAAAGAAAATCCTCAATGGTTTCGTTTTTTTCAAAAAAAATATTTTGAGGAAGATATTCAATTTTTTCATTTTGTTTTTCTATTTTTCCTTGATCTGGCGGTATTAATCCAGCAATTATATTTAATAGTGTTGTTTTTCCTGAACCATTTTCTCCTATAAGACCAATTATTTTATTTTCTGATAAATTAAAGGAAATATTTTTTAAAACATCTTTATTTTTAAACTGCTTTGATATATTGTCTATTTTAATCATGATTTATTCATAAATTATAGTAGTTTAAATGTAAATGTTAAATGGATTTGGAAAATGTTTTTAAAGATATAGAAGACTTAAAAAAACAATAATCATTCCTGTCATTATTCCTAAAATTGCTTTATGTCCTTGCCCATCTTTAAAACACGCAGGAAGAAGTTCATCGAAACTTATGTAAACCATTACTCCTGCAACAAGAGCAAAAATATAAGAAAGAATATTTAAATTTAGATAAGGTTTTAAAATTAAATAGGAAATTATTGCTCCAAATGGTTCTGCCATTCCGGAGATGAAGGCATATTTAATAGCTTTGGTTTTGTTTTTAGTTGCATAATAAATTGGAGCAGCAACAGCTATTCCTTCTGGAATGTTGTGAATTGCAATAGCAATTGCAAGTATTATTCCAAGCTTTATATTAGTAAATGAACTTAAAAAAACTGCCATTCCTTCTGGAAAATTGTGGATTAGCAAACCGATTGTTACTACTATTCCAGTTGAGAGTAATTTACGGTCAAAAATACTTTGATTTCTACAAACTCTTTCTTCGAGATAATGATGAGGTAAAAGAAAATCAATCAATGCCATAAATAATACGCCTACAAAGAAAAATATATTAGCATTTTGAAATCCAATATTTTTTATTGCATATGATAAAAGTTCAATAAAAGAAAGATATATCATTACACCAGCAGAAAGTCCTAAGAAAAATCCAATATATTTTCTTTTACAAAAATTTCCAGATAAAAAAATGGCAGCACCAAGCACTGTTGATAGTCCTGCAAGTAGAGTTAGAATAAATGGAACAATTATTTCATTAAAATTCATAGTATCTATGTTAGGTTTTAAAACAAACTTTATATTAGCACTTTTTGTAAACATTAGTATGTTAATTTTTATTTTTGTATAATTTTTTTATGAAAATACTTCTTTGGTCACCACGTTTTTTAGCAATTTTATTTAATGGTTTTTTAGGTATTTTTGCTTTAGATGTATTTAGTGAACCACAGTGGATTTTGGCTTTATTTATGCATCTTATCCCAAATTTTGTTTTAGCTATTTTAACCATTATTGCTTGGAAGTATCAAAAAATAGGAGGTTTTCTTTTTCTTATTGCAGGTTTCATAATGACTATTTTTTTTCACTCTATATGGATTGCCTTACCAGCTTTTGTTATTGGGATTTTATTTTTGATAAGTGGTTTTTTTAATATTCGACATTAACATCAAAAACCTGAAGAAGAAGTAGACATTCTGGATATGAAAAATGTGCGCCTCTAACAATGTTTGTACTTACATTAATGTAATAATTTTTTGCATTTTTTAGATTAGCTTTTTCAAGATTTGTTTTTAGAAAAATACTTCTTTCAAAATCTGTATTATTTAAATTTGCCTCTCTAAGATCAGTTCCGCTAAAATCAACTTCTTTTGCTTCGCAAAATGTAATATTAATTTTAGGAAGTTTAAGCATTCTAAAATTTGAATAATTAATTTGGCAATTTTTAAAATTAATATTTTGTATTCTTTCTGTTTTTGTCCAGTTTATACCAATTACTTTACTGTCAGTAAATATCACATCATTAAAAATGCTATTTAAAAAACTTGCGGCACTTATTACGCAATTATTGAATTTGCAGTTTAAAAATTTACATCTTTCAAAAATACAGCTTACAAATCGGCAATTATTAAATTCACAATCTTCAAATTCTATTTCTTTAATAGTTTCATCAGATAAAAATAGTTTTTCGATTTTTTCATTTAAATAATTCTTTTTATTTAGATCCATAATTACATTTTATATTAAATTTAATCTTAAAATGTCAAATATACTTGACATATTGTATAGTCTATATTACATTTAGATTATATGAAAATTAAAAAATATAAACAACTCAGAGCTATTGTTGCTTTTTACGTTTCTTTATTAACTAGCGTAAGCTTTACATTAAAAAATTCTACTTTAGCAATTTTTGCTGTTTTAACTGGAATGCTTTTTTTGTTTTTTGTAAGAAGAAAAACAAAATTAGTAATTGATGAAAGAGAAAAAACTATTAGAGAAAAAGCGGCTCAAATAACTTATTCAATTTTTACCCCAACTCTTGGAATCGGATCATTTTTATTACTTATTCCATCATATAGTGGAATTTCAGTTTTTTCAAAAGGTGATTTTACTTATTTAGAATCTTTAGGAATTGTTTTTGCATATTTAAGTTTATTTTTAATATCTATATATTCAATTTCTTATCATTATTTAAATAGTAAATATGGAGGAGGTAGTGATGAAGAATAAACTAAAAATATATCGAGCAATGAAAAACATAACACAAGAAGAATTAGCCGATAAAATTGGTGTTAGTAGACAGACAGTCAATGCTATAGAAAGTGATAAATATCTACCTTCATTAGGATTAGCATTTAAAATAGTTAATATTTTTAAGGTGTCAATAGAAGACATCTTTGTTAATAATGAAAAATAATATGAAACAAAAAATTGGTTATGTTTTAATAATTGGTTTTAGTATTTTTCTTTTGTTTTTTGTTATAACTTGTAGTTGGATTGGATTTGATGTTAAACATCAGTGTAAAAGCGCTGTTTCAAAATATGAAAAAGACTGTGTAGAGTCTTTAATAAAAACTCTTGATAATAATAAAGAAAGTTATCAAACAAGAAATTCAGCAATTTGGGCCTTAGGCCAAATGGGTGATGTTAGGGCTTTGTCAGTTTTAAAAAAATATTACACTGGGAAAATTCCAAGTAGAGAGCCTCTTAATAAAGGAATTAGTCAGTATGAATTAAAAAAAGCAATCAAACTTGTAGAAGGCGGGCTTAATATTACTGCAATTTTTTGGAGATAAATTTT
>CAZWRH010000036.1:0-7576 GCA_964636045.1 uncultured Gammaproteobacteria bacterium | reverse complement strand
CAAAATTTCAAATATCAAAAAACAAGCCAGTTATTTTTATAACTGGTGGATCACAAGGCTCACATAGTATTAATGTACTAATAGAAAACTGTTTAAATGAGCTTCTTGAAAAATATATTGTCATTCATCAAACTGGTGATGCAAAAGAGTTTAATGATTTTGATCGATTATCTAAAAACTTTAAAAGTAAAAATTATTTTATTTATAAAAATTTACTTAGTGATGAGCAATCTGAAGCATATAATATTTCTGATTTAGTTATTTCAAGATCTGGTGCAAACACAGTTTTTGAACTTATTTATTTATCTAAGCCAAGTATATTAATTCCGCTTCCATGGTCTGCAAATGGTGAGCAGCGAAAACATGCGGAATATTTAAATAAATTAGGAGTTGCAGAAATATTTGATCAAAATGATCAATCTAATCTATTAATTTTAATAAATAAAACAATAGGTTCTTTAGATAGATATAAAAATAACTTTGAAAAACTTAATAATCCTATAAAAGAAAACCCAAATAAAATAATTTCTCAAAATTTACCTTTAAATGAAAAATAAGATTCTTTTAATTATTTTAGTAGGCATTTTTTTTTCTATTTTATTTTTTCTAAATTTTTATTTTCAAATATCTGAGCTTAAAATTACAAAATTAAAAAATAATATTGTTGGCTTATCAGAACTAAAATATAAAAATATTTTATTTTTTAATATAAAAAAAGAAACAGAAAGTTTATTAAATAAAAATGTTTTTTTAAAAAATATAAAAATAAAAAAAAACTATCCAAATTCATTATCTATAGAAGCAGAGGAGGAAGTTGAACTTGCAAATTTAATTGTTTTTGATGGTTTTTATATTTTAGGAAGTGATTCAAAAATAATTTCTAAATCAAAAAATCAAAATCTAAATTTTCCAAAAATAAATTTTTATCAAAAAATTAACTACTCAACATATAGCCTGGGTGATAAAGTCGACATATCAGATATAAAAAAAACTCTAATTATTTTAGATAAGTTAAAAAAAATTATTTCAGTTAATTTTGAAATTAATATTTTAAGTGATGGAACGATAGAATTTGTATCTAAAGAAAAAAAGTTTTTGTTTTCAGCAAGTAAAGATTTAGATATTCAGATGGAAGAGTTTAAAATTATTTATCAAAGGTTTAAAATTGAAAATAAAGAATACTATTCTATTGATTTAAGATTTGATAAGCCTATTATTGGAATATCAAAAACTTAATTGAATTTTTGTTTAATGATTGTTATTATAAATAAATATGACTGATCAGATTATTGCTGGTATTGATGTTGGTTCAAGTAAAATAGCTGTTTTAATAGCCAAGCTTTCTGAAAATGAAAAAGAGCCTCGAGTGATGGGTTTTTCAGTCAGTAATTCACGAGGAGTAAGAAAAGGTCAAATAGTTGATATTAATCTAATCACATCTAGTATTGAAGAAGCAGTTGTTAAAGCAGAAAGAATGGCTGGTGGAAAAATTAGTAAGGCTTTTGTTTCTGTTTCTGGTCCTCATATATCCTCACTAAATTCTCATGGAATAGTTGCTGTGTCCCATCCAGAAGTTGAAATTACAACAGATGATATTGCACGTGCGATTGAAGCTGCAAAAGCAATTTCACTATCATCAACTAGAGAAGTTATTGAAGTTATTCCAAGAGAATATGTTGTTGATGGACAAAATGGAATCAAAAATCCACTTGGAATGAATGGAGTGAGACTCGAAGTTAATACCCATATTATTACAGCTGGAGTTACTAATCTGAAGAATATCGAAAGAAGTTTGTCAGATTTAGGAATAGAAAAAGAAGGATATATTTTTTCTGGACTAGCATCATCTCTTTCTACAGTTTCAGAAACAGAAAAAGAACTTGGAGTTGCTCTTGTTGATATCGGAGGAGGAAAAACAGATTTATGTATTTTTGTTGATGGCGCACTTTCATATTCTTCATCGATTGCAATTGGTGCAAGACATATTACTAATGACATTGCTGTTGGGCTTAGAATTTCTCTTGATTCAGCAGAAAAACTTAAATTATTTTTAGTTGAAAAAATGCATTCAGCTCATAAAAGTGAAGAAATTGATGTTACATCACTTAACTTACCTGAAGGATTAACAAAAGTTTCTTTAAAAACTGTAATTGATGGAATTGTTAGACCAAGACTTGAAGAAATTTTGGAAAAAATATTAGAAGAAATTGAAAAAAGTGGATTTTTAACAATGATTCCATCAGGGATTGTTATAACTGGTGGAGGAGCGCAAACAATTGGTACTCTAGAAACCGCAAGACGAATAATTGGTTTATCAGCAAGGATTGGAGTTCCATCAGGTTTAACAGGTCTTGTAGATGAAGTTATGTATCCACAATATGCAACATGCGTTGGTTTATTACTTTATGCAAAAAATGACTATTTAGATGATAAAAGATCACCAGGAAAAGATTTTGCCCAAATTTTTAGAAACTTTTCTTTTAAAAACTCATCAAAGAAATTTGCAGAGATTTTTAAATCTTTTATGCCATAGTTTATAATAGTAAAAAATATGTATATAAAACCAAAAGCCGGTCAACCAGCAAAAATTAAAGTAGTAGGTGTTGGTGGAGGTGGAGGAAACGCTATTGCATCTATGATTGCTGAAGAAGATATTCAAGGTGTTGAATTTATTTTAATGAACACTGACGCACAGGCATTACTTCATTTAAAAGCTGATGTTAAAGTTCAGATTGGTGAAAATTTAACTCGAGGCTTAGGCTCTGGTGGAAATCCAGAAGTTGGTGCAAAAGCAGCTGAAGAGTCTAGAGAAAAAATTAGAGAAGCTCTAGCTGGTGCTGATATGGTTTTTATAACTGCAGGTGAAGGTGGAGGAACAGGAACAGGAGCCTCACCAATAATTGCTGAAATTAGTAAGGAAACTGGTGCTTTAACAGTTGGGGTTGTGACAAAGCCTTTTAATTTTGAAGGAGCAAAAAGAAAACTTTTAGCGGAAGAAGGAGTAGAAAAACTAAAAAATAATGTCGATACATTAATTGTAATTCCCAATCAAAGAGTTTTAGAGGTAATTGATAATAAAGTAAGCATCTTACAAGCATTTAAAAAAATTGATTCAATTCTTCATCAAGGAGTTAAAGGAATTGCAGAACTCATTATTACACCTGGTCTTATTAATGTCGATTTTGCTGATGTTAAATCAATTATGAGTAATGCAGGAACAGCTCTTATGGGTATTGGATCAGGTAGTGGTGAAAAACGAGCTATCAATGCCATAAAACAAGCAATTTCTACACCTTTACTTGATGTGTCTATAGAAGGAGCAAAAGGAATTTTATTTAATATTATCGGAGGTCCAGATCTTTCAATGTCTGAAGTTGATGAAGCAGCGTCACTTATATCAAAAACAGCAGATCCAGATGCAGATATCATTTTTGGAGCAGTTATTGATCCAAATATGGTTGATCAAATAAAAGTTGCCCTTATTGCAACGAAATTTGATGAAGGAAGACTTAGACTTTTTAGATTAAAAAATAAACAAGGAACTTATTCACAACAACCACAAGAAGATTTAATATCTCAACCAGCAAACATGCCATTATCTTCAAAAATGGATGATGTAAAAGAAATTGAAGAAGAAGAAATTTCTGAAAAGAGTGATGATGAATTTGATATACCAGCGTTTCTTAGAAAAAAATAATCCCTCCGTGCTATAATATTTTATTATGCTAAAACCAGTAAATGCATTTCCTAATTTTCCACTTCAGGAAGAAGAGATTTTAAAATTTTGGAAAAAAAATGGTATTTTTGAAAAATCAATCGAATCAAAACCTCAAGATAAATATTGGACTTTTTTAGATGGGCCTCCGTTTATTACTGGTCAGCCACATTATGGAACACTTTTATCAAGTATTCCAAAAGATTTATTTCCTAGATTTTGGACAATGAAAGGGTATAGAGTTAGACGTGTTTGGGGATGGGATTGTCACGGACTTCCTGCTGAAAATAAAGTTGAAAATAAGCTTGGTATTAAAAGAAAAAAAGATATTGAAGATGTTGTTGGTGTAAAAAAATTTATTGATGAATGTAAATTGTATGTTTCAGAAGTTTCGTCAGAATGGGAATGGTACGTAGATCATATTGCTCGATGGGTTGATTTTAAAAACGCTTATAAAACAATGGATAAGGATTACATGGAGTCTGTTATGTGGGTTTTTAAGCAAATGTATGATAAAGGACTTATTTACAAAGGTTTAAGAATTTCACTTTTTTGTCCTCATTGTTCAACTCCAATTTCAAATTTTGAAGTTGCAATGGATAGTGAAAATTACAAAACTCTAACAGAACCTGCAAATACCTATAAATATGAACTTAAAAATGAAAAAGGAACCTTTATTTTAGCTTGGTCTACTACTCCTTGGAATAAAATTGTTACTCCAGCACTTGCTATAAACCCAAAACTAACCTATGTAAAAGTCCAAGAAGGAGAAGAAAAATATATTTTAGCTGAAACTACGTTAAAGATTTTAAAGACAAAGGATTATAAAATTTTAGAAAAATTTAAAGGAAAAGATTTGTTAGGTACAGAATTTATTCCTCATTACAATTTTTACAAAATTGAAGAAGGGAAAAAAGCTTTTATTGTAATTGGTGGAGACTTCGTAACTGCTGATGAAGGAACTGGAGTCGTTACTATTGCAGCTTATGGTGAGGACGATTTAAACGTAATGAAAAAAGAGAACATTCAGATAATGATGCACGTTGATGAAGAAGGAAAAATTAAACCAGAAGTAACAAATTGGGCAGGAATGTATTACTTAAAAGTAAATCCACTTGTTAATAAAGATCTTGAAGATAGAAACTTAATGTACAAAGAAGAGCAACATACTCATAATATTCCAACTTGTTGGAGATGTCATACTAGACTTATTTATGCCCCACAAGACGCTTGGTATGTTGATGTTCAAAGCATTAAACCAAAACTTTTAGAAAAAAATGAAAAGGTTAATTGGTTTCCAAAACATTTTAAAAAGGGAAGGTTTGCAAAAAGCATTGAAGCTGCACCTGACTGGTGTATTTCACGAAGTAGATATTGGGGTTCTCCTGTTCCGGTTTGGGAATGTCTATGTGGTGAAAGATTTGTTCCGGAAAGTATAGATGAGCTAGAAAAAAAATCAGGAAAAAAGATTAATGATCTTCATAAGCCTGACATTGATGATGTAACTATTACTTGCGAAAAATGTGGAGCTGTCGTTCATAGAGTTAAAGAGGTCTTAGATAGTTGGATAGAAGCAGGATCAGCCTCATATGCAGAACGACATTTTCCATTTGACTCAAATCAAAAGTTGGAAAACTTTTTTCCACCTGATTTTATTACAGAATATACAGGTCAAATTAGAGCTTGGTTTTATGTACTTCATGTTATTGCAGCATCAATATTTGATCAAAATGCATTTAAAAATGTAGTTGTTAATGGAGTAGTTTTAGGTACAGATGGCAGAAAAATGAGTAAAAATTTTGGAAACTATCCTGATCCAAAAGAAATGATTCAAAAATATGGAGGAGACGCTTTAAGATTATATTTAATGGGTTCGTCAGTTATGCATGGTGAGGATGTTGCAATTTCTGAGGAAGAGTATAAAACTCAAATTAAGGATTTTTTATTACCTCTTTGGAATGTTTATAATTTTTTCCTTATGTATTCCAATAATCAAAATTGGAAGCCAAATTCAAATACTTCTTTTACCTCGAATAACGTTTTAGATAAGTGGATTATGTCTCTTTTAAATAATTTAATTAAAGAAGTAACACATGAACTTGAAAACTATAATACTGTTTCTTACGTTTCAAAAATAAAAAAGTTTGTTGATGATTTTTCAAAGTGGTATATTAGACGAAGTAGAGACAGAATAGGAACTGAATTTTTTGAGACTTGTTATTTAGTTTTAAAAACTTTTTCTCAAATAATTGCGCCAATAACTCCATTTATATCAGAAATTATTTTTAAAAACTTATCCAATGATGAATCAGTTCACTTAACATCTTGGCCAGAAGAAAATAAAAAACTAATTAATAATAATCTTGAAAGAGAAATGGTTTTAATAAGAAAAATTACAGAAATTGGTCATGCTCAAAGAAAGCAAAATAATATTAAAGTAAGAATGCCAATTGGAAAAATGATTTTAAATATTGACGAAAAAGAGATCAATGTTTCAGATGAAGTTTGGGAAGTTGCATTACTTGAACTTAATGTAAAAAACATTCAAGTTAATGATGTGTCATATCCAAAAATTGAAGTTAAATTTACTGAGGAAGAGTTGATTAATGAAGGAAAAGCACGAGATATTATAAGAAAAGTTCAGGAAGAAAGAAAAAAAGCTGGACTTGTACCAGAAGATGTAATCATTTTGACAATTCCAGAAATTCCAAAAGGATTTAAAGAACTAATCGCAAAAAAAACCATTTCAAAAGAAATAAAAATAGGCCCAGTAATTACTGTCGAAAAGGTCTGATATGAATAAAAAATTTGATTTTAATATTTTTTCATGTTTAATTTTAATTTCTCTTCTAAGTTTGTTTAATCAACTTGGAATAGATTACGATTATTTTAAATCTCAGTTAATATTTTTTATATTTGGTTTTTCTTCGTTTTTTATTGCATGGTTTCTAACATTGAATTTTTTTAAATTTAATAGTGCCTATTTTTACTGGATTAATGTTTTTTTGCTTGTTTTAACAATATTTATAGGACAGGATGTTAGAGGTTCAAGAAGATGGATTGATCTTTACGTTTTTAATTACCAAGCATCAGAGTTCTTAAAATTATTTTTTATTATTTATCTTTCATATTTTATTACTGCATGTAAAGATTGTTATGACGAATCTTTTTTTTATCCAAAAAAACTTTTAAAAATTATTTTATATTTCTTTATTCCAATTTTTTTAATATTTAAACAACCTGATTTTGGAAGTAGTCTTGTTTATATAGTGTCACTAATAGGAATGTTGTTTTTTGCAAATTTGCCTTTTAAATATTTTATAAATAGTTTTATATTGTTTTTAATATCGTCACCAATATTCTGGAATTTTTTAAAGCCATATCAAAAAAATAGAATTATAACTTTTATAAATCCATCACATGATTCCTCGGGTATTTCATACAATGTTTTACAGTCAATAATTGCAATTGGGTCTGGTGGTTTCTTTGGTAAAGGACTTGGATACGGAACTCAATCAAAGTTGTCATTTTTACCAGAAAATCACACTGACTTTGCTTTTGCGTCATACGTTGAACAGTTTGGTTTTTTAGGCACTCTTATTTTATTTGCACTTTTCTCATTTTTATTTTATTTGATTATAAAAAAGATTTTTAAATACAAAAATGATCCATTTATTATGTTATTTTTATGTGGGTCGTTGTTTTATGTTTTTTTTCAATTTTTTATTAATGTCGGCATGAATATGGGAATAGCTCCAGTAACAGGAATCCCACTTCCTTTTATTTCATATGGAGGTTCATCTATCGTTTCTTTGTTTATGCTTTTTGGTCTTATTGCTGGGCTATAAATTACACTTGTGA
>CAZWRH010000035.1:7811-8248 GCA_964636045.1 uncultured Gammaproteobacteria bacterium | reverse complement strand
TCCATTAAGTAGATATTATAAATAATAATTGGTTTATAATCAACGATTGATTTATACATATTTCTGCTATAATTCAAGAAAAATGAATAGTAATTACAAAAAACTCACATTAAGACTAATAAAAACAAAATATATTTCATTTTTTATTGGACTAATTATTACTTCAATCTTCATTATTTACCCTTTTTTTAAACTTACAACAATAGTAATTGCAAAAACAAACTATTTTGATGATAGCGATAACGACTTTAAGTTCGACACTACACATGATTATCCAAGAAACGAATTAATTGATTTCGAGGAGGATGATGAGGATGAGGGGAAGATTGTATCTTGTACGTATGTAATTCCAAAAGAGTTAATTGAACAAATCAATAAAGAACTTAAAGTTGATGTATTCAATATCACTGAATTTACTTACAGCTGTAATTACCGCG
>CAZWRH010000035.1:6405-7801 GCA_964636045.1 uncultured Gammaproteobacteria bacterium | reverse complement strand
TTGCAAAAACAAACTATTTTAAAAAGGAAAAAATAAACACTGGAAAAATTACTGAGAAAGCCGCTAAAACCCACAATGTTTCTGATAATAATGATAAATATGTTGTTAAAGAGGGAGATTTTTTATGGAAAATTGCAACAGATGTTTATGGTGATGGATTTCAGTGGGAAAAAATAGCAAAAGCAAATAATCTTACAAACTTTGATAATCTAACTGAAGGAACAATTCTAATTATCCCTCGATAAATAATTTTATATAATTAGTTACTTGTTGCGGGGTTAGTACACCGGTAGTATATGTCCTTCCCAAGGATAAGAAGCGGGTTCAATTCCCGTACCCCGCTCACATTTGCCCAAGTAGCTCATCGGTAGAGCAGCACTTTCGTAAAGTGTTGGTAGTCGGTCCAATTCCGACCTTGGGCTCATGATAATTATCGGTAATTAGTTGTTGGCTATATATCGCTTTGATTATAAGCAGCTCAACAGACTCAATGTAAACTCGTTTAACCAAAAGAATCTTTATAGTGTAAGATCCTTCGTCACTTAGTTCCTCAGGATGACAAGAAAAATTCTCAAGATGACAAACAAGAAATCAGCATGACGAGAAAAAAAGAATAAATTTCAAAAGAAACTTAAAATGTAAAATAGATTGCTATATCGCCACTTCCAGATGAAGCGACTGGAAGTGGCTCTAGGATAGGCTAAATGACAATTTCAAAAAAAATAACGAATTAGTAACAAAAAAACAATAAATCAAAAAGAAAAGTTGTAATGTATTCTTACATTGCTCTTAATATTCTAATTCTTTCTTCAATTGGAGGGTGAGTGGAAAATAAAGAATTTAGCCAATTTTGTGTTTTTGCGCGTTTGCCAAATGGATTGGATATAAACATATGGGCTGTGGCATTTGTAGCTGTTTTAAGTGGTTGTTTATAATCAGAGATTTTTTCTAAAGCAAGTGCAAGTCCTTCAGGATTTCTGGTAAGTAGAGCACCATCAGCGTCAGCTAAATATTCTCTTTTTCTTGATATTGCCATTTGAATAAGAGTTGCAATAAGTGGGTTCAAAATTAACATAACAATAAAAATAACCAAAAAAATACCAGAATTTTTTTTATCACTATCATCATCTGATCTTCCAAAAAACCAACTTCTTGATACCCAATCAGTTACAAAAACTAAAATACCTACAAGTACAGAAACAACAGTCATAAATAAAATATCATAGTTTTTGATATGAGAAATTTCGTGTGCAACAACTCCCTCAAGCTCTTTTCTCTCAAGTTTTTCTAAAAGTCCAGTAGTTGCTGCAATTACTGCATGTTTAGGGTCTCTTCCAGTTGCAAATGCGTTTGGGGCTGGGTCATCCATAATATATACTTTTGGCATTGGTATTCC
>CAZWRH010000035.1:0-6305 GCA_964636045.1 uncultured Gammaproteobacteria bacterium | reverse complement strand
GCATATCCTTTTACAGTTTCTATAAGATTTGGTATAAGATCTATTCTTCTTTTAAGTTGTATATCAATACCTGAAAGTGCTTCTTTAATTCTTGCTTTAAAAACAATTAATGAATTGTAGGTGCTCCAAACGTAGAGAACTAGTAAAACTACTATTCCGATTATTATATATGTAGTATTCATAGAATTTATTTAAATTACTAATTAGTAATATTATACATGAATTTAGAGTGAATTTTTTTTACATAGACAAAACTCGTAATTATTGAAACTATTAAAAAAACATTTAACAAATATATTTTATTTGTGTTATCAAAATTTTTTAAGTGATTTTTATTTATTGGATCAATTTTATTATTTATTTTTAAAACTGCTTCTTTTGTAGAGATACCAAGAATATCATTGTATTTATTATTACTAAATACTTTTTTGTATCCAGTTGTAGCAGACAATTCATTAGAAAATTTTCCTGGCGCACAATCATTCCCAGCTCTAATTTTAAAATAATATTTTGTGTTACTATCAAGTTTATCAATTAAAAATACAGTCTGATTTTTATTAGATATTTTTGGTACTCCATATTCCATTTTTTCCGATTCTCTTCCATAAGAAATTAAAAAATGATCAAAGTTGGAGTCAGTATAGTTTTCCCATATTAATGTTATTGATGATTCATTAGGAATTGCAGATAAAAGTTTTGGTATTTGTGTAGGAGCTTGTTTATCACATGGTTTTAAATTGCTGGAAATATTTGTTTCAGAGATAGAGTTTTTTGTAGATGAAGTTGGTGTTGGAGTGGGTGTTTGTGTTAGAGAAATAAAATTTTTATTTTCAAAGTTAATAAAATAATTATCTGTTTGACTGCTTGGTGGATTATTAACAATTTCTCCTGAATATTTACTCCACTCGTTTTCACTGTTATATATTTTTCCAGTAAAAAGCTCGTATTTCCCAAAATCTTCTCCGGTAATTTTAATATTGTATTCGCCATATTCAGCGTTTTCTATAAAAATAATTCCATCATTGTCAATATAATTTTTATCTTGATAAAAAACCGAATAATGAACAGGGGATTTAACTAATACTATTAAGGAATTGTCAATTTTAGTTCCCATTCCATCTTCAATTTGACTATCTAAAAAAGGCAATTCAAGTTCTGTAAGCAAATGTTTAATAACGTCTTTTTTATAGACAATCTCTCCATGATCATAAGGAAATATTTTTGAATTATTAGAAATTTTTACACTTTGTGACACGACCATATAGTCACCAATACTTTTTAAGGTTGAAATAGGTCTTCCATCTGGATATATTTGTAAAATTTTATCAATATCGTTTTGCTGTTCAACAACAAAACCAAAATCAGTTTGCCCCTTTTCTCCTACAATTACTTCAAAGTTTGATTCTAAATTAGTGTGACTTTCGTTATATGGAATTAAAAAATCATTTTTTATTATTAAGTCTTTATAGTTTTTAAATCCTTTATCCTTTTCTTCTAAAAAGTTATAAGTTGGTAATAAGTCTTTTGCAATAGGAAAATTTTTTGCAATTGTTTCTTTATCTGAATCAAGAGCATTTTTGTTCAAAATTAAAATAAGTTTTTCTCCAAGCCATTGAAAATTATTATCTTGATCAATTTCTCCTGCCTCAACCATTTTGTAAGTTTTTGACGTTCCAAGATGTGGAGAACCAATTGTAAATATTTTATTAATGTTTTTTGGATTTTCTTTCTGAATGTATATTCTTGCAATTAGTCCCCCGAGAGAATGGCCAATGATATTAATTTTGCCTTGAGTATTAATAATGTTTTCAACAAAATCTTTTAAATTGTTTATGTTTGATTCAATTGATTTTCTCCAGTCATAACAAAAAATATAAAAATCTTTATTTTCATAAAGCCCAATATTTTTAAATGTTTTTATAATTGCTTTATATTCATTTACTATTGGATTTAGTTTCCATGATTTATAATCTGTTTCTTTATTATGTAAAATAGCTTCTTTATTCCAACATCCAAAAATTCCTGGAATAAATATTATCTTATTATTTATTGGTATGTTTGTTGGTGTTGGAGTTGAGGTAATGGATGGAATTAAAGTTAGTGTAGGAATAATAGTTGGGATGGGGGTTGGGGTTAGTGTGGGAGTTTGCGTTGGAGTAAGAGAATCAGATATTTCTTCATATAAAGCAATTTCCCATTTGTCATTTATAAGTCTTGAAAAAAATATTTTATTTAAATTATTTTCTCTAATTACTTCTGGTGTTCCGATATAATATCCAAGTTTATTTTTTTCTAAAACTATATTGTTTTCTGGTTTATTCCAAACTAATAAATCATTTGAATTAGCATATAAAATATTTTCACCTGGCCATATTGGCGCACCATAATAATATAAACTAAACAAATCATCAACTTTTATTAAGTCAGGAGCGGCAATATTACTAAATTCATTTTCTTTTGTTGCTGTCATTATTGGATTAAGCGAATTTTTAAACCAATTATATCCATCAACAGATTCATTAAGTCCAAGCCTCCATACTCCTTGTGAGTCTCTTCCAGCGTAAATCATTTTATAAACTCCATTACTATAATAAACTGATTGTCCTGATACGCCTTCGGCTTCCCAACTTGCAGTTGGTTTAATTATAGGATCGTGAAATATATCCCAATTTATTCCATCCCAACTTCTGGCATATTTAATCCAGTATCTAGGAACTCCAGTTGGCATAGGTTCACCACTTGCGACAAAATACATCTGAAGCATATTTTCGTCATCCTTAAAAACTACTTCTGGATCATGAATTATTCTTTCAAGAACATGATCATTTCCAATATACGGATAAATTATTGGATTTTTATTATATTTTTGAAAATTATATAAATCATCGGAAATTGCAAGTGAGATAGACTGAATTCCATCGGCATTTTCTGAAGTATAGTACATGTAATATTGATTTTTGTATTTAACTATTGTTGGCGAAGATACTCCATTTATCTCATAAGGATATGTTCCTGACAAAATTGGTTTGTCATACATTCTGTATTCTGCAAAAACATTTGTTTTAAAAAGAAAAAATATTATAAAAATAAATATTTTTAATATGTACGATAAAAAACCTTTTAAACTAGAATAATTTTGATTTTTTATAAATTCAAAAATGGTTTTGGGAATTCTAATAATTTCTCTAATTTTTGTTTTTATATTTGCGTGTTTTTTCATAAATAACAACCTATTTCTAGCAAGGTGAAAATTCATAAAGTTGTTTTGTTTTATATTTTTTTTACTGTCATGAATGACAAAAAAGTTTTTTAGAATTTCTATATTAAAACCTAATTTTTTTGCCCTTAAGCATAAATCAGCGTCTTCGTAATACATAAAAAAACGAGTGTCAAACATTCCCGTTTTAATTATTACTTTAGGATTTACTATCATTACAGTTCCCGGAACATAATCAGTCATATTTTTTTTGTGACCGGCTGAAAATCTGTGTTTATCAATCTCACCTCCATCAAACCAAATTGATTTATCGGGATTAATAATCACAGGAGAAGCCAAGTCGATTTTTTTATTTTGACTTAAAAGCCTATTAAAAAAGTTTTTTTCAAATCTTATGTTGTTATTTGCAAAAACTAAGTATTTATATTTGCTTATATTATTATTTTGTATACCAAAGTTAATTCCAGCGCCATATCCAAGATTCTTATTTGAGTTAATTATTTTTAAATTTTTACTGATATTCAATTCTAAACGCATCTTTGAGTTATTTATTATAATTACATCAAGAAGATTAGGGTTACTAATAGAATATAAAACATTTTTTGTATCAGAAATATTTTGATAATGAACTATTATTAAAAGAATTTTTTGCATTAAGTATTTGTTTATTAAAAATTAAATAGCAGTTCCAGGGTCTATAATATGCAATATGGAGTATAAAGATTTTTCCATAGCGATAATCTCATACAACTCTGAACACAATATTGAAAACTTATTAAAATGCATTAATAGGTTTTCTGAAATTTTAGTTGTAGATAATAATTCGACCGATGGGACTACTTCTGTTGTAAAAAAATATACTAACAATATTTTTTTTAACTCAGAAAAGGACTTTATTATTCTTAGAGAATATGCACTTTCTAAGTCCAAATCAGATTGGGTTTTGTTTTTAGATACTGATGAAACTATTGATAAAAATGATATTGAAAGATTAGTTTCTCAATTTAGAAAGCATAAAAAAAATAAAGAAGGCTTTTGGTTAAAAAGAAAAAACTTTTTTGGAAATGAAAAAAATGAGTATTTAAAACATGGATTATTTCAGGATGACTATCAACTTAGACTTATCAAAAAAAATACAGAATATATTAATACTCCTCATGAAGAACCAAATATTGATAAATCTAAAACCTATTTTTTAAAAGATGTTTTTATAAATCACTATTTAGATAAAAGTAAATTATTCTCCATAACTGGTTTTTTAAAAAATTTAAATACAGCAAAAATCCATGCAAAAAACATAACCGATAGGTCTTATTTATATTTATTTTTTCAGATTTTCTATAAGTTTTTTGATATATTTTTTGTCTCTTTAACTCGTGGAAAAGGAATTTTTGATGGAAAACTTGGGATTATTGCAACTCTTAATTTTGCACTTCACATATCATCTCTCTATTTATTAGCAATTTACTATAAAGCAACTGAAAAAAAATTAACGTCAATTGCAATTGATGCGGGAAACTATAATTTTAAAACTCCTGTTAAAACAGGAACTGAAAGGTATGTTCAAAACTTTTATCTAAATGTAAAAAATATTTTGGGCTATAGATTTAATTTTTATTATTTTGAGAAAGATTTTGGTCTTAAAAAGACAAGGAGGAATAATGTATTTATGTATCTTCTGCCAAAAAATTTTTTTGCAAGTATTTTTTTGCCGTTAAAAACAATATTGAATCAAAGCGATTATTTTTTTGGGTTTTCAATGTATATTCCAAGAATATTAAAGTTTTTTAAAATAAAAAAAATCTTGTTTGTTTATGATTTAGGTTTTTTTAAAAAGCCAGAATTTTACCCGAATTTTAAAAAACTTCAGAGTAATTTAAGTGATTCATTAAAAATAGCAGACAAAATAATTGTTCCAACTGAGTATGTAAAAGATGATTTAAAAAAATATTTTCCAAAAATTAAATCTGATAATGTAGAAATTGTTAGACCTGGAATTGATCACTTACTAAATAAAACAGAAAAAATTAATGAAAAATATTTTTTATATTTAGGAGGAATAAAAAAAACTAAAAATATAGAAAAAATCTTGCATTTATATTCTGAATTTATTTTTAAAAATCCAAAATCAAAAGTTTTGCTATATTTAGTAGGTGCTGTTGATAATGATTATTTTTTAAGTTTAAAAAAACAAAAAATATTTAAGAAAATTAAAAATAAAGTAAAAATTTTTGAAAATTTGAAAGATTCACAAATAAATAATTATTTATATAACTGCCAGTCACTTATTAACGTTTCTATTGAAGAAGGTCTTTGTTTTCCTGTACTTGAAGCAACTGCCTTAGGGGTTCCTATTATTGTAAATAGCTTAGGCCTATATTTTGAATATCAAAAGTTTTTTACTAATATAAATATTTGCATTACTGACGAAGATTTTTTGGATAAACTTAATTACTACTCAAAAAATTTTGAACGAAGAATGCCAGATTTACTTTTCCACGATAATTTTGATTGGAATGTATTTAGTTTAAAAATTCTAAATTTGATAAAATAAAATATATGAAAATAAGCGCAGTTGTTTTAACAAAAAACGAAGAGGAAAAACTTCAGAACTGCTTAAAAAGTTTGGATTTTTGTGATGAAATTATTGTTGTTGATGATAATTCAGATGATAAAACATTAGAGATTGCAAAAAAATATAATGCCAAAGTTTATAAAAGATTATTAAATAATAATTTTGCTGATCAAAGAAACTTTGGTATGAGTAAAGCTAAAAATGATTGGATATTTTTTGTTGATGCAGATGAAGTTGTATCTGACAAACTTCAAAAAGAAATTTTAAACTTAGTTAAGTGTGATGTAACTAGTGGATATTATATTAGACGTTGTGATGTTTTTTGGAATAAAGAAATTAAAAGAGGAGAGTTAAACAACGCTTTTAATAATGGATTTTTACGACTTATAAAAAAAGGTTCTGGTCAATGGTTTGGTAGTGTTCACGAAGTATTTTTTATAGCAAATGGAAAGATAGGTAAATCAAAAAACTATTTACTTCATTATCCACATGATGATTTATCAGATTTTATTA
>CAZWRH010000034.1:0-8825 GCA_964636045.1 uncultured Gammaproteobacteria bacterium | reverse complement strand
TTAGAGCCGACTATGGGAATCGAACCCATGACCTTGTTCTTACCAAGAACACGCTCTGCCACTGAGCCAAGTCGGCAAATTAATAAAAGTACAAATTAAGTTTATATTATACAAAAAATATGGTTAATTATTTTGAATAAGTGGGATATTTACTTCAATAATATTTTCTCCATCTTCAACAATTTCAATCTCATTGCTTTGTTTTCCATAATAAAATGAATAGTTTTTTGGAGGAGTTATTTTAAGATAATATTTTCCTTTTCCAACATAAAAATTAAATTCACCAGTAGAATCTGTTTGTATTGTGTTTGAAATTCCTGGTTGCATTAGTAATTTATGATTTTCATCATAAATTGATATTTTTACATTTTCTATTGGCTGATATGTTTTTGCATTATAAATAACTCCTTTTGGATCCCATCTAACAGCTGTACATTTAGCTAAATTTGAATCAAATGTTAGCGCAGAATATTGAAGTGTTTTAGCTTCACCTGAGATTGAGTCACCCAGAGTTACTCCATAGAAAAAATGAGTTGTTGTATCAGCTGATGCAGAGTAGACAATTGCTTCTAAATTTCCTTCTCTGCTAATTTTTTGCGCTTCTTTATGGTTAATTAGGAAATATGGTAGTGGACTTGATTGGGTTGATGAGATGTTTGTGTAATTAGTCGAGCCAAACCCAAGTTTTTTATCAGTTTCATCATCTCCTGAAGTGCACCAAATATTTGAACTGTTATTTACACAACCTACAATATAAGGTGTTGTATTTTCTGCAAAACCAGCTCCTGTTAATTTTAGTCTGTGATCTGATCTTCCACCAGGTAAAACGTCTCCATCATAATTTGCAGTCTTTAAACACCTCCAAATTTGAGTTGAACCAACAGGAATTTTTATTGGAGTTTTATTTCCTGGTTTATTAGTTGGAAAGGCAACTGGTATGTATGTTGGAGTTGGAGTTGCGGGAATTGGTGTATTTTCAGGTATTGATGTTGGTCCTTCAATTGGTGGTTCTTCTGGTGGAAAATATAGTGGAGGATTCCATCCAGTTTGTTGGGTAATTGGTGATATGGTTTGTGGTTGTTGTTGAGATTGACAATTTACCGTTGACTCAAATTGATAAGGAATGTCACAATTCCAATCTAAAGCATTGAGAAAATGTCTAACACTTGCAACAATTTTACCTTGACCAGCAGTAACACATTTACATTGAATTGTTTTTGCATCAGATTCAGATATTTCTCTAGTTTGTTGTAAAGCTCCTTGACAAGAAATATTTGGCTCAATAATTTTAGTTTCATTATTTGCACAAGTATATGAAATTGCACCGTTAAATAATGTTGCTTGAACTTGGTCATTGATGTTTATATTGGCTCCGTTTGCACCATTGTCATTAAATCCAGCTGGAGTGATATAAACATTTTGATTTGAATCTGGATTAAGTTGATTACATTGTTGAGCAAAAGCAGTATTCTTTGTTCCAAAGAAAAACGATGTTAGAGCAAAAAAAACAATAATTGATTGAACTCCAGGAATCCTTATAGATCTAACGTAAATTATCGCCATAATAATCACTACGATTATTATAATAAAGAAAAAGTATAAAATAACATCACCAAATGTGCTATTTTTTTCACTAGTTTTTGTGTCTTTGACAATTGTTTTTTTCATTTCAAAATTTTGACTTGATTCGTCAAGAAGCTTGTTTTTTGAATTGAATACCTTTATTTTAACTACTACTTCTAAATCACCAAAAGAATCTGTGTCTTTTAAATCAAAAGTAATTTCTTTAATTTTTTGGTCAAGATCTTTAATTTTTTGTGAATTTGTAAATATTATTTTTTGAGGATTTTTTGCATCAAAAATATCGATAGTTGAGGTTAAATTATTGACAATTGTTTTATCAGCAGGACCCACTAAGCTGATAACTACTTGTTTTTTATCGTTGTTAAATTTAGTAAATAATATTTTTGCATCTTCGCCTTTTACAACAAATCTAAATTCTTGAATTCCCGAAATATTATTTCCATTTTCGTCAACAAAGGTTAATATCGTGTAATACGATTCTCCTTCATTTGGATTTTTTAAAAATATTTTGGCAATTTTAGTAAAACCTGGATTAAAGTCTATATAATTATCGTCATATTCAATAAATGGTTTAATCGCATCAACATCAGTTCTTTTATAAATTTTTATTTTTGGAATTGCTCTAATAGTAAAATCATGTGGATTTTTTGCTTTTATTGAAATTATTGGGATTTCTTGAGGTTCAAAATTTATTCCAGCAAGGGGATCTTCTGCTTTTCCATCTTTATATAATTTACTATCTTTCCAATTCATTTCTAGATATTTTTCCTGACCTCTAATTTTTCCAAATATACTTATTGTTTCACAAATAGGAATAGCTGCGTTGTTTAGAACTTTAAATCTTAAGAAATAATTACCTTCGTTAATCATTGGAGGAATTTCTATTTTAAAATCTAAATCTTTTGTTTCTTTTTTATAAATAGAAAAGTTTTTTAAAATAATATTCTTAGATATCTTATCTGTTCCTTCATTTGCTATTTCTTTGCTAAATTCAACTATAAAATATAAATTTCCAACATTGTAATTTTCATTGTTTTTTAAAATAAGTTTTCCTTGAATGAGGTTTTCTTTGTTTTCAATCTTAATCTCTTTGTCAAAAATAAGGTTTGGTAATATCTGAGAAGTGCTTTCTGCACGAGCAATTGATGGTAAAAAAATAAATAAAAATAGTGTTATGAAATTAAATAGAATTTTCATTCTTAATAATCATTGTAAATAATTTTTTATTACTTTTGTTAACTTTTGCATTTTTAAAAAAAATATCTATATAATAATAATATGAGGAGGATTTTTATTTTATTTTTTTTCTTTTTAATAATTCCAAAAAATTCTTTTGCAGTTACTTTATCAGTTGAAGCTCCGCAAGATACTTTAGTTCGTGATCAAGTATTTGATTTTAAGATTAATATTGATACAAAAGGGCAAAAAGTAACAAAACAAGAGATGAATGTTACTTATGATACTCAATCCGTTCAGTTTGATGATGTTGTTGAAGCGGGAGATTTTTTTGATAGTGTTGAATTTTCTGAAGTTGAAAAAGGAAAGATATATATAGTTGCTGACTCAAGTGCTGGTAAATCAGGAACAGGTCTTGTTGCTATTGTAAAGCTAAAGATAATTGCACAAAGCCCTGGAAGTACGCAACTTTGTGCTGTTTTGCCTGTGACACCAACTCCACAAAAAACTCCAACCCCAACAGTTCATCAATATGTTACAAGCGTTCCTGCACCTCCAAGAACTGGTGCGGTAGAGAATATTATTGGTGGAGCTACTGCCGGAATTGTTTTATTATCTGCGGCAGTTATATTCTGGTATTTAGCTTTATAAAATAGGAAACAATAGCAGCTGATACAATAACATTCAAGGATTTATTAATTCCATACATAGGAATTTCTGCAATATTATCACAAAGCTTTAAAACATTAGGACTAATTCCAGAGGTTTCATTACCAAAAATAAGAGCAATTGGAAGTGTATAATTTATTTTATCAAAAAAGCAAGATTTATCGTTTTGTTCAATCCCAATAATATTGATTTTTTTAACGTTTTTTCTAAGTTCTTGAATTGCTTCCTCAGTCGTATTTTTATATTTCCAAGGAACTACTTTATATGTTCCAATAGAAGCTTTTTTAATTTTTGGATTTGGTGGTGTGTCTGACTGACCACATAAATACATTTTTTTAACAGCAAGCGCATCAGCTAAACGGAAGATTCCACCAATATTATAAGTATCATAAACGTTATCTAAAATAAAATAAATAGAAGATCTTTTTATTTTAGGGAGAGTTTCTATATTTTCAAGATTTCTTAATTCTTGCGCGTTTAATTTCATTTTTGTTAAAAAAATTAATAGATAAAAATCCGATATAATATCCAATTAGAGCCCCAAACATTATATCAAATAAAAAATGCACTCCAAAATAAATTCTAGACAGGGCAATGAGAAATGCAAGCGAATAAAATAAATAAGTTTTTTTCTTGTAAAAAAAACTTAATATAAATGCTGCAGTAAAAGCGACAGAACTATGACTTGATGGAAACGAAAAATCATGAGGATTTTTTTCAATAGTTATTAGACTTAAATAGTCTTTTGTGTTGTTTGTGTTTGTGCTTATTTTAAAAGATGGTCTTTGTCTTTGAATTATGTTTTTTAACAAAATATTTGAAAACAAATATGAGATTAAAATTCCAAAAAAAAGGATTTTTAAAAAACTAAAATGCTTTTTTTTAATAAAAAATCCCCAGATTATTAAAATTAAAATCCAAAAAAAAATGTAGTAATCTAAAAAAGAAAAAAATCCAAAAAAATGATTTAAAAAATTATTTTTAGGAAAATAAATAAATATTTTTTTTGTTAACTCTTGGTCTATTTTTAAAATGTTCAAAAACATGTATTTTTTGTTGATTTAAATTAAAAACTTATCTATTATAAATAATAGCAATGAGAAAAAGGATTTACCATATCTTTATTAATGTTTTATTCGTATTAACGTTATTGTTTTTTACTGCAAACTCATATGCCCAGATGCCTTCAAGTTTTCAGACTCCACAAGAACCAGAAATCTGTGGATCAGGATGTCCTGTTGAGCAAGTTGGTGGTGATTGTGCAAGTACTTATGCCGAATGGTTAGCAAATCGGAATTTAAATCTTTGGATAAAAGATCCTGAGGTTGTAGCACTTGGTCAAAATGCTGAAAGAGGAAAACAATTTTTAAATTGGGTTTTAAATCATAAATCAATTGATAATCATCCAACAATAATGTCTGTTTGGAGTTTTTCAAGAAATGTAACTTATTTTTTACTTATCCTTGTTGCTGTTTTAATAGGTGTTGGAATTATTATTGGTCAAAGAAATAACTTTAATTTTAAAATTGATATTTCTGGGCAAATGTTAAAGTTAGCTCTATGGATTTTGTATGTAACATTTTCAGCAACATTAGTCTTATTGATAATTCAATTATCTGATGTTGTAATGGATTTTTTTATTAAAAGTCTTGGCGCTGACAAATTATTTAATGTCTTTTTTTATCAAGATTCTGGTTTAGGGACATCTACTGCAGTAAATACTCAAGCTGATTTTTTAACAAAAAGTGAACAGGGATATAAACAATTTACTCAACTTGGATGTGTAAATATTTCTCTTATGGCGTCAGAATCAGTTAGAGTATCTAAAATTTTGGTATTTATTTCAAATATAACCTATTTTGTTATTGGAATAATGTTAATTATTAGAAAAATTATTCTTTGGTTTTTGCTAATACTATCTCCATTTTTAGCTATATTAATGGCTTTTAAAATTGCTAAAAATGTTGGATTTGTTTGGATTGGAACATTTGTAAAATGGGTTTTTTATGGTCCTTTATTTGCATTGTTTTTAGGAGGTATTGCAAAGATTTGGAACTCTGGGACCAGTATTCCTTTTTTATTTAATTTCTCAAGAAGAGGAACAGAAGATGGGTTTGTTTATCCAACTGGTATAAATATTTTATACGGTGGTCCAAATCAAACAGGAGATAATAGGTTAGGTTTTTTAAACACTTCGAATTATATTGATACTTTCGCAGAATATTTAATATCTTTGGTTATGCTTTGGGTTGCTATAGTACTTCCTTGGGTGCTTCTTAGAATGTTTAGAGATTTTTGCTGTGATGGAATTTATGCGATAAAGAATATTTTAATGGCAAGTTATGATCAATTAAAAGGTGGAAGTCCATCTCCACAACCAATGACCCCTTTATCGTCACTTAAAACATCCGCATCTTTAAAGTTGGATAGAGATGTAAGTTCTCCAAGAAGTATAAAAATTGAAAATATTGATGATATTAAACGGGCAAACACAGAAGAAATTAAACAATCTATGCAAATTGCAGCATCAAAAATTGCTGATGTTGTGTCATATGAAATGGATCAAAGTTTGAGATCTGCAGCCTCAAAAAATATTGAATATTTAAAGAATCCAATGAACGCTCAAACAGCTTCACAAAGACAACAATTTATGAATTTGCGTTCTGAATTATTTGATAGGGCGACAAAAGGAGACAATCAAGCAAGACAAACTTTAGCTGCAATTTCTAACTCACAGTTTGAACAAATAAATCAGAAAAATGAAATTTTAAGTTCTATTCCACCAACTAACCCAGTTGTTGTTGTTGCTTCAGTTAAGGTAGGTCTTCCAAAAGAAAAAGTAACAAGAGCATTTAATTCTGTATATAAAACCTTAGTTAGTGATGAGAGTATTATCGGAACTCTTTCTGCATCAGCAAATATCTCTCAAGATAAAACTCAAATGATTTTAGAAAGTGTTGGTAAGTCTGAAAATTTAGCGAAATCAGCAGTTGATTTAACCTCTGCTATTACAAATGATACTGGAATTGAAAAAGCAAAAATAAAAGAAGTTTTAGATAAATTAATTTTAGTAATAAAAGATAATGATGATTTTATTAATAAAGTTTCTGTTGAAGAAAATCTTGATAAAGAGCTTGTGAAGAAACTTCTTTCATCTTATTTACCAATGATTACAGAACCAGAAAAACATATTGAAGAATCAATATCAATACCAAACAATTTTTCTATTGAAGAATATGAGCAAATAAAAAATATGTGGATTTCTAATTATGAAAAAGGAGAAGTTCCATATTCTGATAAAATATCCAGTAGAAAACAATGGATAGAGGCAGATATAATATCAATCACTAATGTTTTAAATAAGCTTTTTTCAAAAGATGAGAATTTAAAGAAAGAAGCTTTAGATCAAATAAGCTATATATTGCCAATATTTATGATTAATAATTTTAAAGGTCAGGAATTATCTATCTATTTAAAAGCTAAACTTGAAGCGGCTAAACAAACAAACTTATCTCTAATTAGAGAACAAGAGATTTCAACTAAAATTAGAAAAGATGAAGATCTTATTGAAATTAAAGTTGACAATAATAATCAAAGACCAAAAGAAATGTCACTTGAACAAGAAATTAAATAATTTTTATGAATAAAAAAATTTTATTAGTATCAGTAATATTTTTTTTATTAGGTTTATTTTTTGGATATTTAATTGTTGATTTTTTTTATCAACAAAAAGAGCAGGGAGATATAAATTTTAATAGTCAAATTAGACAAGGGGGATTTAATTTTATTAATCCTCTTCTTGAATGTGATGCGTCTGAGGAACTTACTATTAAAGAATCACAAAAACTTAAATTAAATATATCTAATAAGATTAAAAATTCTATAGACAATGCTTCTGTAACTCAAATTTCTTATTATTTTAGAGATTTAAACAATGGGGCTTGGTTTGGTATTGATGAAAAAGAAAATTTTTCACCTGCTAGTTTGCTTAAAGTACCATTAATGATTGCATATTTTAAATTGTCAGAAAAAGACCCAAATATTTTAAATAAAAAAATATTATTTAATCTTCCTGGTGATGAAAATTTGATTGAAAATATTAAGCCAAAAAAAGTAATAGAAAAAAATAAAGAATATACAATTAAAGAATTAATAGAATATATGATTATTTATTCAGATAACAATGCAAAAACACTTTTGTTTTTAAATATTTCAGAAAACGATTTAAGTAGAATATATACGGATTTAGGAATTGAAATTCCAGGAATTAGAAATGTGGATGATTTTATGTCGGTAAAAGACTACGCTTCTTTTTTTAGAGTTTTATACAATGCATCCTATTTAAATAGAGAGATGTCTGAAAAAGCATTAGATCTTTTGTCAAAGACCGATTTTGAAGATGGGATTGTAAAAAATCTTCCTAGAAATATTAAAGTATCGCAGAAATTTGGAGAAAGAAGAATTGATGATATTTCTCAACTGCATGATTGTGGAATTGTTTATAAAAGCAAAAATCCATATTTAATTTGTGTTATGACAAGGGGAAGATCCATCGATGACTTAAAAAAAGTAATTCAAAATTTATCTTTTGAAACTTATACTTCTATTGAAAAAAACAATTAATTTATTTTGTTGAAAATTAATAATAATTTTGATATTCTTATTCAACTTTTATGGAAATTAGATATATAGGTCATTCTTCCTTTTTAATAAAAAATAAAGATGCTGTAGTGATTTGTGATCCATATGATGAGTCTATGGTTGGCTTAAAATTTCCAAAACTCGAAGCTGATATTGTTACTATTTCTCATAGTCACTTAGATCATAGTAAAAGTGATAATGTACTAGGTAAGCCTCTTATTATCAATATTCCTGGAGAATATGATAAAAACGGAGTAAGAGTTTATGGTTATAAAACATTTCATGATAAAAAAAATGGAGAAGATAGGGGAAATAATGTTATTTTTAAAATAGAGATTGATGGTATTAATATTTTGCATTGTGGTGACTTAGCGCATTTGCTAAATGACGAGTTATTGGAGGAAATTGATGATATTGATGTTTTACTTGTTCCAGTGGGAGGTAATTATACTTTAAGTGGTCAAGAAGCTGCGGATTTAGTAAAAAAAATTGAACCAAATATTGTTATTCCAATGCATTACAATCACGAAAAGTTAAATCAAGAGAACTTTGGCACTACTTTGCCAGTTCAGGATTTTTTAACAAAAATGGGCGTTTCAGCGATTGAGCCAATTGATAGGTTGGTTATAAAAAAAGAGGAGCTAAATGAGGAATCTACAAAAGTAGTCCTATTAAATTATGGATGAGGATAAAAATATAACTTCTAAATCGTACAAAGTACCTCCGCATGACATTGATGCAGAAAAAGCGGTTCT
>CAZWRH010000033.1:0-8874 GCA_964636045.1 uncultured Gammaproteobacteria bacterium | reverse complement strand
GTATTCAAGAAAAAAATGGAGGTTTTTCTAAAAAAGTTAATTGGTATACTTCTTCAGAAGCAGTTTTTATAGAAAGCTTAATTAATTCATATAGGTTATTAAAAAATTCTGAAATAAAAAGTGCGTATTTAAAAGGAATAAATCATATAATAGAGAATCAGTTACCAAATGGAGCAATTAAAACAGATGAAAAAATAAATGATATATCCTTAGACAATAATGGGCACTCGATGATGATGTTTTATAGTTACTTTAAATAAATATTATGGAAAATAACATTGCTATTTCAGTAAAAAAATTATCAAAAAGATATGAAAAATTTCTTGCTGTAAATGATATTTCATTTGAAGTAAAAAAAGGACAAATATTTGCTTTTTTAGGTCCAAATGGTGCAGGTAAATCTACAACAATTAAAATTTTAACAACTTTATTATCTCCAACAAGTGGAGAAATTTATATAAATGGATTTAATCTAGAAACACAAAAAGACGATATCAGAAAATCTTTTGGGATTGTATTTCAAGATTCAAGCTTAGATGATCAATTAACTACTTATGAAAATATGGATTTTCATGGAATTTTATATGGAGTACCAAAGAAACTTCGCGAAATAAGAATTAAAGAATTGTTAAAAATAGTAAAGTTGTGGGATAGAAGAAATAGTTTTGTTAGAAATTTTTCAGGTGGAATGAAAAGAAGACTAGAAATTGCACGTGGTTTAATTCATCGTCCTAAAATATTTTTTTTAGATGAACCAACCATTGGACTTGATCCACAAACAAGAAATCAGATTTGGAAATATATATTGGATTTAAATAGAAAAGAAAAAATTACTATTTTTTTTACTACTCACTATATGGAAGAGGCAGAGCAAATTGCAAATATAATTAGTATTATTGATCATGGAAAAATAATTATTAACGGAACTGCTAAAGAATTAGTTGAGAATACTAAAACCAAAAATTTAGAGGAAGCTTTTATAAAATTAACTGGAGATGATATGCGTGATAAGGAATTAAATAGGGAAGAGAGGTTTAAAATGAAAATAAGAAAATATTAAATATGCAAGTTATATATATATTGTGGCTTAGACAAATAAAAAGATATTTAAGGTCAAAGTCGAGAATTTTTGGATCACTTGGCCAGCCAATATTATTTTTAGTTGCATTAGGATTTGGTTTTGGACCAATTTTTAAAAAAGCTGGTGGAGGAAATTATATTGATTTTTTACTTCCAGGCGTAATTGGTCAAGCTATTTTATTTACATCTCTTTTTTCAGGAATGGAAATAATTTGGGATAGACAATTTGGGTTTTTAAAAGAAACATTAGTTGCTCCGGTTTCAAGATATCAAATAATGATTGGTAGGACTTTGGGAGGAGCAACTATAGCTACTTTTCAGGGTTTAATAATTTTTTTCTTAGGATTTTTTATTGGTTTTAAACCACATAATTATTTTATGTTACCTCTTCTTTTTTTAATGATGTTTCTAATGGCATTTTTCTTTGCATCTTTAGGGACAGCTATTGCAACCTCTTTAACCGATACTCAAGGGTTTCAACTAATAATTAATTTTTTAGTTATGCCAATGTTTTTTTTATCAGGTGCCTTGTTTCCAATAAAAGGCCTTCCTGGTTTTTTGGAAATGATTTTTGGCTTTAATCCTTTAACTTACGGCATTGATGGGTTAAGAGGAATAGCGACAGGATATTCGCATTTTGGCTTAGAAAAAGATTTTATTGTGATGATTATTATTACAACAATAACCACGATTATTGGTGCAAAATTATTTTCAAAAATAGAGATTTGAATTTTAAATAATAAAGTATTATTATTTTTTTATTAATTTTTTTAAAATAAAATGAATATTTCAAAAACAAAAATTATCATTGCTTTGTTATTAATATTATTTTCAATAATATGGTTTTTAATGAATAGTAAAAATATTAATAATGATTTAAAAAATAATAAAGAAACTACTAATAATGTAGAGCAAAAAATAGAAGAAAATGTAAATGATAGTAGGTCTGTTAAAGAAGTTTTTGATGAAGAACTTAATAAAATAAATATTCAAGATGAAGAAATTAAAAATTCCATAAACGATAAACCATTAGATGTTTTGAAATAATTAATTATGAAAAAAATACTTATTATTTTAAATTTTATTATTTTATTTCTTTTTCTGTCTTTACCGATTCAGGCAGAGGAGGTTATAAATTCCTCAAGAGAATCAATTATTAATAAACAGAAATTAAAAACAGAACTACAACAAAGACTAAATTCAATAAATACTGATAAAGTAAAAAAAAATATTGATGAAAAAGTTTCTCAAAAAAAAGAAATTGCCTATAAAGAAATTGATAGAAGAATTAACTTAATGAACAAATTAATTTCTATAATTAATGATGTAAAGAAGCTTACAGATAAACAGAAAGATACATTAACATCCCAAATTAATTCTCAAATTACCGAGTTATCAAATTTAAAAACTAAAATTGAATCAGATTCTGATTTAAAGACTTTAATTACAGATAAGCAATCAATTATAAAATCATACAGAATATTTGCTTTTTTTATGCCAAAAATTAACTTAATTGCTCAAGCGGATAAAATAATTAATTTAATTGATAAAGTCAGTAGTAAAACCAATAATGATGACGTAAAAAATAAATTGATTTCTGCAAAAACAAAAGCAGAAAATGCAATTTCTATTTTGATTGATCAAACAGCTGAGGAATATCCAGGAAATAAATCACAAATAGAAAATGTTCATAAAATATTAAATGAAGCAAGAAGTGATTTGTCTAGTGCTAGAATGCTTTTAAAATAGTTTTATGATATAATGTACTTGTTACAAGTAATCTGTATATAATAAAATTAGTATTGAAAAACTACATTAGTTAATAATTCAGTTTTAATATACTCAAATTGATTAAACACTCAGAAATAAATGCGAAAGGAGGTGTGTTAAATGGACAATAAAAGACTATATGTTGGAAATCTTCCTTGGTCAATAAGGAATGAAAATTTAAAAGATCTTTTCATGCCTTTTGGTGAAGTTACTGAATCAGTAGTTATTACTGATAAGTATTCAGGAAGATCAAAAGGATTTGGTTTTGTAACTTTTACAGAAGAACAAGCTGCTCAAGATGCAGTTGCTCAAATGCACGAAAAAGAAGTTGAAGGTAGAAAAATAATCGTCAACATTGCAAGACCAAAAGAAGATAGACCTCAAAGATCTAACTTCAGAAATGGTGGAGGAAGAGGTTTTGGTGGAGGAAATGGTGGTTTCGGAAGAGACAACAGATCCTACTAAAAAACAAATAAAAAACACTATTTGCCAAATTAATTTTAAAAGTTAATGAAACAGGTAGTGTTTTTTTATTGGAGAATTCTTTATTCAAGCTCTTTCAGGATAAATTTTTTGAATTTTTCAACTTGCTCATCATCAATAACCGAGATTGAAGTAATTTTGTTGTTTAATTTTTGAATTTTCTTTATTTTTGTTTTTAACTCTTTGTCAGTTATTAAATCTGCTTTTGTAAAAAGTACAATTTCTTTTTTAGTAAGCAATTCTTTATTATAATTTTCTAATTCTTTTCTTATAGTTTTATAATCATTCAAAATATTGCTTGATGAGCTATCTATACAATGAAGTAATATTTTGGTTTTTTCAATATGTTTTAAAAATTTAATCCCAAGTCCTTTTCCAGTATGTGCTCCTTCAATAAGTCCTGGAATGTCTGCTATTATTGTTCCATACATATCGCCAAGATTAGGTTCAAGAGTAGTAAATGGATAGTCGGCAATTTTAGCATCTGCATTAGTAATACAATTTAGTAAGCTGCTTTTTCCAGCATTTGGAAGACCAATTAATCCAATTTGTGCGATAAACCTCAAGTTAAGTCTTAAATTTTTTTCAACACCTAATCTTCCTTTTTCAGCAACTTTAGGAGTAGTATTTACTGGAGATCGAAGTGCCCAATTTCCAAGACCACCTTTTCCTCCTTTTGCAATTAAAACTTTTTCTCCTGGTTTTAAGATTTCAATTTTTTCTTTTGTATCAAGGTCTTCAATTGTTGTTCCAATCGGTATTTTTATATAAATATCATCAGCTGCTTTTCCATCCATGTTTTTTATTCCTCCTGGCTCTCCATTCTTTCCCTCAACTTCTTTTTTATATCTAAATTGAATTAAGGCATTAAAGTCTGTTGTTCCTTCAAAAAAAACATTTCCACCTTTTCCACCAGATCCTCCATAAGGACCACCTTTTGGAACATATTTTTCTTTTCTCCAGGAAACAAGACCATCCCCTCCTTTTCCTGCTTTAACTTTTATTGTTACATCATCTATTATCATATTGATATTATACTTTATAAGTTATAATTTATCTTGTTGTAATAAACTATCTATTATATTTGCCCGGTCGTCTAATGGTAGGACAGCAGACTCTGAATCTGCTTATTGGGGTTCAAATCCCTACTGGGCAGCCGAATAGGACACGTATCGAAAACTGAAGAATAGATCAAAGTATTATAAATTTTATCAGTAAGCGATATTTAATTTTTCTTTAGAAATCCTTGTGCATTGTTTTTAATTGTTTTAAGGCTCTGAAATTTTGTCAAATCTTTTATTCTAAAGAATTGAGATATGTATTATTTGGTTCTTCAACAGATTCAGGATAAAACCTCAAAGTAGAACAGACCCAGGAAAGTGATATAATAGCAGTGAAACAACGGGATCGAGCGGGACATGATCCGTATATTCATTTCCTTAAATGAAAACAAAAAGTATTTGGGGAAAACCAACTAAAAATTTTTTTAATTTTTTAAATAAAATTAAAAAAACAAAATTGCCAAAAACGATATGCATTTTAGGCTGTGCTGATGGAAGATATGTTATCCCGGCTGCAAAAAAAGGATTTGATGTATTAGCTATAGACAACGATGTAATTTCAATTTATGGAGGTAATTGTACTGTTGATGGGAAAATAATAAATATATGTGGTTTAAAAAAAAGAGTAATCGATGAAAATCTTGAAGAAAAAATAACAATCATTAAAGATGATTTTATAAAATACAATTCTAAAACAAAATATTCTGGAGTATTTACAAGTGGTTCTATTCATTATGAAAATAATTTTAAGTATTCTTTAAAAAAAATTATTTTTAATATAAAAAAATATGTTTCAATTAATGGAATATTATATTTTGAATATATACACAAATCTCAATATGATAATAATCCAAAAAAACATTTTATAACCTCAAATCAAATTAAAGATTTATTTAAATATCCAAAATGGAAGATATTGAGTAATAAAAAGAAAAAATATGTTGAGCTATCAAATCCAAGAGTAAATAAAAAACATTCTATAATTTGGGGAAGACTATATGCTGTCAAAAACAGCTAGTATTTGACTATTTTTTATTCAAGGAGTAGAATCTATTTTTAGATCTATAGCGGTGGTAGGGCTTGCTGCACTTTTTAAAAGTGTAGGCCGCAAAGTAAAACCTACATATGAAACTTTTTTCTAAAAAAAATAAAACTTCAAAAATAAAAACTGCATTAACTCAGGTAAATTCTTATTTGGTAAATAAAATCGACACTCTTTCAATTTCATATAAAATAAGTGGAACCAAAATATTTATTCCTTTTAAATCAATATGTACAGTAACGGATAAAGAATTTTCAGGTGATGTAATTATTGAATATCAACCAAGAAAAAAAGTTCTTGAGTATGTAGATTTAGAAAGAAAAATAATTTTAATTTCAAAAGAAAAAATAACAGCAGAAGAATTGGCTCATAAAATTTTTCAAGTAATAATAAAAAATCTTTCTCCAAAATATTTAAAAGTTATTATCGATGTTAAACATTCAAAGGCTCATCGACCTGTTCAGGTTTGGATAGAAAGTAATAAATAATATTATGAATATAATTATTCTTTTATTTTGGATTATTGGGATAACTCTTTTTACATTACTGGGAAGTATTTATGCAAAAAAATACAACAAAGCTGATTTGTTAGTTGGTTTATATGTTACTTTTATTTTAGTCTCTCAAATTTTGGCAGTAAAAATTTCCCTCTTTGATTTAGGATTTCAGAAATTTTTTGTTTCAAGTGGAGTTTTGGTTTTTTCAATAACTTTTTTATTAACTGATATAGTAAATGAAAAGTTTGGTAGAAAAGAAACTCAAAAAATGATTTTTATCGCGTTTATTTCTCAAATTGCTATGGTATTTTTTATTTATTTAGGAACTATTTTTCCACCAGCTCCTTTTTGGAAAATGCAGAATAATTGGGAGCAAATATTTGGTATTGTTCCAAAAATTACTATTGCAAGCTGGTTAGCTTTTTTAATTTCAGAAAATTTAGATGCATATATATATGATATGTTTAAAAAAATTACAAAAGGAAAACATTTATGGATGCGAAATGTTTTTAGTTCAATTCCTGCATTATTAATTGATAGCGTAATATTTACTTCACTTGCTTTTTATGGAACAATGCCTCTTTTATCTTTAATTATTGGACAAACAACAATTAAATGGTTAGTTTGCGTTATTAACATTCCATTTATGTATTTAAATAGATATTTTTTAGGTAAAGCAAATAAATATGAATAATAAAAAAGCAGTTTGCACTATTAGTGGCGGTCTTGATAGTGCCGTGTCAGCAGCAATAGCAAAAGAACAGAAATATGATTTGTATTTTTTATTTTTTAGATATGGTCAAAAAACTTTAAAAAAAGAAGAATTATCCGTAAAAAAACTATCAAAATTTTTTACTGTTAAAAAACTTTTAATAATTGATTTACCTTGGATTAAAAAAATTAGTGATTCATTTATGTTTGATAATAAAAAAATATTAAATGAGTCAAATTCTTTAAAAGAGTATGTTCCTTTTAGAAATAGTATGTTTTGGGCAATTTCAACAGCTTGGGCTGAGACATTAAGAGCAAATAAAATATTTATTGGATCAACAGGTGGAGATCATATTTGTCCAGATAATAGTCCAAAATTTATTTCTTCTTTTCAAAAAGTAATGAACATTGGAACAATGTTAAAAAAGGATATTCAATTAATGGCTCCACTTTCTAAAACAGATAAAATAGGCGCAGTAAAAATTGGGTTAAAACTAAAGGTTCCTTTTAAAAATACTTGGTCATGTCATAACAACAACAATATTGCATGTGGACATTGTAGTAATTGTAAATCACGTCTTGAAGCTTTTATTAAAAATAGAGCAACAGATCCAATCAGATATGAAAAACAATAAAAAAGTTATTTTAGGCTTGAATGGTTGGTTTGAAAGAGGACATGATGCTTCAGCATGTTTAATTATCGGAGATAAAATTATTTCATTTGCAGAAGAAGAAAGATTTACTAGAAAAAGATATAGTTATGATTCTTTACCAATTTTCTCAATAGCTTATTGTATGAGTCAGTCAGGTATTAATGTATCAGACATTGATCATATTGTATTTGGATGGGACATTCCTAAGATATATTCCTTAAATAAAAATAAATTTAATTATTCAAATCAGGACATTATTCAAATGTTTTTTCCAAAAAATATTTATAAATACGAAAAGATGCCAACTCTTGAATTTATTGATCATTATACTTCTCATGCAGCTAGTTCATATAGAATAAGCGGATATAAAAAATCTTCAATTCTTATTCTTGATGGACAAGGAGAAGATGCAAGCGGTGCCTTAGCTTATGGAGATAATGGAGAAATAAAAATAATTAATAAAATTCCAATTGCATTTTCTGTTGGTTATATGATGGAAGCTGCTTGTAAATATTTAGGAATGAGAACCTCTGATGTTGGAAAACTAATGGGTCTTGCAAGTTATGGTAAATCTAAAAAAACATTTAACAATATCGTTTTAAACGATGAAGGATTTTTAATAAATAATTTTCCTAAAGATAAAAGTTTATTTAATAAATCACTTGATCAGCAAGAAGTAGTTATAAGTTATTGGATTAATTTTTTTAAACAAAACTTTAGTTTTAAAAATAAAATTATTAATAAATTTGATTTAGAAAAAAACTCAATATCAAAAAGCATATCTTTTAAAAAAGAACATAAAGTATTTGCTTCAATTGTGCAAAATTCTTTAGAAAAAGTAATTATTCATTTAGTAAAAATATTAATTAAAAAAACTAAATGTAAAAAATTAATTATATCTGGAGGAGTTGGTCTAAATTGTACAACAAACGGAAAATTAATATCTGAAAAAATAATTGATAATTTATTTGTTTCTCCTTTAACAAACGATTCAGGAGTAAGTTTGGGAGCTGCTTTAGAAAAAGCTTATAGATTGTATGGTTTTTCCTACAAGCAATTAAGCAATATTTATTTAGGCCCAAAATTTACAAATAAACAAATAGAAAAAATTCTTAATAGAAATAAAATATCTTACATTAAATCAAAAAATATTTGTAAAATTGCGGCTAAATCTATTCATGAGGGAAAAGTTGTCTCTTGGTTTCAAGGAAGGATGGAAGGTGGTCCAAGAGCATTAGGTAATAGAAGTATTTTTGCAAATCCAAAAGTAAAAAAAATGCATGATTTGGTAAATAGAATTAAAAATAGAGAAAACTGGAGACCATTAGCGCCAGCAATTTTAAGTGAATTTCAAAAGGATTATTTTGAATGTGATACTTACTCTCCATTTATGTTATTAAGTAATTTAGTTAAAAAAAACAAACGAAAAGAAATTCCTGCAGTAGTTCACATAGATGGAACAGCAAGATATCAGACAGTAAAAAAAAATATTAATAAAAAATACTATTCACTTATTAAAGAGTTTTACAAATTAAGCAAAACTCCATTAATTTTAAATACTTCATTTAATATTGGAG
>CAZWRH010000032.1:6888-9067 GCA_964636045.1 uncultured Gammaproteobacteria bacterium | reverse complement strand
TAAATAAAATTTATTAATTTATTAAAAATAAATTCTTTTTTATTTTTATTTTTTAAAAAAAAATCTATTTTATTTTTTAAAACTGAACTTTTTCTTTTATTTATCAAATAAACATAATTTATTAAAGAAACTAAAGCATTTTTATTTAAATCTAAGGATTTTTGATTAATATAAATATTTTTATTAAACAATAAAAATAAATCTCTATTTATAAAAATCCAATCAATAACTCCAATTTTATTTTTATAAAAATCAAAATTAACTGTTCTTGGGAAAACTGGATTAGCTTTCAAGACTAAATTACGAATACTACCTAAGCAATGCTCTATTGTTTTTTGTAAATCTACAATATCTTTTTCTGATTCATTCTTATTATTAATGGTTGCAATTAAATTAGTTTTTATGCCAGTTGAAGCCAAAAAATTAATAATTTCTTTAGTTTTCTCTTTTTCATTTTCACCTTTATAATTTATAGTATCCAACTCCATCCAAACCTCCTTAACATTTAATTTTTTAAGAATTAAAGATTGAGAGCTGCTAAATGTTGATTGCTTTAAATAACAAATAAATTTTATTTTATTTAACAAAGATCCTTCTTTTAATAACTTTTCCAACCGCTTCAATCTCTTAAGATCTAAAAAAAACATCTCGTCAACTATAGTTATAGTTGATATGCCTCTTTTGTAAATCTCTTTTATTTCTCTATACAAATACTCTGCAGAATGCAGCCTTACTTGTTGTTTTTTCCAAAATCCTACATTTCCGCAAAATAAACAATTATGAATACATCCTCGTGATGAAATTAGATACGAATAATATGGATCTAAGTAATCATCTCTATCTATACTCCCTATGTTGTCAATATTTTTTAAATCATTTTTATTGTTTTTTATAACAAGTCTTTTACCTTTAAAATAAACTACTCCATTTAATTTCTCTAAATTAGAAAAGTTAAAATTATTAAAATGGATTAAGTTCGATATTCTTTCAAAGACTATTTCACCTTCACCAAGAATTCCACAATCAAAAATTACGTTAAAATCTTCAGGTTGAGTTGTTATATGAATTCCTCCAATTATTAATTTGGCATCAGGAAGTTCTTTTTTTAAAATTCTGGCAATTAAAATCGCATTTTCATAAAAATATGAAACTGAAGAAATACCAATAATATCTGGTTTATATAAAACAATCTCTTTTAAAATGTTATCCTGGAATATTTTTACTTCAAAATTAGTACTTTTTTTATTTAAATAAGACTTAATATAACCTAAACCAATACCACTATATTGCTTTGATTTACTAACAAAATCAGAAACCTCAAATAATGCTACTTTAGTTTTCATTTTTAAATATTTTTTTAAATAACAATTCTTTTAGTAAAAAAAATCCATTTATAACAATAAACTTACTAGATAAGATTATGGATTTTACTTTTATAATTTCATCTTTACTGTTTATAGAATCAACCAAGATACAACACCCAATCGCATTGTTTGGCCTAATTAGATTATTTTGAGAATAAAAAGGAATAAAAAAAATACCTTTTTTACCTAATTTTTCTATTGATAAATTGTTGATAATATTTTTTATCATTTTAAGAAAAGTATTGTTAAAAATTAATGAATAAGACCAAGATTTACATTTTTTTTTGCTTAAATTAAGCTTTGAATTTATTTTTTTACTTAAAAAAATATCAAACTCTAATTTTGGAATATTAATATTCGAAATTGATACATCACCCATATAAAAACCTTGTCTTCTTGGATTTAAATCGCTAATATAAATCAATCCTTTTTTTGTTATAAAGAACCCACAACCAAACATTCCTTTAAAACCACTTTTTGCCAAGTGCTTTCCAATTTTTTTTGTTATCTTTATTAAAGTGTTTTGTTTATTTTCAGAAATTTTGGATGGATAAATATTCCCAATACAAGCATTATTTCTTTTAATTTCATCTAAGACAGAAAGTACCTCAATTTTTTTAGTTGACAAAGCAATTGCGCTTGTTTCAACAACATATTTTATATCTTCAATAAAATCAACAAAAACCAAGGGTTTATCTTTATTGATCTTATTAAGTTTTTTAGCAAAAATATTAAGTTCATTTTTTGAAGAAATAATCCTAGATTGATCAGCTCCTGAAGAAAATGCAGCTGAAACAAACCTTTTTTTATTAATG
>CAZWRH010000032.1:0-6788 GCA_964636045.1 uncultured Gammaproteobacteria bacterium | reverse complement strand
TCTTCAAATAAATAATTTTCTTTTTCTATAAAATCTTTAAGCCTAAAATCAATTCCTCTAATAATAATCTTTACTTTTTTAGTTTGAGACAAAATCTTTTTGACTGTTTCTTCTTTGTTTTTTATATATGAAGCAACGTAAACTACAGAAAAATCTGAATAATTTTTAAACTCATTACTATTTTTATTTATATACTTAACCTTATTAAACAACCCAATTTTTTTTAACAATCTTTTTGCAAAAAAACACGCCAAATTAGATTTGTCTAAAACATAAACATTACCTTTAATAAAGGTAAGTAAAATTATTGCTGTATATGGAATACTGCCTCCTCCAATAAATAGAATTTTATCTTTTTTATTAAGCTTTAATTTATTTATTTCAAATAAAATCCATTTTTTTTGATCATTTAAATAAGATAAGGCTTTTTTTTTAGAAAATGACAAATATATCTCAAGAATATCAACAAAAAATATTAAATATTTAGGTTTTTTTTTAATAATGCGATAAATTATCTTTTCAATAAAACTTTTTCTTTGATTCATGATATTACGTTTTTTGAAGCAGACTTAATCCAACTCCAATATTAAATTGGATTAAATTATGTTGCTTTAATTCTTTTAAAAATTTGCCTACTCCGTATTTTTTATTAGTATTTTTATGATCATGAAAAACAATAAATCCATATTTATTTAATTTTTTATAAAAAAAATTAAAATCTTTTTTCACTCCCTCATATGTGTGATCTCCGTCAATATATACATAATCATATTTATAACTGTATTTTTGATTAAAAGTTGAGTTTGTCATTATATAAGTCTTAATAAATTTATTTATTTTAAAAAAATTAAAATACTTATTAATATTCGTACTTTTCCAAAACCCATTTCCTTGCCAATGAAAACTAACATCCTCTTCTTTAAAACCAGCATCAACAAAATCAACAATTCCTTTATTATTATCTTTACAGGCTAAAGCAAGTATTGCAGGAACAAAACCTCTACCTGAACCAATACATAAAACTCTTCTTGGTTTAATATTTCTAATTATGGAATAGTGAATCATACCAAAACCTAAATCTCCACTTTTTAGATTTTGATTTTGATCATATGGAGTGTAGTAAAGCATAAAACGAATACTATTTTTTATATTAAATAATGATTTAGAAGTAATAAAAAAGAGACTAAAAAATAAAATTTTAAATTTATTTAAAATTGTTTTTGAATTCTTAAAAAACATACTTTGGGACATTATAACAAAATATATTTGACATCAATTTTATAAAATAAAGTAGTAAACATAAAAATATTAGTATAAAATTTACAAAAAATGAAAATAACAGTTTGTATTATTACAAAAAACCGTCTACTAGAAATTAATCACTGTCTTATTTCACTAAAAAACCAAACTGTAAAACCAAATGAAATATTAATAATTAACGCAGGAAATAAAAATTCCTTAATTAAAGAGATTAACAAATATATTAAAGATTTAAATATTCATCTAATTCAATCAAAAAAAAGTAAATTATTTAGAAGGTTTTTAGGCTATAAAAAGACTAAATCGCCAATTGTTGCATATTTAGATGATGACTGTATTGCAGATAAAGATTGGATCAAAAATATAGCCTTAGCACATAAAAATAATCCAAAAATAATTGCAATAACCGGTAAATGTATTAATAACAAAACCAATTACATCTCAAAAATTAATCAACATTATTATGATCTTTGGATTCAAAGACATCTTTATCAAAAAAATCTAATACAAATAATTGATACAAAGAATTGTTCTTTAAAAAAAACTGAAAAATTCAAATTTAAACTAGATAAAGAAATTGAGACAAACAACAATGGAGAAGATAATTATTTAGCAATACTTTTAAGGCAACAGAGATTTGAAATCCTTTATGATACAAATATAAGAGTTGGACACAATGAAAAAGACACTTTCCTAAAATCAATTACTCAAAGATATGAAAATGGTAAGGTAAAAGCATATCTAAATTGGAGATGGAAAGATTTTAAACCTAAGAAAATAATTCATTCAAAAAATATTTTTAATCAATTTTTAAATATATTTTTTTATGTTGGCTATATTAATGAAACTATTAGATTAATAAATAAAAAATAATGAAAATATCAGTTGCAATAGTAACTAAAAATAGACTTTACTTTTTAAACAACTGCCTTAAATCAATAAAAAAACAGTCTCAACAACCATTTGAAATAATCATTATCGATTCTTCAAAAAAAAATCTTAATAAAAATAATATTATTCAAATCGATAATATTAAATATTTTCACTATAAAAAATCTGGTTATTCATATCAAAGAAACAAAGCAATAGAAAAATCTCGTGGAGATATTATTGCATTTATTGATGATGACTGTATTGCAAATAAAGATTGGATTAAAAATATAATCTTGGCACATAAAAAGAATCCAAAAGTAATTGCAATTCAAGGAAAAACAACATATATACCAATAAATAGTCCATTTTCTATAATTGATCAATTTGAAATTAATAATTATTTTCAAAATCATGAATCAAACAGTTTTCTAACTGTTATATCAACAAAAAATACATCTTTTAAAAGAAAGATTTTAATTAAAAAAAATATTTTTTTCAAAGAAAATTCTAATTACAATTTATTTGGAAATGAAGATTGTGAAATTGCGCTTAAACTTATCAAGTTAAACCAAAAAATTATTTTTAATAAGAATATTTTAGTTCAGCACATTTCTAGAGATAATATTTTTAGCTATTTAAAACAATCTTTTAGAAAAGGAATAGCTTATCCAATTCTTAATAAAAAACCAATAATTCATTTTTTAAATGAAAAAATAATAAAAAGTAGCTATTTAATGAAGTTAAAAATCGAAATTATTCTAATTTACGTATTAAGCAGAATGTTTAAATTTTTTGGGTATGTTTTTGGATTATTAATTAAACCTTTTTATGAATAAATTTCCTATTAGACACATAATGATTGAGATTAGTAGTGTTTGTAACATTAAATGTATTGGTTGTCCAAATGGATTTATCAAAAGGAGATGTAAATTTATTGATAAAGAGTTATTTTTTGACATATTTAAAAAATATGGAAACAAGCTTGAAAAAGTATTTTTATGGAATTATGGAGAACCCCTACTTCATCCAAATATTGAAGAGTTGTTAAGCAAAATAAAAGGATATAAATGTAAAAAAATCCTTAGCACAAATGGAATGAATTTAAATAGCTTCAAAAACCTATTATTTTTATCTTCTCTTGATGAAATTATTATTTCAGTAAACGGATATAATCAAAAAACTTATGAATATCACCAAAAGGGAGGAAATTTAAAAAACGTTTTAAACGGTATTAAAAAACTAACAAACAGTTTAAAAAACACAAAAACAAAAATAATTTTTCAAACAGTAATTAATAAAAAAAATATCAATCAAATATCTCGTTTAAAACGATTAGCAAAAAAACTTGGATGTCATGAATTAAAACTCAAAGTATTTAATGTTATGGATAATAAAAAAAATACATTTTCTCGATTTATACCTTTAAAAAATAAAATGTCAAAATACATAAATTTCTCTAAATACAAATTTAATTTAAATTTAAAAAATATTATTAAAAAACTTCTAAATTATCACCATTGTGAGCAAAGTATGGTTATAAACTCTGATGGAACTTGTAACTTATGTTTTGAAGACTATTCAAGTAAATATATTCTTGGAAAATTATCAAAAAAAAATAATTTATTAAAAATTTGGAATTCAAAAAAAGCAAATTTATATAGAAAAAAGGCAAAAAATAACGAACTAGATATTTGTAAAAAATGCACTGAGTATTCAATATTAGTTCATAAAAAATATCTTTTGAATTAATTTTTTCAGAATTAAAATCAAAAAACTAAAATTTCCTATTAAGTATCTTCTCCATAAACGTCTTGGCTCTTGCATCAATCTAAAAATCCATTCAAAACCATAATCATTAAAAAATTTTGGCAATCTTCTACGCTCTCCTGATAAAACTTCAAATAAAGCACCAACTGACCAAAAAACTTTTGCATCAATTTTTTGATAATTATTTATTATCCATTTTTCTTGCCTAGGAGAACCCATACCAACCAATAATAAATCTGGTTTAGATTGATTAATTTTTTTAATGATTTTTAAATTTTCTTTATCTTGAAAAAAACCATTATGATAACCACAAATTATAAGTTTTGGATATTTATTTTTTAAAACTAAAATCATTTTTTTTAACACTTTTTCGTTATTGCCTAAAAAATAAACCCTTTTACTATTTTTTTCTAAAAAATCAAATATTTTAAAAATAAAATCTGGAGTAGTTGTTTTAGTAAAAGAAATATTATTTAAAATCTTTCCTGCTAGAACAGGACCTAATCCTCCACAATAAGAAAAATCAGCCTTATTTAATACTTTTTTAAAAGAGATATCTGTTTGTGAAATATTTATCGAATGTGTATTAACATAAAAAATTATTTTTTTAGTTTTATTTTTTAGAAAAAAAAATATTTGACTGACAACTTCATCTAAAGAAGCTTTGTTAATTTTGATTCCAAATACTTCGTATTTCATGCATTAAATGGTAAAATTTTAATAAAAAAAATGACAATAAAACAAATATCGCTTGGACAACTTAAAACAAATTGCTATATATTATACAAAGGAACAGAAGGAATAATTATAGACCCCGCTGATGCATCTGATTTCATATCCGACGAAATATGTCGTTTAAACATAAAACCACAAGCTATCGTCGCTACTCATGGCCACTTTGACCATATACTAGCTGCTGGAGAATTACAAAAAATATTTAATATCCCTTTTTATATAAATAAAAAAGATACTTTTTTACTAAATGAAATGAATAAATCAAACCAATACTGGACAAAAACAAAACTTGAATATCCAATCCCATTAAAAATAAACGAATTAAATGAAAATGATGAAATATTTGATCTAAAAGTAATCACTACCCCTGGACATACTCCTGGATCTATTTGTCTATATTTAAAAAATAAAAAAACCTTATTTTCTGGAGATACGCTTTTTAAAGAAGCAATAGGAAGATATGATTTTTCATATTCCAGTAAAGGTGATATAAAAAATAGTTTAAATAAGCTATTCCAGTTGCCCGAGGATACTTTAGTTCTTCCAGGACATGGGGAAAACACTATCTTAAAATATGAAAAAAAATATTAATTTTGTATTTGAAAAAACCAATCAAGAAGGTTTTATTTTTAAAAAAAAAGCAAATAATTTTAAAGATTATAAATTATTACTCGTTCCCTTTTTTTGTTTTATTGCAATTTCTATCGCAACTATAAGAATTTTCCAACTTACAACTGTAAAAGGATCTCTTTATAAGTTTATTGCTGAAAAAAATAGATTTAAAGAGGTTTATCTTGAACCTCTTAGAGGTAAAATATTTGATAGAAAAGGTAACTTATTGGCTTATTCAACAAATAATAAAGAAGAAGTAAATAGAATGTATAACGAATCAGAGGCAACTGCACATTTTATTGGATACAGACAAATTGCTGATACTCTTGACATAAAAAACGACATTTGTCCAAATAAAGTTGGTTTAAATGATAAAGTTGGAAAAGAAGGTTTTGAAAAAATTTATGAGTGCCAACTTAGAGGTGAAAAAGGTAAAAAGGTATATGAAGTAAATGCAAAAGGAGAAGTTGTAAAAGCCAATTCTCTTAAAAATCCTATCCCAGGACAAGATTTAACATCGTCAATTGATTTAGAACTACAAAAAATTGCCTATGAAGAAATGAAAAATAAAAACGGAGCAATCATTGCTACTAAGCCTCAAACTGGTGAGATTCTTGTTTTTGTATCTTCTCCAAGCTTTGATTTAATGAATTTTGAAAAAAATAATCAAGAAATGATAAAAAAATATATTGACGACACAACAAAGCCCTTATTTAATAGATTAACTAAGGGACTTTACCCTCCTGGATCTGTATTCAAACCAACTATCGCAACAGGTGGACTTGAAGATAAGGTTATTGATGAAAATTTTGAAATAGAAGATACAGGAAAAATAAAAGCTGGACCAATTGAATTTGGAAATTGGTATTTTCTTCAATATGGAAAAACAGAAGGTAATGTAAATGTTGTAAAAAGCTTAAAAAGATCAAATGATATTTTTTACTATAAACTTGGAGAAAAAATGGGTGAGGAAAAAATGAAAAAATGGGCTGAAAAATTTGGATATGGTGAAAAAATAAATTTTCCCTTTGCCCAAGAAAATGGATCAATCCCTTCTCCATTTTGGAAAGAAGAAAAATTACATGAAAAGTGGTTTTTAGGTGATAGCTATAATTTATCTATTGGACAAGGGTATTTAACAGTTAATCCAATGCAAGTAAACATGGCAACCATACCTTTTGCAAATAATGGCTCTGTTTGTGATCCACAAATACTTAAAACAACACCTGATAAAGCTAAGTGCAAAAATTTAAATATATCAAACAAAACTTTAAATATAGTTAGAGAAGGAATGAAAGAGGCGTGTTCAACTGGAGGAACAGCTTGGCCATTTTTTGATTTTAAAATACCTACCGGTTGTAAAACTGGAACAGCAGAAAGTTATAGTCAAAAACATATGCCACACGCGTGGTTTACTATTTTTGCTCCATTTGAAAAAGCAGAGATTGTTGTTACTGTTTTAGTTGAAGAATCAGGAGAAGGATCTGATATTGCAGCTCCTATTGCTAAAAAAATACTAAGTAAATATTTTGGATTTTAAT
>CAZWRH010000031.1:4746-9377 GCA_964636045.1 uncultured Gammaproteobacteria bacterium | reverse complement strand
TATAAACAAACATTAGGTAGACTTATTCAGTTTTTTCTTTCAGGTCACCCTATTTCTAAAGTTGACGTCATTATTCAAGGAGGTACATTTTCATTTTATGAAAAAAAATATCGAGAAGATTTTGTAAATAATATTTTTGCTGCACTTAACATTGATGTAAAAAAAATGATCATAACTGGAGAAATACCTTCAAGCACATCTTTTTCCTTACTTGAAAATCAAAAAAATAATGAAGAAGCAACTTCTCGTTGTGTTGGTTTAACAATAGAAACAAGACCGGACTTTATCTGTGATGATGAAATTTTATTTTTAAGAAAGCTTGGGGTAACTCGAGTAGAAATTGGAGTTCAATCAGTCAATGATGATATTTTGAAAAAAATTAATCGTGGCCATACAACTTTAGAAGTTATTAAAGCCTCAAAAATGTTAAAAGAATCTGGTTTAAAAATTACTTATCATCTTATGCCAGGATTGCCTGGAAGTAATTACAAAACAGATTTGGAAAATCTAAAAGAAGTTTTTACAAATACAAATTATTTACCTGATGCAATAAAGCTTTATCCTACCCAACTGGTAAAAGACTCTGCTTTAAACGAACTTTACAAAAATGGAAGTTTTAAAATTATGAGTGAGAAGGATCTTCTCAATTTAACATTAGAATTTAAACGAGATATTGTGCCTAAGTGGGTTAGAATTCAAAGAAATGTTCGAGATTTGACTAATAATGATCAGGAAATTATTTCTTTTCCTTCAAATTTTCGACAAAATCTGTTTAAATTTTTGAAAAAAAATAAAGTCGAATGTAGATGTATTAGATGTCGTGAAATAAAAAATAATAAAATTATTGGTAAGGATAATATTAAAATATTTAAATATGATTCAAGTGATGGAATCGAATATTTTATTGAAAGCTGTGATGAGAAAGAACAGCTTTTGGGGTTTGTTAGACTTCGAATTCCGGAACATTATTTAAAAAATCAAGATTTTTTTATTAAAGAAATTGAAAAAGGTGCTCTTATTCGAGAATTGCATGTTTATGGAAAACAAATTGAAATAGGTGGTTTGGGAAAGGTTCAGCATTTGGGTCTTGGCAAAAAACTAATTGTTGAAGCGGAAAAAATAGCTAAAGAATCAGGAGTAACAAAGATTGCGATAATTTCTGGAGTAGGAGTAAGAAAATATTATGAAAATTTGGGATACAAATTAGTTGGGAATTATATAGTGAAAATTTTGATTTAATATAAATAATGAATTTTAAAAAAAATAAATTATATTTTTTATATATCTTAGTATTCATTGCCTTGATCTATACTCGTTTTAGTGGTTTGGATTGGGGACTACCCTACCCAATGCATCCTGACGAGCGAAATATTGCAGTTGCTATTCAAGGTTTAAGTTTTTCCAATTTAGATCCAAATTTTTATGCTTATGGACAATTTAGTATTTATTTAGGTTTTTTAGTTGCAAAAATATTTCAGTTTTTTGACGGAGACTTAAATTATTTAGTTAGTTTTTCAGAAAGCATACTTGCTTTAAGATCTATTTCTGCAGCAGCTTCTGTTTTAAGTTTATTTTTACTACTTAAAATTGGTAGTTTTTTTAATTTAAAAAAATATCAAAAAATATTGCTGGCATTTTTATATTCATTTTCAATTTATTCTATTCAATTTGCTCATTTTGGAACAACAGAGTCACTGCTTATGTTGTTTTATTTAGTAATTATTTATTATTGTTTTTGTTTATATAAAAACAATAAAACTAAATATTTATTTTTAAAACTGGGAATTGTTTGTGGTTTGTCTATTGCTACTAAAATAAGCTCAATTATTTTTTGTTTTTTGCCTTTTGGAGTTGTTTTTTACCAGGCATTTTGTTTAAAAAATCAAGATAAAAAGATACTTGTAAAAAATATAGCAATATTTATTTTTGCAGCAGCCTTTTTCTCAATTGTTTTTTCTCCATTTAATTTGATTAAATTTGACGAATTTTACAATTCTATAAGATATGAAAGTGCAGTTGCATCAGGAAATGTTAAGGTTTTTTATACAAGACAGTTTGAAAATACTGTTCCAATAATATTTCAGCTTTTGTACATATTTCCATATTCTTTGGGATTTGCTCATTATTTTTTGTTTATTATAGGATTTATATTTTTACCATGGAAGAGGGAGTTTAATTTGCTTAGATTAGCTTTTCTAATATATTTTATTCCAACATCTTTTTTATATACAAAATGGACTAGATTTGTGGCACCAATATTGCCTATTTGTACATTATTTGCTTTTTTAATGCTTAGAAAATTTAATAAACTAGTTATTTTGATATCTTGTGTTATATTTTTGTGGTTTGGAATTTCTTTTTTTAAAATTTATCAATTTGCTGATGTAAGGATTCAGGCGAGTGAATGGATAAATAAAAACATAAAATCAGGAAGTCGGATATTATCTGAAGATAGAAATGTGGTTTATACTCCCTTATTTGGAATTGATAGGTATGACGTTGTTGACTTTAATTTTTATGATTTAGAAACAAACAGATATATTAGAAATCAGCTTCAGCAAAATATAATAACCGCTGATTATATAATTGTGCCTTCAAGAAGAATTTATGCTAATCACAAAAAAAATATGTATCCACAGATTGCAAAATATTATGAAGATTTATTTAGTGGAAAATTAGGTTTTAAATTAATAAAAACCTTTGATTTAGGTTTTTCTGATGAGGCAGCTGAAGAAACTTTTACTGTTTTTGATCATCCAGTTATAAGAATATATAAAAAAATTAAAAACTAAAAAACTTTATAGTACTATATCTATGGAGTTTTGTAATCTTGGAGCTTTGAATTCTTTTAAGTTATTTTTTAAATAATTTGAAAAAAGCTTCTTTTGGTATTTCTACTGATCCAACATTTTTCATTAATTTTTTTCCTGCCTTTTGTTTTTTGAGAAGTTTATCTTTTCTAGTTCTATCTCCTCCATAAAGCTTAGCTGTAACATCTTTTCTAAAAGGCGCAATTCTCTCAGAAGCAATTATTTTTCCTTTAAAAAATGCTTGGATCTTAACTTCAAATTGTTGTCGTGGGATAATGTTTCTTAGTTTTGATGTAAGTTCTTGACCTCTACTAAAAGCTCGTTCTGACACAACATATTCCGAAAATTCCTCAACAGGATCTCCATTTAAAAGTACTTGCAGCTTGTCTGCGTCAACTAAATTATATTCTTTAAAATGCCAATCAAGCGATGCATATCCTGAGGAAACGGTTTTTAGATTGTCAAAAAAATTAGTAATTAATTCTGATAAAGGCATTTTATAAACCAAATAGGTCTGAGTTTTGTTATCCATAGTCACAAACTCACCTCTTGAGTCTTCACAAAGCCTCATTACTGCTCCTGTATATTCTTGTGGGGTAACTACAGAAATTTCAGTAATTGGTTCTAAAAAACGATATGGTTTTCCTTCAGACTCCTCAGTACTGGCAGGTAAATATTCAACAATGGGTGGAGTAAGGACAAGTTCTAAATCAAATTCTCTTTCGAGTCTTTCTCTTACAACATCAGCATGAAGAAGACCTAAAAAACCTACTTTAAATCCAGACCCAAGTGCTTGTGAATAGATTCCTTCATAAGTTAGTGCTGAATCATTAAGCGTTAATTTTTCTAAAGATTTTTTTAATTGAAGATAGTCATTTGGATCAACAGTAAACATTGAGGCAAAAACCATTGGTTTGACTTTTTTGTATCCAGGAAGTGGTCCAGACATATCTTTAGTATCAAGTAAAGTGTCACCAACGGATACTTGATGAATGTCTTTTAAATTAGTGACTACATAACCAATTTCTCCAGTTTTTAAAGACTCTTTTTTAATAAGGTCGGGATTAAATATTCCAACTTCAATAATTTCAAAATTTACATTTGTAGCAAATAGTTTTACTTTTTTTTGAGCTGTTAATTCGCCTTCAACTACCCTAACAAAGGCAATTACTCCTCTGTATTGGTCGTAATATGAATCAAAAATAAGTGCTTTTGTAACTTCGCTTTGGTTAAATTGTGGAGGTGGAATTTTTTCAATTACCGTGTCTAAAAGCTTCTCAACATTTAAACCAGTTTTTGCAGAAATCTGAAATATTTCTTCTTCTAAACATCCTAAAAAATCAACTATTTCTTTTTTTGTTTTTTCAACATTAGCAGCGGGCATATCAATTTTATTCATAACAGGAATAATTACCAAATTTTGCTCTAGTGCTTTGTAGGTGTGTGCAATTGTTTGCGCTTGAATACCTTGAGTTGCATCAACCAAAAGAATAACCCCTTCAACACAAGCCAATGTTCTTTCAACTTCATAGGAAAAATCAACATGACCTGGAGTGTCAATAAGATTTAAGGTGTACCCTTTGTAATTCATGACAACTGGTGCAAGTTTAATGGTAATTCCTCTTTCACGAGAAATAGGATTTCTATCAAGCATTTGTTCTTCATGTTTGTTTTTCTCAATTAACCCAGTAATTTCAAGTAATCTATCGGCTAATGTTGATTTACCATGATCAATATGAGCTATAATGGCAAAGTTTCTGATTTGATTCATAGGGAATATTATAACAAGCCAAAGCTAATTATAGTTAGTGTATTTATTTA
>CAZWRH010000031.1:1785-4646 GCA_964636045.1 uncultured Gammaproteobacteria bacterium | reverse complement strand
TGTTTGGTAAATTTAACTCTTATTAAATTTGAGTTAAACCATGGTTTTTTTGGAAGGGATATTTCTTTTGGAAGGTTTAGTACCCAATTATCTTCATCCCCTACTGTTTCGTATAATTTAAAATGTGGGTAAATGTCTGTTATTAATCCGTTCATTTTTAAAATATCTTTTTGAATTTGAATTCTGGATTTATAGTCCATTGTTTGATCACAAATTCCGGTATATCCTATTCCCCCAGTTTTTTTAAGCAGAACTGTTCCCCGAGACATGAATAATCTATGTCCTTTTGGATTGTCTGGTGGCTCACATTCAAAAACATCATACTTTTCTTGAAGATCACTTGGAATAGGATTTAATAAATCAAGATAATGACAATCAGCCTCATATCCCAAATCTTTTAATACTTTATTTTGATGATTAATTATTCGTCTATCTATGTCAAAAACAGTAATTTTTTTTGGTTTGCTTGTAAGTGCAAGTGCAATTGCAAATTGATCATCATCACCAAGACATACTATTTTTTTTCCTTCAAGATCTCCATTTTTGTCCATGATTGCTATTTTTTTGAAAATAGCTTCATCGGTTAATAATTGTTGGTCAAATTCGTCAGATAATGGAAATTTAATTCTAAGTTTTTTAAATTCGTTAATTAATTTTTTATTTGTATCAATTGTAAATATATCTTGAGTGAATTTTTCTGGAATAATTTCAAATTTTTCAACAAAATTTTCTCCTTTTTGAGTAACGGAAAGTTTATTATTATTTATTTCGATAAGGTGATTTTTTTTAAGGTCTTTTATTATTTTGACAGTATTTTTTATAAAATAATCTGAAGATATTAAATCCCAGAAGTCGACATTTTCTTGACTTAAATAGCTAAGTATTTGTTCTTGTTTCATTTTTCTCCTCTTGTAAATTCTTTTAATGACATTTTTTGTGGTTTAAAAACTTTTCTTAAATAATCGATTGCGTTCATTGGAATAGTATGTTCACCACAAGTGAATGCATCTATTGCAACGTATTTTAGTTCTGGCCATGTATGAATAGAAATATGTGATTCAGCTAGTAAAATAACTGATGTTATTCCACATGGATTAAATTCATAAGAAGTAATTTTTAAAGGAGTTGCCTTACTTTCAATAGCAGCTTGTTGTAAGATTTCTTCAATCTCTGATTTTGATTCAATATTATTCTCGACATCCCAAAAATCAGCGATAACTTGTCTGCCAAGTTTACCTGGAATAGAATTAGGAAAATTTTCCTTTGTTTTATTCATATTATATATATGAAATGTCAAATCGCTTACCATTTAAGGCAGTTCGTTTTTACGAACCAGGCTTTGACTATGTCAAAACCACCTTAGAAAGTTTGTTATACTTTCCTTTTGAATTTTTTATTCAAAAATTCTTCAGGAAAAACAAAGGATAAAAAAAGCGACTTAACAATTTATAAAAAATTATTATAACAGAATTTTAGGTTTTTTATGAAGATTTATTTTTATGCACCAATTTTAAATTCAACAACATCTCCATCTTGCATAAGATAGTCTTTTCCCTCAGATCTAACTTTCCCAAGTTCTCTGCATTTGATCCAGCCATTATTTTCAACAAAGTCTTTATAGTTTACAACATCAGCTTTAATAAATTTTTTTTCAAAATCTGTATGAATTACTCCAGCGGCTTGAGGAGCTAAGGTATTTTTTTCTATGGTCCATGCTTTTGCTTCTATTTCTCCAGCTGTTAAAAAAGAAATGAGACCTAGTGTTTCATAAGCTGCTTTTATAAGACGGTCAAGTCCTGATTCATTCATTCCTAAGGATTTTAAATATTCGACTTGTTCTTCTTGGCTGAGTCCTGCAAGTTCTGATTCTATTTTTGCGGAAACTATGACGTGTGGATTTCTTAAGTTTTCATTTATTTTTTGATTGATCTGGTTTTCAGAAACATTATATGCATAAATAATTGGTTTCATTGTTAAAAGATTAATTGATTTTAAAGAATTTTTTTGCTCATCAGTAAGCAAAACATCTTTAGCTTGTCGGCCTTTGTTTAATTCTTGAATTAAAATTTGTACTGCTTCCCAAAGATATATTTGATCTTTCTCAACTTTACCTCTCGGTTCTTTTTGTTTTTCTAAAGTCTGAAGATCTGCAAGAATTAATTCTGTTTCTATTGTTTTTATATCCTCTTCGGGATTTGGAGTATCTTTTACATGAACAACGTCTTTATCATCAAAGACTCTTACGACATGAACGATCGCGGCTACTTCTCTAATGTGAGATAAAAATTTATTACCAAGTCCTTCTCCAGTTGAGGCACCAGCTACAAGCCCGGCAATATCATAAAACTCAACAATTGCAGGAACAACCTTTTGGGTATTAACAATCTTAGCCAAAGTTTTTAAACGGTCGTCAGGTACTTCTACAACCCCTACATTGGGTTCAATAGTACAAAATGGATAGTTAGCTGCTTGAGCTACTTGCTTCTTTAAAAGCGCATTAAAAAGTGTGCTTTTGCCTACATTAGGAAGACCAACAATTCCAATACTTAATTTCATAATGAGTTATATTATAAACGATAAGATTAAATAAGTATGCATTAAACTTATACTTAGAGCTACCTTATGCTTAACAGTTCTATTTTTTAAAAGCATAATTTTTGATTTTTATGTATGAATTTGGCTTGATTTGACAGGCTAAATAATATAATTAAATCAGTTAGCAGAGTATTATTATATCTGCTAAGATGAATTATGATCTTATTTCATTAGAAATGCCTCCAATATGTAGTCTTGGAGCGCTTTTTGAAATTGGAATTTGAATATCAAATCCTTCGCAGTTTTTAAATGGTTTAATATCATTT
>CAZWRH010000031.1:0-1685 GCA_964636045.1 uncultured Gammaproteobacteria bacterium | reverse complement strand
CTAACTTGAAAAGATGAAAATATTTTGGAGTTGTTGCGATGATGAATATATTTTCTTTTTTTTATAATCTCCGGTGAGGTAAGTTTTTCTTTAATTATATTTATAGTTTGTTTTGCTCGATTTAGCGGACTTGAATAAAAGGAAATAATACTACCTTCTGGAATTTCTCTAATAAGTTTATTGGCATAGTTTGTTGATTGCTCTATTCCTTCTTCAACTAATTCGCCTTGATTATCATTTTCATTTTTATATTTTGGTTTACCATGTCTTAAGAAATGAATTACTACTTCTCGACTTCTTTTTTCTTTTTCAATATTTATTTCTTTTTCCATATTATTAAAAACTTTCTGCCATTCCTACTCTCTTTTTTACAAAGGCCTTATCTAAAAAATATTTAAATGGAACTTTTTTTATCCATATTTTAAAAAGCTTCTTATCAGAAATTTTTCTGAATTTTTGTACATAATGTCTTTTGAATAAAGTTTTTGGTAAAAAAATTATATTCCAACCAATTCCTTTTAAAATAAATAATGATTCACTTATCTTAAAAGTTACTAGTTTGTAACAAGCTAATCCAATCCAGGAAACAACATGGATGGGTAAGATTTTTAGTAAACTAGTTAACTCAAGGTTTTTAATTAAAGTGCAAATATAATTTTTTGATCCGTGGAATTTGCTGTTATAAATCATTTTATTTTTACCAAGAGATTCAATGCTTCCTCCAAACATATGATAAACAATAGATTTTGGATTATAAATTGATTTGTATCCAGCAATGCCAGATCTCATACCAAGATCAGTTTCTTCAAGATAAATAAAATAATCATCATCAAATCCACCTATTTTTTCAAACACTTTTTTTCTTATAAACATCCCTGCGGATTTTGCTGCCATTATTTCTTCTTTTTTTTCAAATTGACCAATATCAACCTCTCCTCCATTTGCTTTTTGAACCAAGAAACCATTTGAGCCTAAATATTCTCCGACATAATCAATTATTCTTTTGTTTTTTTTGAGAAGTAATTTGCATTGAATTATTCCAATTTTAGAATTACTTTTAAAAAGTTTTACTGCTTCTTTTGCCCATTTTTTATCAACTTCAGTATCATTGTCTAGAAAATTTAAATATTCATAATCTGCATAATTAACTGCTATATTACGTGCTTTTGCCGGACCATAGTTTTTTTTATTTTTAATAATTTTTATTTTATGTATCTTTATTAATTTTGAAAACTTTTTTTCAATTAGTTTTATTGAATTGTCGCGTGAAGCATTATCAGAAATAATTATTTCAAACTTTTTAAAATTTGAGTTTATTATTGATTTGATGCAGTTATATAAAAATTTTTTTCCGTTGTGATTAACTATAATGATAGATATCATAAGCTAGAAACTTCGAACAGCATTAATTAATTTTTTTATTTTATTAACATCAATTTCTTCAGTTAATGGATTGGTAATGCTTGATGCTACTAAAAAGGCATCTGTTATTGGTAAAAAATCTTTTATATTTTCTGGAGTAATTCCTGAGGCAATCGCGAGAGGATGCTGATTTATGGCTTCTTTCATTACTGAGATTTTAGCAATATCGGGAGCACTTCCTGTTTTTGTTCCACTAGTTGTTACAACGTCCATATATTTTGTTGCAATTTTTGCAACTAAAGCAGGATTTTTTACTTCTTCTT
>CAZWRH010000030.1:4369-9621 GCA_964636045.1 uncultured Gammaproteobacteria bacterium | reverse complement strand
ACGCGCTCGACGTTGGCCGCGCCACCGGGCAGCAGGCGAATGGTCCCGAGAAAAGCGCTCACTGCGTCACCCCCGGATAATAGGTCAGGGTGCCGTAGGCGGCGAGGAACTTGAGGCCTCCGCTGGGGGTGATGTGGAGGTCGTAGTGGACCTCGACCGGCTCATCGACCGGCGTCCCGGTGGAGAGACCTTCCATGGTCGTCTCGTTGATCTGGATCAGGATGACCGAAGCGGCAAAGGTCTCGCCCGTCTCGGGGTCCGCATAGGCCGCGTCATAGGTGCAGCTGATCCCCTCACTGCCCGCCGCCACGCCGTTCAGCGTCACCAGCGCCGTGCCGGTGTCGCCGGGGAGATTCCTCACCTCCATCTTGAAGGTGGCGGTAGTGAGGTTCGCGCCCTCGATGGCCAGCGAGCCGAGGAACGGCACCCGCTTGGACATGACGGTGATGGGGATTTCGGCAGCCATGCCAGATGGCTAAGCCGCGCTTCCTCAGAGCGTTACCGCCGTCACAGATACCAGTAGTCGGTGCTCCACCCCGGCGGGATCGCGCCCTCGCCGGTCGTGCCGCCGCCCCCGGTCGTGTCGGTGGTGATCGACCCGACGCGGTGGCGCGCGGGGTTGGTTGCGCTGTTCTGCGCATCCGCCGCCACCTGCGTGGCTTTCAGCGCCACAGCGCCGCCCGCGCGCCCCGGATCGTCGTAGTAGACGTGATAGGTGGTCGTCGCGGCAATGGCGGTCACCCCGTCCGCCTCGGTGGTCAACGTCGCGCCGGTCACCGAGACGGTGGCATCGGTATAGACCCGCGAATGGGTCTCGACCACAATCTGCGTGTCGGTGGCCTGCAGCAGCCCGTCCGCCGGATCGGCATCGGTGACGAAGCTTGAGGCAATCAGGGTTTGCTCGGCGGTCGAAAGCGCCTGATAGACCGGGTTGAGCGTGGGGTCGTAGGGCGTGGACGCGACCGGATCGACCGGATCGGCCAGCGCCGGAGCGTCATAGATCGAGGCATCCTCCTCGCGCAGCACCAGCGGCACCACGCCGTCAACGCGCAGGCTCATCTCGGCCACGCGGAACAGCTTGTTCGCGAAGCCCAGCTTGGGGAAGGTCAGGGTGACGACGCTGTTCTTCTGCACCGCCCATGCCGTCGCCTGAAACTCGGCCTCGAAGGTGCCGCCGAACTTCTGGCGCTTAAGCACACCGGACGCGAGGCGCTGGGCCTGACTGGCGCGCTCGACCATCGGCAGGTCCATCGCGAATACACGCTCGATCCCGTCAGGGCTGGTTTCTGTGACCTCGGGATAATCGACCGGCTGATAAAGCGCGTTGTCGGACGGGTCGGTGTAGACCCCGCGAACCACGTTGAAGCTCTCTTGCAGCGGGGTCGCGGGCCGCCACTTGAACGCGCCCAGCACATCGTCGGCGGTGAAGTCGGCGGCAATGTCGGTCAGGTCATTGTGGAACACGGTCAGGCGCAGTTTGCCGTCCACATCGTCAAGGTCGGCGTTCATCGTCGCCTTGAGCATGTCGATCACGGTGGTGGGCGAATCCCCCTCGCTCCACACCCCGTCGCAGCGATAGCGCGGTTCGGTCCCGCTGGCCCCGTCATCAACCAGCTCGTCGCAGATGTTGGCGGCGACCGCGAAGCTCTCAAGGTCGATGCGATTGGCCGGGATGCCCTTGCCCACCGCCAGCTTGCCGTTGATCTCCCAGCCCAGCAGGTAGAACAGCAAGGCCAGCGCCGGATTGCGGCAGGCGTCATCGCTCCATGCCCATGTCGTCTGATCGTTCGCGCGGTGGCTGCCCGATCCACCGGCCACGGTGCTGTCAAGGCGCGGGTCGTAGAAATAGGCCCCATCGCCGCGCACGGTAATGCGGGTCGTGATCGACTGGGCAAAGGGGCTATCGGTTTTCTTGCTGTTGCCGGTCAGCTTGTATTTGAGGTGGAGATAGGCGCATCCGGTGTAGCGCCGGGTCGTGCCCATGCGCCCGCTGATGTTGATCGCATTGGCGCTGGACCCCTCAAGGATCGGCGTGACCCATAGATAGCCGGAAAAGTCAGAGGTAACGCCGCTGGTGGACGACCATGCCAGCTTGTCGTCGAACCACACCTCGCGGATCGCGTGGACCTTGTGGCTGGCGACCACGAGGAAGCGGTGGAAGTATGCCTGGCTGTCGGTGAACTCCTCATCGCGAATGTCTGTGGCGAGCGCGGTCTTGCCCACCACCGTCTTGCGCGGGGTGCGCGGATCGATCGATGCGCGCAGCCGTTCGAGGTTTTCCTTGCTGTTCGTGACCTTCGGTTTGCCCGAAAGCAGCGAGGCACCGATGCCGACAGCGGTAGTCAGGAAGCCCAGCGCAGACATACCCAGCGCCGATACCACGCTGGTCAGGCCGATTGCTCCGACCACGGCTGTGGCGGCAGCGGAAATGGCCGCGCCGATTGAGGCAACGGCGGCGATAACCGGTGGCATCAGCCAATCCTCCAAGCATGGGTAAAGGTGGATCGCGGCAGGCGGATCAGCCCGCCATCCTCAGCCAGAAACATCGCGGCAGAACCAACGCAGACGCCCATCGCGCCCATGTCGGCCATCACAATGTCCCCACGCCGCGCGAAACCGGGCGGCACCTCGTCGAACTTCTGGCCGAAGGTCGCCTCAAGCGTTCCCTTGCCAAGATTGCGCAGGGCCTTGGCCGCGCCGATCCGGTCGGAATAGACGCCTAGGAACTCGGGATAGGGATGCGACCCCGTCAGCGCCTCGACTGCGGAACAAGCGAACAGCGCGCAGTCCATCGAACCCCACTCAAACGCGAAGGGCTGGGCGAGGAAGTCGGAGAGGCGGCGCTCCCAGTCTGGCAGGCGGGCTGTCATACGAGGTCCACATACTGGCCGCCGTTCCAGTAGGCCCCACCGCCACCCCCCACACCGGACTGGCCGGAATATCCAGACCCGGTTACCGCGCCGGTATAGTTGCCGTTGGCGATGGCGACGGCAGCGCGCGCAGACAGGTCGCCGCTGTCGAACTGATCCTGGCTGAGATAGGTGCGGTTCGATGCCTCGGAGAATACCGCCAGATAGCTCTCGATAGTGACCGTGATGGTCTGCCCATTCTCGTCGGCTGAATGCTCAAGGCCGGTCATCCGGCCCGTGTAATAGGCGTGGAAGCCGCCCTGCTGGACGTTCGCCGCGTTGCGGATCACCCGCCACAATCTCGCATCCCGCCCGCGCCAGTTGGCCGGATTGGCAAGCAGGGCAATGCTTACGGCATCAAGCTCAGGAATACCCGACAGGGTGGCGGTGACGCTCTCCGATCCGCCCTGTCGATAGGCCACTTCGCCAATGTCGATGAACGCCCCGGAGATGCCGGTGAACAGCTTGCTGTCGAGGTCCGCTTCGCCCGTGCCAGACGGGGTGACGTCCGCGCCGCTGGTATTGCAGCGCACCTGCCCGCCGTTGATGTCGAGGAAGGCGAAGAATACCGGCTTGATGACCTCGGCTTGCAGCGCGGCAATGGCAGTGGCGTCGGGCAGGCTCACCGGGCTTCCTCCACGTCGAAGGAGACGCCGGACACGCCGTCATCGCCATCAAGGCCCATCACGCTCGCGGTCGGCGCGAAGTCGATGAACGGAGCGCCGGTCTCGACCGTGGCGGCAAGGGTCGGCGTCTCGCCCAGCGCTGGCTTGAAACTGGCGGTGGCCTTGCCAGACGAGTTGCTAACGAGGTCGGCAGTCAGGCAGACGGCGCGATACCTGCCAGAGGGTAGCGGCACGGTCATCCACTGGCCCGCGCGCAGGATCGTGGTGCTTGCCGCCATGCCGGTCAGCGGCAAGGTGTAGGCATTGCCCGCGCCGGTATCGACCGCAGGCTTGCCGCCGATGTGGCGGTTGCAGGGCAGGAGCCAGCGGAACGAATTTTCCGGCCCGCCCAGCGCGAACAGAAACGCGCGCCATGGCCGCTCCTCATCCTCGGTCACGAGCGGGCCGATGGTGACGGATGCGGTCCACGTCTCCGCACCGGGCTGGCCGACCACCTTGCGCGCGCCGGTCCATCGCGAGCGGTTGACCTGCATGGGCGAATTAAGGCGCGGGGTGCCGTTAAGCACGATATTCTCGGTGTCGGGCAGCGCGATCAGGGTCACAGCTTGGGCCTCCGCATCTGGGCCATGTCGCGGGCAGCGAGCGCATGGCCGCCGCGCGCACCGGCCTCTGCCGCGCGCTGGCCCATCGAATTGATCTGGTTGACGATATCCTGCGTCATCACCGCGCCGCGCGCATCGAGGTGGAAGTTCTGGACGACGGTCGATCCGCCTCCGCCAATCGCCGCGTTCATCTGCCCGAGCGGGATGATCGTGCCGCTGCCCTGAGGGACAAACGCCTCAACCCGGCCAGCTGATGCCGCCTCGTTGACGCGATACATCTGCCCGCCTTGGACGTAGCCACCACCCGCGCGGCCAAACAGGCCGGAAATAGAACTGATGGCAGACCCGAGCGAGAAACCGCCACCACCGCCACCGCCTCCAAACAGGGCCTCCGCTATCGGCTTCACGATTGCCTGCTGCACGGCGATGCGGATCAGGTCGGCGATGATCTGGTTAGCCACGTTCTTGAACACGTCGCCCAGCGACTTCGACCCCATGATCGCCTCGGTCAGCCCATCGTTGAGGCTGCGCAGGCCGCTGGCCGCCACGTCCTCGTAGGCCGCATTAAGCTCTGCCGCGTCCATCCGCAGGCTGTCGAGATAGGCCGCGCCCGGTCCCTGCTGCCCCTTGGCAAGTCCGGTGCGTTCTGCGCTCTGCTTGCGGGACAATTGCGCGCGGGCGGTCGATGCGTCGGCGATCTGCCCAGCGGCGATTGCCGCCTCAAGGCGCGCGGCCTCCTCCTGCTGCTGCAACTCGAGGATGCGCTGCTCGATGGCGTTGCGCTCTCCAAGGTGTGTGGCGGCATCGCGCTCTGCCTCAAGCGCGTCGAGTTCGAATCGCAGGCTTTCCTCGCGCGCCTCGGTCTGTTGGCGGGCAATGTCTTCGGCGGCGCGGTTGTCCACCAGCGCCTTGCGGGCGGTGGCGATCTGACCTTGCAGCGCGGCGGCCTTGTCCTTTTCGGCTTGGGTCAGCGTGTCGGATGCGTTGATCCGCTCGACTTCCTGCGCGGCGTCGTAATCGATCCGGCGCTTTTCGGCCTCGGCGCGCTGCTGGATATTGCCGGTCAAGTCTGCCTCGGCCAGCGCAAGGTCAACCGCCATCCGCTCAAGGTCGCC
>CAZWRH010000030.1:0-4269 GCA_964636045.1 uncultured Gammaproteobacteria bacterium | reverse complement strand
CCACCACCGCCTGACATAACCACGCGCGAGGTGGAATTGCGCGCATCGATCCGCGCGCGCGCCGCAGCCTTGTCCTTGTCGCTGGTAAACCATCCGTCGATGACGTTCTGGTCAAGCCGGTTGGCCTGTTCCTTGCGCCAGTTCTGCCACGCCCTGATCGCGCCGCCGGTCTTGTCGATCAGGTAGACCAGCGCATTGGCCAGCGCCATGACCGAATCGATGTTGTCCGAGACCGCGCCCGCGATCTTGGCCTCCATCACCACCTTGAACTTGGCGAGCGTATCGGCGGCGTCGTCCGCCTTCCTGATCTGCTCCTCGGACAGGGCTATGCCCAGCTTGTCGTAGGCCGCCGCGAGTTCCTTGACCCCGCTCGACCCGCCCGACAGGAACGGCAGCATCTTGTAGCCCGCGCGGCTGAACAGGTCGGTTGCCACCGCGCTGCGTTCGGCATCGCTGCCCAGCCGGGCGAAGCCATCGGCCAGATCGGGCAGGATTTCCCCCGCCGTGCGCATGTTGCCATTGGTATCGCGCACCGAGACGCCCAGCGCGGCAAAGGTGTCCAGCGCCTTTTTGTTGCCCTGCGCCGCCTCGCCAAGTGACTTGGTGAGCTTTTGCAGGCCCTGGTCCATTTCCTCTTGCGACAGGCCCACCTGCGTTGCGGCGAAGCGGTAGAATTGCAGGTCTTTCGTGGTGACGCCCAGTTGCTGCGAGACCTCGCCCAGCGATGATGCGTATTCGAGGCCCTGGCTGATCGCCTGCCCGAGCTTGTCCATCACGAGCGCACCGGCAAAGGCAATCGCCGCGCCCTTGGCTAGGTCAAAGCCCTTGCGCAGACCTTCGCCCATTTTTGCGCCGCGCTTCTCGATCGCGTCGAGCTTGTCGTCGGTGTGGCGCTGGGCCTTCTTCATGTCGGCGATGTAGCCGTCGACCTGTGCCTTAAGCTCGAGGATGACCGGATCAACAAACATGGATCACGCCTCCCCCTGATGGGCGGCCATGAACCGCCGAAGGGCTGGGCTAATCTCCGGCGCGCCGCTGTCCTGATCGCCCGAGCGCGCGGCCATGGCTTCGAGGTAGCCGGACATCGACAGGCGCTCCCAGTTGAGGCCCATCGCGCCGCAGTTGGCGATGACCAGGCCCTTCACGAAAGCGGCGGGTCGCTTACGTCCCCGTCCTTTTTTTTTGAGCCAGTAGCCTTGGGGTCGATCCCGTAGATCGCCGCGCGCAGGACTTCCCACGCAAGGCCAAGGTCGTGGATCGCAGGCCGCGCGGGGTAGCAGTAGACCGCCACCAGTTCGCGGGCCATCGTCCCACTGGTGCGGACGTCTTCGCCGTTCACCATGCACTCAGCGCCGCCAGCAAGGGCATTGCGGATGATCGCGTGGGCATCGGACAGTAGCGCCGGGGAAGGCCCGGTCAGGACGGTCTCGTCGCCGAGCTGGCCGAGGTGCGCGCCAAGGTCGTGGAACACGGCGAAGATGGAATGCGGCAGCGGGTTGCCTTCGCTGTCACGCCGCGCCATCTCGCGCTCGGCGGCGATGACTTGCGGCATGGGCAGCCAGAAGCGGTAAACCCCGTCAGCGAAGTCCCGGGTGATTGCGGTGTCCACGCCTCACCATCAAGCCGCAGTCCAGGTCCACGCGCCATTGCTGGCGAGCGTTACTTCAGCCGAGGCGGTGCCCTCGCGCGGGATCGACTGGTTCGAGGCGGTCATCATGAACGACCCGGCGAAGGTGCCCAGCAGGGTGCCCGCGTCGGTGCCGTTGTCGGCGTAAACCTCGATCTTGTAGTTCTTCGCCACGCCCAGCGCGGAGTTGTAGATCGCGATCTGCGCCTTATCGATCAGGCCAGAGCCGGTAACGTCGAGCGACTTGCCGGTGGCCTTCACCTTGCGATTCGGGATTTCACCGGGCTTGGCGCAGTCGCGGACATAGCGGTCCTGCGTGCCGACAGCCTGGTTGATCGTGACGTCCTGAATGCCGCAGGCGATGGCGAATGCTTCGGTGGGGGTCGCACCGTCGCCGATCTTGATGATGGCGAAATCTGCTTCGGTGGGAAGGGACATTTGCGCTGGCTCCACTGCAAAAAAGGTTCGCAGCGGACGCTAGGGCGCTGGGTTAGTCCTCGTTACCGCCGTCAGCCACCGTGCCGTCAGGGTTCAGGTGCGCCTCGATGAAGGTCACGTTGACCGCATAGGCAAGGTCAGGCCGCCCCTCGCGTTCGAGGTCAGCGGCCATGGCTTGCACGTCCATGTCAGTCAGGATGCCCTGCCGCAGTAGCTGGCGAAATAGCGCGAGCATGATGGGATCGAGCGGCATGGGGTGCGCATATTAGCACGGCCCATGTCAGGACGCCAGCGCGCGCCAGTTGACCTGCGCGAACCAGTGATAGGCATCGGGCGTGTCGTCCTCAAGCAGGCGCATGTCAGTGACTTCGATCCGCACCGTGCCGCCACCTTCGAGCGCAATCCGGTTGTCAGCCAGTGCCGCCTCGATTGCAGCGCCGATGCGGCCCGCGTGGTCCTCCGCCGTCTCGACGCGCGCGCCTGCGTCATAGCGGGACCGGGCGAAGGCGTGGACGTCGAACGACCCCTCGCCGCCGTTGACCCCCGCCGCGCGCAGACGCCGCGTCACGGGGGCGCGTAGGCGAATATGCGGCCATGTCGGCTCGCCGTCGGGGTTGATGCTCGCAGCCGGGACCAGTGCGGTCAGACCGGCGTTGGCCTTAAGCCTTGCCAGCAGGGCGCGCCGAACGAGGCGTTGCAGACCCGTCGCCATTGGCTTCCTCCTTGTGGACACCTGCTAGAACGGCAGCGTCATAGACCTCGGCAGTCACTTCATGCGTTCCGGCCTGATAGTCGGTGGTGACGGCAATGGTATGGTGCGACCACGGGGCCGCGAGATTGATGGTCTTCATGTTCCTGATCCTTTCACCAGCTTGTCGATTTCAACCTCGAACAGGCGCTGGATTTCTGGGGCCTTCGTATCGCGCGCGGGTCGCATGTAGGGGCGAGCCTTCATGGTGCTATCCCCATATTCGACTTTGACTGGACCATGCTTGGCTTTGTTTGGGCCATAGGTAGTCGTATGCCCGTTAAAACTTCGCGAAGTTGTTCCGGCCTTTCGGCTCGATCCATCTTCAAGAGCCGACGCATAGGGGGCCTCACTAGAAACTTCAGCAAGCAAATCTCCGACCAACCTATTCTTGATCCCCGCTTGCAAAATGCCCGTGTCGCGGTTGGGCGGCTCGCCAGGATTCGATGGCACATGGCCCTTGCCGGATACGGAACCGGCGCTGATCGATCGGAAGGCTTCGGCCCGGATCCTGTCTGAACCGACATAAAGCACTTTGTTTGCCGCCTTAACCACAGCGGGACCGGACAGCTTTTTCAGCCGGTCGGCGTGTTTCTGACGGCCCTTCATGGTCACAGTTTGCGGCCCCGGCACTCATACCCGATGCCCGCCGGATCGCGCACCACGCTCAGCAGCTCCCACGTCCCCGCGTTGGCACCCGAAGCCACGACAATCCGCGCCCTGGTGTCGAGCGTGGCGGCAAAGGCCAGCACGATCACCCGCGCGTCGGTCTCCATAAACCCCTCGGCAGCGCGCATGGCCTGCGTGGGCGCATCGAACTGCACCTTGCAGGCATGGCTGACCGGCGTCCCTGCCGCCGTGATAGATCCGCCAGTGTCAAAGGTCGCGGTGCCTGCCCATGTCGCGGTCGCATCCTCGAACGGCGCGCCGAACTGTGCGGCAAAGCCGGTGGCGAGGTTGGCGAACATCTGGTCCAGCACGGGCCTAGTCCATCGCCGTGGGCGGGGTCCACGCCATGCGCGGGCCAGCGAAGGCTACGCGGCGCAGGGCCACGAACTCGCGGCCATAGACCGTCGCATCGAAGCCGGTCAGCCCCGCCACGGCATCGGAGACGGTCGCGGAGAATGTGCCGGACTTGAAGCTCGACACGCCCACCGGAACGGCCGCCGCGCCGATCCCCAGTTCGGCGAGCCTGTGCGCGGCATAGGCCATAACTGCCTTGCCCCGCCCCGTATCGGGCCAGCTCGCGGTCTCGGCATCGCCCTCGTCGATCCAGTAACCCACTGTTGCATCGGCCACGGCAGCAAATGCCGGGAAGCGGGCCTTTAGGTTAGCAGCGGTGGGCTTGGTGTAGGCCATGGTTCGATCCTAGGCGCTCATGCGAGCGCAGTGTTACCGCCGTCGCACCTGCCGCCAGTTCCAGGCCACCACGGCGCAATACAGCACCACCAACAGA
>CAZWRH010000029.1:2397-9874 GCA_964636045.1 uncultured Gammaproteobacteria bacterium | reverse complement strand
CTTTCTCACTAACTAACTGATAAATTGTTTGTAATCGTTTTAGTTGTGGACCAGATTTATTTCCAAAAGTTGTCACGCTATAAATAGAATTTAGATTACTCGCAAGTAAATTGTTTACAACCTGATAATACCAATCTGAATTTTGTTGATAGCCTTCTTTTACATATTTTTTATCAAAAAAACCGATATCTCTTCCGGTTAAATAAACTTTTCCAATATCTTTTTGTTTTTTGACTAAACTGTTTAAGATTGAACTTTCATAAACCTTATTTTTGTCCAAAAAAACATGAAAATAATTAAAAAAATAAGTGGCTTCAATAAAAATAATTATTAAAATTAAATAAATGATTTTTTTTCTTAATTTTATTTTTTTAATTAAATAGTCAAATCCAAAAGCAGACAAGACGGCAATACAAAAAACAACCAACATCACAAATCTTGATGGAAATCTAAGTGAATTAAAAATAGGCAATGAATGGATAAAATAAATTGGAGAATTTTTACCAAAGGCTAATAAAGTAATAACAACCAATGTTAATAGAAATGGTTTTATAAACAAATTTTTATTTATTTTTTTATAAACAAATAAAAAATAAATTAAGAATAAAAAGGGTAGGGTAAAAATAGAAAAATTACTTTCCCAAGGATGAATTCCTTCAAAATCATAAGTAGCGTTTTTAGGGCTTCCAGATAAATATGGACTAATTAAGGTAATAAGGCTTTTTACAGTTAAATTTTGGTCATAATTTGTACCATAAGAGCCATAGATATCACTCGCTGATCTATTTGAATTACTAATAAATTCTAAAGATGGAAATAAATGAAATGCAGTTAATAAAAAAACCAAAATATAACTTAAATGTAAAAATAAAAACAATAATACTTTTTCTTTTTTTGTTTTATATTCTGTTTTATTAAAAAATAAATATCCAAAAGTAAATATTAAAATCAAAATATATGATTGAAAAAATGACTGAAAATGAGAGCTAATAAATTGTAAGGAAATAAATAAAGTTAATAATGAAAAATTTAAAAGAGAATTTTTTTTGATAAATCTAATTAAAAAAGTTAATATAAAACCTAAATATAAAAATGGTAAAACTAAAACAACCTGCATATAATTCATAACAATAATTGGAGAAAAACAAAAAATCATTGCCAAAAAAATTCCAGAATAAACAGTCATTCCAAGCTCTAGCGCTAACAAAACAAAACCATATTGCCCAAACAGATTTTGTAGAAACAAAGTTGCATTAAAAGCGTCTTTGTAATTCAGCGCGGCACAGGTTATTAAATTAAATGGATTAAAAAAACCAATTTCTCCTTCACCAAGAACTGGATAACCCATTCCAATATGCCTATTCCAGAATGGAATAACAAAATTTTTTTGACTATCACAAGCATTTTTTCGATAAGAATAATATACGACATTTGTGTCACCTCCAGAAAATTCTGGAGTAACAATTAATTTTGAATTTGGGGGAAGAAGAGGAAAGAAAAAAATAATATTAATTACCAATAAAACTAAAAAAATAATTAATTTATTTTTCATAAAAAGTATTCCAATTCTATCAAAAACAAAATTACTTGACATCAGATATTTATTAAAAGATAATAAATACATGAATAAAACCAAAGGGTTTACCTTAATTGAAATAATGATTGTTATTGCAATCCTTGGAATACTGGCTGCATTAATCTCTGGTAATTTTATAAACTCACTAAAAAAAAGTAGAGATGCAAAAAGAAAAGCTGACCTTCAACAAATCCAAAAAGCTCTTGAGGCGTATTATGAAGATGTTGGTGATTATCCAGCGTCTCTTCCAAGTGCTGGACTTGAACTTACCAATCCAACAAACACAACCAAAATATATATGGTAAAACTACCAGGAGACCCCTTAAGTCAATGTAGATATTACTACGTTAAAGGAGTAGCCGCAGGAAATACTAATGGATATAAATTATATGCTACTATCGAAAACGTTGATGATATAGGTCCTGGAGTTTTACAATCTGGATATACTGGTGGGCCTAGCTGTGGCGCTAATTGTGTATGTAGATTTGGTATAACCAGCTCAAATTGGAAACTTCCTTAAATATAAAAAATTAAAATCCAATTTCTTTTATTTCTTTTTGCGTGTCAGCATCACCTGGGGCTATATTCTTTAAAATATAATCAAAAACTTTTTTTGCCTCATCATTCTTTTTAGCAATTTTATAAATTAAGCCTTTTGTAAAATATCCATCATAAAAATTATTTTTAAGCTCTATGGATTTATTAATATTTTGTAATGCCTCATTAAATATTTTTTCATCAATTGTTTTTTGATTTTCCATTTCTGAAAAATATAAAACTGCTTTTGTTTGATAAAGTTTTGGATCAGTTGGAGAGATTTTTATCGCTTGATCAAGTGAAGTAATTGCTTTTTCTAAAAAATCTTTGTCTTTTGATATTTGATAAAAAACAAAATAAATTTTGGCTCTCGTTTTATAATAAAAAATATTTTTTGGAGATTTGCTAATTGATATAAGATTGTATGAATTTGCTAATTTATAGTAATCGTTTGCTTTTTGCATGTCTCCCTCATAAGCTTTTGAATAAGCTAAATTTGCATAAACAAGGGATAGTTTATCCATATAAATATGTTCATTTTTAAGCCCAATTGCTTTTTCTAAAAACTCGGTTGATCTTACATATTCTTGAACTTTGTATAAATTATCACCGATACTATAATTTATATCTGCCAAAAAATATCTTATTAAATAAGAACATGATGCTAAATAAAAAAGTAATACAGCGATGATTGATAAAATCGTTTTATAGTTTTTTATAAAACCAACTTTAACTGTTTCAAAACTATTTTTATCTATTAAGACTACTGAACAAATCGCCAATATTAAATAAGTTAAAACATTAATAGAAGTAGTAGAAAATCCAAAAAAATTTGTGATTAAAATTGTAAGATAAGAAATCGTTAAAAAAAAGATTAAATCATTTTTTGTATTTTTAAAAAATAAAACAAATAAATAAATTGAAATTAAAAGATAAGAAAACAATCCAAAAAATCCTGTAGTTGCAAAATAATTTAAAAATTCATTATGGGCTTTGTTATAAACAAAGTCCCACTCTGAAGTTACGTTGTGAGAAACTGGCCTTGTAAAATAATAAGAATAAGCAAAAGTTTCAACACCTGTTCCAAAAAATGGATATTTAAATCCCAAATCAATTGCACCTTTCCATACAATTTTTCTTATATCAAAAGAATCGGTAACTAAATAATTAGTATTAGAATTATTTGTAACAATAGTATTTGTAACTTTAGATTTAGTAAAAACTAAGTATTTATCAATACTTGATATTCCAGTTTTAAAAAATAAAATCGAAGAAATAATTACTAATAAAAGAAAATAGTTTATTTTGCTTTTAATCATTTTTTCATGCCAAAACCTATACGCTAAAAATAGCATTCCAATAAAAAAAGCAAAATAAGTTGATTTTGATCTAGTAAATAAAATTGTTGAAAAATTTGCAAATAAATAAACAACTAATAAATAAAAATACTTTTTTGATTTTTGTAAAAAATAGACAGCAATAAAAAAATTAATTAATAAATATGTACCCAGCCAATTAGGTTGTCCAAGTGTTGAAAAAGCACGTTCCAATGGTTTAAATTGGTCAGTCCAACAACTTAAATTGAAGTCTCCCGTAAATACTAAACAAGTTAAGTCATATCCAAATCTATCAGGAATATTCCACAAAATAACTACTAACGAAGAAAGAAGAGAAGTAAATAAAGCTTTATTTATTAAAGCAATTTTATTTTTAAAATCAAAATTAGAAACAAATGCATAAAACAAAATAATGTACGAAATAACAGATAGCAATCCTCCATTAAATCTTCCATAATAACCAAAAATAGATGTTTCTCTATCAATAGATAAAATTGTTGAAATTATTTGAGAAAACAAAAAAAGAAATATGGGCAAATCAAAATAGGTTTTCTGGAAAATTATTTTTCGGTGAAGTACCATTCGCAAAAGCCAAAGCGAAAAAACTGAAATTGTTATAAAATAAATAAATAACATTTTATTAAACTCAAACAATTCAGAAGTTTTGTGAAACATGATTAAAGGAGTAAAAAAGATAAGAACAAGAAAAAAAGAATTAATCAACTTATTTATGATTTTATCCATATGAAAAATATTGTAACAAAATTACAGCAATTTTCGACCACGCTTTTTAATAGCTTAGATGTTGCAATTGATCTTGGAACACTAAACACTAGGATCGGAATTGATAAAAAAGGAATTGTTCTTCGTGAACCCACCTTTATTGGTCAAAATGTAAAAACTAGCGAATTTATTTTTTTTGGTGATGAAGCAAAAGAAATTTTTGGGAAAGCACCTGGATTTATTTCTATAATTAAGCCAATCCAAAATGGAATTATTTCTGATTTTGACTCAACTGTTTTTTTAGTAAAACATTTTTTGCAAAAATCAGTTTTGCCATTCTTTTTAAGTAGTAGATTTTTTAAAAATAATATTGTTGGCTATACCACATCAACCGCCTCATCAACAGAAGTTGAACAAAAAGCAATTGAGGAATCATTGTTAAAATCTGGTTTTTCAAAAGTATATTTGCTTGATAAATCAATTGTTACTGCCTATGGTGCAAAACTACCAGTTTTTTCTAATAAACCAGTTTTTTTAATTGATATGGGTGGTGGAATTATTGAAATATCAGTAATTGTTATGGGTGGAATAGTCGCGCAAAAAACTATCAAACAAGCAGGAGAAAATATGGACAAATTAATTATTAATTATCTTCACTTAAAATATGGAGTAATTATTGGAGAACAAACTGCAGAAAATTTAAAACTAACTTTGCTGAATTTAAAAGATGAAAGTTTGGTTCATACAATCAGAGGAAAATCTCTTGAGAACGGTTTACCAAAATCAATTAGAGTAAAAGTCGGCGACGTTAAAGAAGCTTTATTTAACAACCTAAACCTTATAATCGATAGCGTTAAAGAAATTCTTGAAGCAACTCCACCAGAGCTTATTGATGAAATAATCAGAAGTGGAATTTATCTAACAGGCGGACTTGCTAGAATTCCAGGGATTGATGATTTTATTTCAAAAGATTTAAAAATCCCTGTTGTTATTGCAGAAAATCCTGATGACGCTACAATTTCAGGAATAATGAAGATAATTAATGACAAAACTAACCTTAAAAGAGTAATTATCAGATGATTTTTCCCCCTTGTATTTAAGATATTATCACTATATAATATATTTCTTGCTTTGAAATATAAGTAGTAGTTCTTTGACAAAAAAACGTGATGGAAATTTTTTAAGAGTTTGATCCTGGCTCAGGATGAATGCTAGCGGTGTGCCTAAGATATGCAAGTCGAGCGAGATTTTAGATTTTCGCAAGAAAGTCTGAAGTCTAGCGGCGGACGGCTGAGTAACGCGTACGGATTTACCCCATTCTTAAGAATACCTTCTCGAAAGAGAAGCTAATACTTAATAGTCTTATCCCTTAAAAGATAAGTAAAGGACTTAACTGTTTGGAAAGGGAGAATCGTGCGTACTACCAGGTAGTTGGTAGGGTAATGGCCTACCAAGCCTATGACGGTTAGCTGATCTTATGAGGATGATCAGCCAGAGGAGCACTGAGATACGGGCTCCACACCTACGGGTGGCAGCAATCAGGAATAGTTGGCAATGGGCGAAAGCCTGACCACGCGACACCGCGTGAAGGAATAAGCTTCTAGGAGTGTAAACTTCTGTGGTAGGGGAAAAAGACTACGCAAGTAGTTTGATGGTACCCTATTAGAAAGTGACCGCTAACTGCGTGCCAGCAGCGGCGGTAATACGTGGGTCACAAGCATTATCCGGTGTTACTGGGCGTAAAGGGTGCGTAGGTGGTTTATTAAGTTACTTTTCAAATCTTCTCGCTCACCGAGAAAAAGGGAAGTAATACTGATGAACTAGAATTTTCTTTAGGGAAATCGGAATTAATGGAGTAGTAGTGAAATGCGTTGATACCATTAAGAACACCAGTGGAGAAGTCGGATTTCTGAAAGTTAATTGACACTGAGATACGAAAGCTAGGGGAGCGAACCGGATTAGAGACCCGGGTAGTCCTAGCCCTAAACAATGTTTGCTGGCTGCACTGACCTCGATTTATCTAGGTTGGTGTGGCGAAGTTAACACGTTAAGCAGACCGCCTGGGAAGTATAGTCGCAAGACCGAAACTCAAAGGAATTGGCGGGGAGACACACAACTAGTGGAGCATGTGGTTTAATTCGATACAAACCGAAGCACCTCACCAAGGTTCGACATGTAAGTGAAATTTTTATGAAAGTAAAAACTTCCGCAAGGACACTTACAAAGCTGCTGCATGGCTGTCGTCAGTTCGTTCTGTGAAGAGTGCCCTTAAGTGGGACAACGAACGCAACCTCTGTCCTAAGTTACAAGTATCTTAGGAGACTACTCTACCTTCAGGTGGAGAGGAAGTGGAGCAGACGTCAAGTCAGCATGGCGCCTATGCCTTGGGCTACACACATGCTACAATGAGTTAAGCAAAGGGTTGCAAAACCGTAAGGTCAAGCGAATCCCAAAAATTAACTCTCAGTGGGGATTGAGGTCTGAAACCCGACCTCATGAACGTGGAATTAGTAGTAATCGCGGATCAGCTATGTCGCGGTGAATACGTTCTTGTCTCTTGCACACACTGCCCGTCAAGCCAACAAAGTCGGAAGTATCCGAATCCCAACATTAGTTGGGAGAGGGTAAAATCGGCGATGGGGGCTAAGTCGTAACAAGGTACCCGTTCTGGAAGGAGTGGGTGAATCACCTCCTTTCTATTTTTTAAAACAATTATTTTTAAAAATAGAGAGATAAATATAAATATCTTATTGTTTCCATCACATTTTTTTGCCAAAGGCTATCTTTATTTTTCGATTCAAAGATTCTTCACTATCACTACATTTAGAATGGCAAACAACTAATTGCTAATTACCAATAACTAATTACAGGTTCAGTTTTTTTCTATCTCAAAAACTGCAATAGAGTTTGGAGGAAGATATATTTTTTTAGTTAATTTTCCAGTAGTTATTGAAATAACGTCTTCAGTCACATTTTCGTTTAAGTCAATAATACGAATTGTATATTCTCCCTGTGACAGATTTCTAAAAGAAATAGGCACAAGTTCTGAATTTTTTAGTTGAGTATCATAATTTACTAAACAAACCGAAATTTTATTTTTCAATTTTGAAGCAATTGCTTTCACATTTGACCCTTCTCCTTGAACTTCTAGTCGCTGTCCTTCGATATATGACAAAAGTTTAAGTGCTTTATATCTGGGTTTTTTAAATCCGTCATAAGACAACATTCCCCATCGAGGAGCAGGTCCATCTTTTATCTCAAAAGCAAAGGCCATTTCTAGTTTTTCCTCAATTAAATTTCGAAT
>CAZWRH010000029.1:0-2297 GCA_964636045.1 uncultured Gammaproteobacteria bacterium | reverse complement strand
TTTTTATCTGCTTTTATTCTTTCTCCCTGAATTTTAGTTAAAAACCAGATTAATAATGGAATAAAAAATATTAAGGCAACAGAAATAATAATCCTATTTTTATTTTTTGAAACCATTAAAAAATGATATCATTTAATCTCAATAAAATCTCCTGGTTTGCAGTTTGGGAAATTATCTTTTCCTGATTTATAGTCATCACCGATTCTGACAGCTATTTCATAAAATGGTAGATCAGCTGTTCCTGATGATCCCGGTGCAATAACTAAAATACCTGGAGCTTCTCCAAATAAGTTATGAGTATATTTAACTGTTTTTGTAGTTTCTCCAATTTTTATTTTTATCTCATCACCAAATTCAAATTTTCCTTTCATATCTTCTTTGGTAATGTTAGTTTTGATATTACCAAAATTATCAATATGAGCGATTACTTTTTCTTTTAAATCTGGTATGTCTGAAATATTTATTTCTTCAATATCCAATTCATCTTCCATAGAATCCATAAGATGAGCAGAAACTCGAGAATATAAATCACGAGATCTAAATTGGCTTCCTTTGTCCAAATTTCTATAAATAAAAGCTTGTTCTATTTTATTTTTTATCATTGAAAAATCAAATCCAGCATTTGGTCCACAAACATACATTCCAGATTTAAGTTTTAAAATAATAAAATCAGCGCCGCGAGCTTCTGTAACACCTTCTTTTGTTTGGATTCTTGGATCTGTGTTTTGAAAAATTACAGTATTGTTTGGTTTACCATATCTTTCTTCAGTTTGTGTAATTTGTGCAATCAAAAAACTTGTATGAATAGTTGATGGAGTAGAGGCAACAAAAGAAATTTTGGCATTATCAGGATTTTTTAAAAATCCTTCGCAAGATGATGCAAATTCTTGATTTGTAAGTGAATCAGAGGCCCAATCAGCGATCACAATTAGTTTTTTCATGGGTAAAAAAATAGGGGACAACTTCTAAAAACAAATTTTATATAATTAAAAAACCAAAATCAACCTCAAAAAATTATGGGCTTATAGTTAAGTGGTATAACATGTCGTTCGCAACGACAAATCGCCAGTTCGATTCTGGCTAAGTCCACATTGTTATATCTTAATGAACGTAGTGAGTTTAGATATAACAATGCCCCTCAAAGTGAATATTTCGTCCCGAAGTACATCGGGGCGAACATGAACGGTGTGGGGCTAGATTAAAATCGAATCCGCCCAAGGCGGACAAATATGGAGAACATACGATAACTTATATTTAATCTTTATAAAAAGGAGTAAAATAGAAAAGATATGATAAAAAAACCACTTTCAACTCTTAAAAAAATAGATCTAAGAGATGTATGGGGTCATGAAGCAATTGATTTCACAAATTGGTTATCACAAGAAGAAAATTTAACTTTACTTAGCGAAGAAATTGGAGTTGATATTAATCTTATCCAAACTGAAGCAAATGTAGGCAAATTTAATGTAGATATTCTCGCAGAAGAAGACAATACAAAAAGAAAAATTATTATAGAAAACCAACTCGAAGATACAAATCATGATCATTTAGGAAAAATTATTACTTATGCTTCAGGTTATGATGCAGAAATAATAATTTGGATAGTAAAAGATTTTCGAGAAGAACATCAGAAAGCAATAGATTGGCTAAATGAACATACAGACGAAAATATAAGTTTTTTTCTTATAAAACTCGAATTATGGCAAATAGAAAACTCTAACCCAGCTCCAAAATTTGAACTAGTTGTAAGTCCCAATGAATGGGCAAAAACAATAAAATCCGCAACAAAAAATAATGAACTTACAGAAACCAAGCTGCAACAACTTGAATTTTGGGAGCAATTTAAAAAATATGTTCAAGAAAAAGATAAAAAAATTAAATTAAGAACTCCACAACCTCACCATTGGTATGATGTATCAATCGGTAACTCAGATTGTCACATATCACTAACTGTTAATTCGAGAGATAATAATTTAGGTTGTGAATTATATATAAGTAGAAATAAAGATTTGTATAATTTTTTACTCGAAAAAAAATCTAATTTAGAAAAGGAAGTTAATGAAAAAATAGAATGGATAAATGCACCAGTAGCATCTAGAATAAAAATCAAAAAAGAAATAAAAAAATTATTTGATCAAGAAAATTATGAAAATTATTTCTCATATCTTTACGAAAAAACAATTTTATTTCAAAAAGTATTTAGTAAATACTTATTAGAATTTAAAAGAAAATAAAGATGCAAAAAGAAGCAAAAGCACGAATAAAAATAAACAAACTGCTTGAACAAGCGGGCTGGC
>CAZWRH010000028.1:0-10344 GCA_964636045.1 uncultured Gammaproteobacteria bacterium | reverse complement strand
TTGAATCTTTTGACATTCTTCTGTGATAGACAAAATCAGACACAATTTCTACTTTTTGCTTCATATTCATATCTTTAATCCTATCTTTTAAAACATTAATCTCTTCATTATTTTTTATACTTTTTATTCTATTAGATCTATGATTTGCAATTTCTGACATGTATTTACATAAATCTAGTGAGTGTAGCTCACTAACTGATCCAATATTTTTTACTATGTTAAACAAATAGCTCAAAGATTGATCAAAGGATGATAAAACCGTAGCTGTGGCTGAAAAAGTATGTTCTTCAAATTCTTCATTTGCCATACTAGACAATTCTGGAGGTAATTGATCAAACTTTTGCTTTTTTATTTTTTTATCTTTTCTAAATTTATTTATCTCTAAAGCTAGATTATTAATCTTTGCTTCAGATTCTTTATCTATATTAAAAAAACAAGTAATAAATTCATCTCCCCCACTATTCTTTCTATAACTTAATCCAAAATAATCATCATTTAGTTGAACTTTTTTTATTTCTCTTAAAATCAATCTTGAACCTGTTTTAATAAATCTATCACCACTTGAAAAGCCACAGTTTTCATTTAAAGCTTTAAGTTGATCTAAATCACAATACATCATTGAAAAATTTTTACCGGAAGTTAATGTTGTATAAAAATTATTTTCAAGTATTGTTTTTAATTGGTCATTTTCTATGGGTAATTTTGTTTTTTCATCAATAGTAATACCATCAAGATTAAAATTGTTTGGCACTTCACCATGAAGAAAATAGTTACTTTGCACTATTGGAGCAATATTTCTTTCGATTTGCATATAAAATTATAGCATTAATAATAAAAAAATCAGTTGCATTTATTTTTTTTATATTATATATTTTTGAGGATGTTTGATAAAAAAATAAAAAAACTAGTTCAACTTGAGGAAAAAAGACAAAAAGAAGGATTTGAATTAATTCCTTCTGAAAATTTTGCATCAGAAAAAGTTAGATCTGTTTTATCATCTCCTCTTGTTAATAAATATTCAGAAGGATATCCAAAAAAAAGATATTATGGCGGAAATGAAATTGCAGATGAAGTAGAACTTCTTGCTCAAGAAAGAGCAAAAAAACTTTTTAAAGTACCATTTGTTAATGTTCAACCATATTCAGGATCCCCAGCAAATTTAGCTGTTTATTTAGCAACATGTAAACCTGGAGATATAATTATGGGACAAGCACTTACTGCTGGCGGACATCTTACTCACGGACATACAGTTTCTGCTACAGGTATTTTTTTTAAAAGTATTCAATATGAATTGAAAAAAAATATTTCTGAAAAAGATACAGATTTATTTGATTATGACGAAATTGAAAAATTAGTAATAAAACATAAACCAAAACTTATTTGGGTTGGAGCAACAGCTTATCCGTTAAAGTTTAATTATGAAAAATTTGCAAAAATTGCAGATAAAGTTGGAGCTTATTTAGCCGCTGACATTGCTCATGTTGCAGGTCTTATTGCTGGTGGAGTTCATCCATCACCAGAACCTTTTGTTCACATAATTTCAACAACAACTCATAAAACATTAAGAGGACCAAGGGGAGCAATGATTATGGTAACAAACAAAGGATTAAAAAAAGATCCTGAACTCTCTGACAAAATAAATAAAGCTGTTTTTCCAGGACTTCAAGGTGGACCTCACGACAATCAAACCGCAGCAATTGCTGTTGCTCTTCTTGAAGCAATGCAACCATCATTCAAAAAATACGCAAAACAAATCATTAAAAATTCTAAAACTCTAGCTAAAGTATTAATAAAAAATGGTTTTAAACTTATTGGAAATGGTTCAGAAAACCATTTAATACTTGTTGATTTAAGTAATAAACTTGGAATCGGAAGTGGAGTTTTTGCTCAAAAAGCACTTGATGCGGCAGGTATAACATTAAATAAAAATACAATCCCAAATGAACCTTGTTCCCCATTTTATCCATCTGGAATAAGACTTGGGACACCTGCAGTTACAAGTCGTGGTATGAAAGAAAAACAAATGGAATTTATTGGAAAAACAATTTCAACAATAATTGATATTATCAAAGAATATCGTCTTCCTGAAAAAAAAGAACTTAGACAGGAATATATTGCCAAGTTTCAAAAAGAATTAGATAAAAATAAAAAAATTAAGCAAATTAGACAAGAAGTAAAAAAAATTGCTTCAAAATTCAAACTGCCTTAAAACTCCAAAAAAATAATTAAATAGAATCTTAATTAAATACTTTCTAAGTTTAATTTAACAGAAGGACCCATTGTTGTTGTTACAAAAACAGAGTTTATTTTTGATTTTGAAATAGCCAATATTAATGCTTTAATATTTTCAATAATTTGCTTATCTTCAAAAGAAATTTTTCCAACTGATTGATGAAGGATTGGAAATTTACTTTCTGTTTTATATCTTAATGATCCTTTTTCAAATTTTTCGACAGCTTCTTTAGTATTTGGAGTTAATGTTCCATTTTTTGGATTAGGCATTAAACCTTTTGGACCAAGAATTTTTGCAAGTTTTACTAGTTTTGGCATAAAGGATGGATGAGCAACCAAAATGTCAAAATTAATAATTCCTTTTTCAATTTCTTCTAATAATTTATCATCTAAAATAACAGCTTTAATTGTTTTTCCAATTCCATGAGGAAGTGAAACTTCTCCTTTTAGCTGTTCTTTTGTGTTAACATGAACTTCAAAAGATTCGTCAAATCCAACATATTTTGCTGATTTTAAAACTAAAACTGCTTCTTCAATTGAATAAAGTTTGTTTTTATCAACTTTTTGAACTGCTTTTTGATATTTTTTTCCTCTTTTCTTTTGAGAAACTGTTTTTTTTACTTCTTTTACTTCATTGTTTTTTTTAGAAACTTTTTCTTTTTTCTTGATTTCTTTTTTTGCTTTTTCTTTTGCCATATTGTTTTAAATTATTAATTTTCAACTTTAACGCCCATTGATCTAGCTGTTCCAGCAATAATATTTTTTGCTGCTTCTAAATCATTTGCGTTCATATCTTTTAATTTTTCTTTTGCAATTTCTTCTATTTGAACTTGAGTTAAAGTTCCAACGACTTCTCTACTTGCTTTTCCAGAACCACCTTTAATACCAAGTTTTTTCTTTATCATTTCTGCTGCTGGAGGCAATTTTGTTTCAAAAACAAAACTTCTATCCTCAAAAACTGTGATAACAGCTGGAATAACTTGACCTTTTTGCTTTGCAGTTCTTGCATTATATTCCTTAATAAATTCCATAATAGGAATTCCATGTTGTCCTAATGCTGGTCCAACTGGAGGAGCTGGTGTTGCTTCACCTGCTGGTAAATTAAGCTTAATAATCGTTTTTATTTTTTTTGCCATATTACTTTTTTAATTAAATTACAATTTACTAACTTGCAAGAAATCAAGTTCAACTGGAGTTTCTCGTCCAAAAATTGAAACTAAAACTTTTACTTTTCCTTTTTCTTCATCAATTGATTCAATACTTCCAATAAAATCTGTAAAAGGACCATCATTAACTTTAACTGCCTCACCAACTGAAAATTTAGCTTTAAATTTAGGCTGTTCTTGCTCAACAAATTTTTTAATAGCTTCTACTTCTTTTTCAGAGATTGGAGTAGGTTTATTTCCTGCACCAACAAAACCAGTGATTCCTTGGGTTGTTCTAACAACTAACCAAGAATCATCGTTCAATAACATTCTAATAAGTAAATATCCAGGAAATACTTTTTCTTTAATATTTTTCTTTTTCCCTTTTTTAATTGTTACTACATCTCGAAGTGGAATAACAATGTCAAAAATTCTATCTTCAAATCCTAAAGATTTTATTCTTTGCTCTAAAGCTTCTTTTGCTCTAGCTTCAAAACCAGATTGAGTATGAACAACATACCATCTAGCTTCTGCTGGTATATTTCTTTTTGCAGGAGCTTCTGTTTGTTGCTCCGCCTGTTTAATATTTTCGTCAGTTTGCATAAAAATATGATTACTTTGTCTTAGTAATAAACTCAAGTAATTTTGCTAACAAGATGTCTATTATACCTAGATAAGTAGCAACAATCAAGGAGATTATAAAAACTATCATTGTTAACTTGATTGCATCTTCTCTTGTAGGCCAACTAACTGTTTTTAACTCTGCCAATAAATCATTAATAAAGTTGTTTTTTTTATCCATAAAAAATATTTTATCACAATATATAATGATTTATATGCTTAAAGAATTAATTCATGCAACTTTAATTGTATTCTCTATTTTTATTTCATTTTTAATCACAAAAATAACAGCAAATGAATTTGACCTGCAACTTACTGCATTTTTATTTACTATTTTTTTTATTTTTAAAAAAATTTCTTTAATAAAAGATAAAGAACACTTGCTTATTTTAAACTCTATAATTTTTACACTTATAATCACTAATATTGTTAATTCTACTGGTGGACTTAACTCTCAATTCTTCTTTTTATATTACTTTTTAATATTTGCCTTATCTTTAATACTTGAACCAACTGTATCAGCTATAACAAGCATAAGTCTAGTTATTTTCTATCTATTTGTTGCGGAAAGCAAAACTCCCATTCAATCTTTTTTTCCAATAATTTCACTTCCTTTTTTAACTCCTTTTGCTTTGTTTTTAGGCAAAGAATATAGAAAAATCGAAGACCAAAAAAAAATAATAAATAATTTAAATTATAAAAATGACTTTCTTCAAGAGGAAATAAAATCAGATAAACAACAAAATTTTTTATTTTTATCTTTAATAATTAAAAATAATATTACCAATATAAAAAAACATGTAGATAATTTTATGGGAGACAATGATTTGCAAAAAATAAAAAAAATTACAGAAAAAACTGAACAACTAATTGAAGATTATGAAAAAAATTTGTAAATCTATATTATTAATTCTGTTATTTGCTTTTTTTTATAAAAATAGCCACGCTATAAACATGGATTCGACTGGTTTTAGTATCAAATTTGGAAACATTAATATTGGATCAAAACCAGAAAGCTCAACAAATTATAAATTGTCAACCACAATGGGACAAACTTCTGCTGGAGAATTTACATCAAGTGGCTACACAGTAAAAGCAGGATTTCAATACATTCATTCAATTATTCCGTTTTCATTTACTGTCTCAAATACAAATATAGATTTTGGAAGGCTTGTTAGCAATACTTTTTCCACAAGAACAACTGACCTTACAGTCTCTTTTGGATCAGCAGGAAATTATCAAGTAACTGCTTATGAGGATGCTCCAATGAAGACGCTTGGATCATTAACCATTCCCGATACGGGTTGTAATGGTGGAGCATTTTCTTGTGATGAAAATAATGCCAATCTTTGGAATGATGTTAATACTTATGGATTTGGATATAAAGTAACTGGAGAAGATGTTCCAAACACTTTTACAACTTGCTATTCAACAAATGGAAGCGAATGTTATAGACGTTTTTCTGATAAATCTGCATCGGAAAACCCAGTTATAATTATGAGCAGCCTAAATATTACTGGAAACACAAACCCTCTTTTAAAAAATAAACATCAAAGCACTGTGACTTTTAAAATAAACACCTCTCCTATTCAAGCGGCTGGAACTTATCAGGCAAATATAAATTTTATTGCAACACCAAGTTATTAAAATGAAAAAAAACATATTAATATTTTTTTGGAGTTTTATTTTTTTAGGAGTTGGTTTTTTAAGTATTTCATATAATAGTGTTTTTGCTCAACAAACTAGCCTTGGTCTTTGGCCTCCTTTACTTGAGGTTTTTATTAAACCAGATAAATCAATATTGGTTGCTTATCGACTTGAAAATTATGGTGACCCAGTTGTAATTATTCCTAAGATATCCACCTTTATCCCCATTGGGAATAGCGGTAATATAAAAATAAATGAAACAAACGATGGTCCAATTAAATTTAATTTAGAAAATAGTGATATTCAACTTGATCAACCATTCTTTTTAAAGAATAACGAAAATCAACAAGCTCTTCTTAAAATCAGAGTTCCTGAAGGTGCTCCTGAAGGAGATTATTATTATACCTTCATGTTTGAAACAAAACCTCAAAATAGTTTTAGCGGTGAAAATATTTCGTACAATAGAGCTACTATAGGAAGTAATATTCTAATAACCGTCACCAAAGAAGGAAATGTTGAAATTAATGGAAAAATTATTCAGTTTGAAGTATTACCAAAATATAAATTAAATTTTTTTGGGGAAAAAATAAATTTTTTTGAATCAAGTGATAAAATTCCTGTAATTTTAACCATTAGAAATGGCGGCAAAAACCTTATTAAACCTAATGGGAAAATTACCTTAACTGGAAAATTCAATGAAAAGTCTAGTTACTCGATCATTCCACAAAACATATTAAGCGAAAGTAACAGAATAGTTAAAGCAAGTCCTTCTGCTGAATTTGATAAATCAAACGATGTATCTTTAGTTTTATCAGATTTCTTTGTCGGAAAATATGATTTAAGCACTTCTTTAAATTTTGGAGAAAATACTCCAATAATGTATGCAAATACAAGCTTTATTGCACTTCCAATAAAACTTATATTTGCATTAATAATATCAATTGTTATATTATTTTTTATTATAAAAAGAGTTTATAAAAATTTAGATCTCTAACTCTCCTTTTCTGTTTATTAAAAAAATAACATCTCCATCTTGATCTGTTCTGAATATTTTTTTATTTAGGGCTGTAAGCTTATCTAATAAAATTTTTGATGGATGGTGATATTGATTGTTTTTTCCAACACTTATCACTATATAATAAGGGTCTGCTAATTTAACAAATTCTAAATTTATGTTATTAACAGAGCCATGGTGAGGTAATTTTAAAACATCTATATGTCTTTTAGATTGTTCTAATAAGACAATATTATTAATTAAATTAGCGTCTCCTGTCAATAAAAACATTTTTTTTCTATCTAAAAAAGAAATTACCATTGAATTTTCATTTTTATCTCTATTAAGGCCTAAACTTAATTCAGGAGATAAAACTCTAAATTCAGAAGAAAATACTTTCAAGACAAAACCCTTTGACACAAGCTTACAATTCTTAAATACCTTCCTTAAATTTTCTCTTTCAAGCCTTGTTGAAATATATAAATTATTAACCTTATATTTATCTTTTAAATATAAAAATCCACCATAGTGATCTTTTTCTTCATGAGTTAAGAAAGCTGTTTCAATAGTACGATCATAAAAAGGCATATTCTTTCCAAGACAATCTAATACTTTTTTTGATGATCCAGCATCAATTAAAACATCATATTTATTATTTATTCTCATATATATTGCATCGCCCTGACCCACATCACAGAAAACAACCTTTGTATTTGAATGAAAATAATTACTAACAAAAACTAAAAATAAAATGACTAAAGAAAAACTAACGTATTTAATTTGATTACTTATATTAAATTCATACTCCATATTATTTAAAACTAAAAAAAACAAACGGAATTTTTTCTAGCAAATCAATAATAAATATTACATACGTAGTTAATCCAAAACAAATATAGGCTGGAATAAAACCAAATAAAATATTTATTTTTGCAAAAAATACTATTAAAAAACCTAATATCATCAAAATAGGCACGGTAAAAGCAACAAGTAAAGTTGCTATTGGAGATATTAAAGATATTTCCTTAAAATATATAAATATAATTGGAATAGTAAATAATTGTGCAGCGATTGATGGTTTCATTTCTTTCCAAAAAATATTTTTAGTATTTGAATTTCCAAATAAAATTATTCCTAATGTTGCCGAATAAGATAAATATAAAGACAAACTCTTAAACCACTCAGGCCAAATAAAAAAAATAAAAACAAGAGAATATAGCAATGACAACAAAGTTATATTTTCACGATCATATAAAACTGCAACGAGCGTTAATATTCCCATAATTCCAGCTCTTACAACTGGGGCTTCTACTCCAACAAAACATATAAATAATATGATCGAAATAATTGTTATCAAGATAGATAGTTTTTTGCCAAAACTCTTAGTAAAATAGGCCACTATAGAAGATAATATCGTTATATTTAATCCAGATAATACAACTAGATGTAATAAACCAACTTTTTTCAATTTTAAATAAAAAGCTCCTTTACTAATTTTAATTCCAAAAATAATACCATTTAATAAAGTAGCGTTTGGCTCAGGTAAATAATAATTAATAATTTTTGCAAATTCGCTTACATCATTCATTTAGAGTAATCTGATTTTTTATCTTATCAAAAAGCGATAAACTAATAACTTTTTTCGTCTGTAAATCTTCTAAAGAGGAGTAAGGTCTATTGTTGATTATTTTCTCTGCTAAAACTTCTCCTATACCCGGAAGCTCTTCAATAGTTTCTTTAACTGCGCTATTAATATTAATTCTAATATCAGAAGAAGAGCTCTGAAAACTTAATTGATTTTGTAGAGAATCTTCTTCTTTATAACCTTCTAATACCTCAACAACAGATGGAATATATATTTTTTCTTGATCCATAAGAACTTTAGCTTGATTAAAATTTTGATTAAAAAACTTTTTATCTACGTCATCTGACAAACCTCCGGCAATGCTTATTAAATCTTTCAAACGCTTTCCTTTTTCTATTTTGTAAACATCTGCATTATTTACAGATCCAGAAATATCAATGTAAATTTCTGGAATATCTTTTTCTATCTTTTCCTCAACGATTTCTTCATTTAAATCATTATTAACAGATAGTTCTTTACTTAATAGGTACAAAGACGTTAAAAGAATAAAAGATGAGATTAATAAAAAAAACAACTCTACCTTAACTAGTTTTAAAAAAGACAAAAATTTTATAAAACTTTCTTTGTTCATTTAACAAAAAAATACCAAGACAGAAAAAAACAAACAAGGGTCTAGAATATGCAAAAAACAAGAAATAAAACAACAGAATAAGACAAACTAATTCAAACCATTAAAATCTCCTTTATCTCTTTGAAAATTCTAAAAGCTTCAAATCCAATCCAATTCTTACCAACTAAATTTTCAGGCAAACCTGGATCATTTCGAATAATTTCAATATATGAATATATTATTTGAGCTAATTTTTCATTTTTATCTTTTTCCTCAGATAGAATTTCGTGCCACTTTTTAAATAAGTCTTTATATTTTTTCTCAAGAGATGATTTTTCCCAAACTTTTTCAACTAAATTTTCAGTGTTTCCAAAAACATGAGTTGATTCAAACGCTTGAACATACTTTTCTTCCTCACGACCATAAATAAGATCCCTAAGACTTTCAATAATTGGATGAGGTGTTAACCAAAAAGACCTATGCCATGGACCTAAACCCCAACCTTTCATTTCACGTCTCAATCTATCTCTTAAATCTCTTTTTGATTCTGGAATTTCATATGAAATAATTCTCCACATTCCATCCCATTTTTGCTTAAAAAATCTAAAATATGGAAATTCCAAACAAAGACTGTAATAACCCTTATCTGTTAATCTATATTCTTGTTCTAATTTCTCAATTAATCCATCTTTTAAAAGTGAAGACAATGTTCCTTTTGTTTTTTGGTTGAACGTTAAATCAAATATTTTTTGAAGCTTTTCGTCTATATTTGTATATTTATAGTCTATATCAGAAACTAAAAATAAAAGTAGCAATATTTTCGTTCGTCTTTCTTTTATTGGCATATATTTAACAATGTAACAGACGGAAAAATATTTGTCAATTGATGTTAAATAATATTCATACAAATTTATATAAATATTTATATAAATAACTAATAAAAAATCACTACAATAATAATAATAATAATAATAAATTCAAATATACCCTTGACAAAGATTAATATAAAAGATTATATTTATATTTATATGAATAAAAAGTTTTGTTTTTACTTTATTTTGTTGTCTTTTTTTTATTCATTTTTCGCAAAATCTACCTTTGCTGAAATTCCATTTACTAATTCATATGCTACTCTAAGTAATTCAAGATTCTCTTTTGTTTCTGGAATTGGAGTAACTGTTCCTGCAGGAACAACATCAATTAATATATCAGGAACAACATACCCTGATACAAATACAGGAAACTTATTTCCAAAAGATACAATTTGTATAACAAACCCTGGATCTTCTACATGCAAATATTCAGGAACTGTAAACTCCATTATTGATTCAAATAACTTTGGATTTATTGCAGCATCAACTGCGGCATTTGCTGTAAATGATAGAATAATTGTTGCCCAAAGCCCAACAATAACCGTGACAATTGTTCCAAATACTTATGTTCCATCAGGAGGATATATTAGAACAACTATTAAAGGATCTGGTGCATCTACTAACGCAGATAGCGTACC
>CAZWRH010000027.1:0-12068 GCA_964636045.1 uncultured Gammaproteobacteria bacterium | reverse complement strand
TAGGATCATCTCCAGTTTTTATGACGGTAGTTTTGATGTAGTATCAAATCCAGAGTTTTTACGCGAAGGTTCGGCAGTTCATGATTGTTTAAATCCAGACAGAATTGTGATTGGTAATGAATCAAAACGAGCCGGTGAAATAGTGATGGATTTGTATAAAAACTTAAAAACAGAATTTGTTTTGACCAATGTAAAAACAGCTGAACTAATCAAATATGCTTCCAATGCCATGTTGGCGACAGAAATTTCTTTTATCAATTCAATTGCTAATATCTGTGAAAAAGTTGGGGCTGATGTCAAAGAAGTAGCTCATGGAATGATGTTGGATGAAAGAATTGGTCGTAAAGCTTTTTTACATGCAGGAGTGGGTTATGGTGGATCTTGTTTCCCAAAAGATGTTAAAGGCTTAATTCAAATTTCTCAAGAAAATAATGTTCGTTTTTCAATTTTGGAAGCGGTTGAAAACACCAATGATGCTCAAAAACAATCTTTGTTGGCAAAAATTCAAAAACTTTTAGGAGAAAATTTGGCTGATAAAAAAATAACTGTTTGGGGTTTGGCTTTTAAACCACACACTGATGACGTCCGTGAGGCACCATCGCTAACAGTGATCAAACAATTATTGGATCGAGGAGTGGAAGTAAAAGTATTTGATCCAATTGCCAAAGAACAGGCCAAAAAGATATTAGATGGAAATGTAACTTATGAAGATGATTTAATGAAATCAGTTAAAGATACTGATTGTTTGGTAATAGTAACTGAATGGCCAGAATTTAAAGAAGTTGATTTGCAAAAAATAAAATCTTTAATGAAAAAACCAAACATAGTTGATGGTAGAAATATATTCGAAGTAAAGGAAATGAAAAAACTGGGCTTTGAATATATCAGTGTTGGACGCTAAAATAAGGCATGGTTAGGTTTTTAAATAAATTTGGTTTTTGGATATCACTAATAATTTGTGTGGCAATTTACTTGGCTCTGGCTTACAAAAATCCTTTTAATGATAATAGTTTGATTGCTAATCTAGAACCTTATCCAGACACAATTCTCTACTCTTTTCCAGCGTGGAATTGGGTCAGAGGTAATGGTTGGAATTTGGGAGTTAATGAAAAAATAGTAGATATAACTGTACCAAATACTTATGGAGTTTTGTTGGTACCTTTAATGTGGATTTTTAAAGATATTAGATCTTTTTATTTTACAAATCTGATTTTTGGAATTGGAGCATTGGTATTTTTTATGTTGGCTTTGAATAATTTTTTTGGAAAAGAAAAATGGTATTTAATTGGATTTTTAGGATTTTTATTGGCTTCTAATTTTTATTTTTTTAACCAACCTCAATTGGTGATGGCAGAAAATGTTAATTATTTATTGATATCAGTATTTTTGTATTTATTGTCTTTAAAATTTAAATGGAAACATTTAATATTAATATTTTTCTTAATATTAATAACTTATATTTTAAAAGTTAGTAATTTAGTATTAGCAGGGAGTTTTTTGGTTTCTTTTTTATTGAAAATTCTTTGGGAGAAATTGAGATTTTTAAATGGAAAAAAAGTGATGATTATTTTGGGAAGTTTAAGTGTGTTGATAATGTTATTTTATCTTCCTAAGATTTTATCCTTAAGTAATATAGCTTTTAACATTAAGTTTTTTCCTAAAAATTTTGAATTTTATTTTTCATGTCTAAAAGGAAATTATTGTCGGAATTTGTGGTATCACCAAAAATTGGTTACGTGGGATATTGTTGGTTTATTTATAGTTGGATTATTGGTAATGCTAAAAAAAAGAAAAGACATTTTATTCATCATCGAATTATTATTACCGATAATAATAATGGTTTTGGCTCTGTCATTGTTTGTGGATACAGAAGGAAGACATATTGAGATATTGGTGCCGATTATGTTGATTTTTGGTGGTTTTGCCATTGACCAGATATTTTTAAGATTTAAATATCCTATTTTAGTAATATTTTTATTTTTGGGACTAAATCTAATTTTTACTGGTTATCAAACAAATACTAATGAACCGAAAATAGTTTCTCTAAAAAAACAAGTAGGGTTAAATTTTCGTCACAGAGAAGATCCATGGAATTATTTGTGTTTGAAAATGGTTGATAATTTTATGAAAGACAAAAAAGATGCTTATTTTGGATCTTTTTTACCAATTTATTTTTTTGATGCTTATGGAGTAAAAATTAACTATTTACCATTGTCGGTTGATCAGGATTTTATGGGAGGTAGAGGTTTAACAAAATATTTTAATCCACCGCTAACAGATATTTATAAAGAAAAATTAAAAGAAAAAAAAGATGTTTATTTATCTGATTATTATGCTAGTAATGGTCGAGAATATTGGAGATATCAATGGGATCAAGTGGTTAATTTAGGAAAATTAGAAAAAGTTTTTCAAAGTCCTTTGGATAATTGTAATATTTATAAATTAAAAAATAATGAAAAAAAATAAACTTGATTTTAAATTTAATAGTGAAATGAATTTGTTAAAAATGATTGGTATTGTTCATGTGGTGGTGAGCCATGTATATGCGCAATTGTTTTCTGTTTTAAGACAATCATATTCATTTCATATGCCACTTTTTTATTTTATTTCGGGATATTTTTATAATGAAGACCACGAAAAAGAAAAAAGAAAATATATTTGGTCAAAATTTAAAAAGAATGTAGGTTTGTTTTATTTTTACTATTTTATAATGATTATCTTTTCACTATTGGTTCATTGGAAATATAGTATTTCTTTAGGAGAAATATCTTGGTATACAGTTTTTGTTAAGCCATTTACTATGGGGCCAGAGAATCCTGGATTTTTGATGGGACCAGCTTGGTTTATATTGTCATTGTTTTTGGTTCAGAGCATTTTTATTCATTTGTTTCCGCTGATAAGAAAATATTTAAAAAAAGATTCATATCAAATATTATTCTTTTTATTTTTGGGGATAGGATCGATTTATTTTGGAAGTCAAAAATGGTCTAGAAATGAGTTTGTAATCATGTTTTTAAGGACTAATGTAGGAATGATGTTTTATTATTTAGGTTATTTTTATAAAAAAAATATTGAAAATAAAATTAATATTTTTAATGGAAAAATTTTGTCTTTATCTTTATTATTGATGTCACTTTTAGTCATAACTGGTATTAATTTAAAATTTAGTTTTGTTTCAATGGAATTTGGAGGTCAAGTATTAATACCAACAATCACAAGTATTATTGGTATTTATATTTCAATTTTTATTGCCAAGAGTCTGGATAAAATTATCAAAAATGAAAACGATATTTTGCATATTATTGGTAGAAATAGTTTATATATAATGATTTTTCAATTTTTAGTTTTCTTTGTGATTAGTTTTATATTTTTCAAGTCTTACCATATTTTGGATGATTTCTATTCCCTATTAACTTTATATCCTTATTGCCCTAGTTATATTGATATACATAAATTCTGGCCGTTATATATTGGTGCGGGATTATTATTGCCAGCTTTATATGGTGAAATGATTAACAAATTTAAAAAGAGCAGATGAATATTTTTGTAGTAGTGCCAATTTATAATGAAGAATATCGAGCAGTAGAGACAGTAAATAAAATTTTGTTGGTCGATAAAAAGGTAAAAGTAGTGTTGATAGATGATGGATCAAGTGACAATTCTTTAAAAATTCTAAAAAATAATTTTAAAAAAAATAATAGAGTAGTTATTTCGAGCCATGTGATCAATTTGGGTAAAGGGGCGGCAATGAAAACTGGTTTGAAAATTGCTTTTAAACTAGGGGCTGATGCGGTAGTCTTTATGGATGGAGATGGTCAACACAATCCAAAATATTTACCTAAATTTATTGAAGAATTAAGGACGTATCCAATTGTATTTGGATATCGGTTATTGAATAAGGAAGCTCCTTGGTTAAGAAGAAATGGAAACTTATTTACTAATTGGTCAATGAGAATATTTTTTAATTTGAATAGAAAAGATCTATTATGTGGTTTTTTGGGTTTTAGAAAAGAAATTTATCAAAAAATAAAATGGAAATCGACCCGATATGGTATTGAAACAGAAATGGCAATTAAGGTAAGTAGAAATAAAATTCCCTTTTCTGAAGTAAAAATTGATACAATTTATATTGATAAATACAAAGGGATGACAATTTTTGATGCTTTTAAAATTATCTTTAAACTTCCCTTTTGGTTTTTTGAAAAATGAACATAATTACATTACAGATAGTTTTATTGGCTTTTGCATTATTGATGACTTATTCCTTATTTTTGCATTGGAAGAAAAATAATATTTCTAGTAAGTTTTTCTTTACTTGGTTAATAATATTTGTTGTTTTTATATTTATAGCAATGTTTCCTAAAGTACTTGAACCAATTTTGAAAGAATTATTTATTGTACGGGTGATGGACTTGGGAATGATTGGAACATTTATGATTCTTACTTATGTGACTATTGAAAATAATATAAAAATAAAAAATTTAGAAAATAAAATGGAGAAACTAATTAGAAAGATAGCTATTAAAAAAATTGATAAAAAAAGTGATTAAAAGAGTTTTAACTTTTTGTCCATATTATCTTCCCCATATTGGTGGTTTGGAAAATTATATTGATGAGTTGAATAAATATTTGTCAAAAAATGATTTTGAAGTGACAGTTTTTACTCCTTGTTTACCTAAAGGTTTGAATGAGGAAGAATTGAAATATAAAAATGTAAAGATTATTAGATTTCCGGCTTGGGAAATTATTAAAAACTATCCTTTACCTTGTGTTTGGAAAAAAAAATATTGGGATGTCAAAAAAAAGTTATATTCTGTAAATTATTCTTGGATAATTTCATCAACTAGATTTTTTATTACTTCAGTCATGGCAGGTATTTTTGCCAAAAAAAATAAAATAAAATGGTTACATATAGAACATGGTTCAGATTTTGTAAAATTAAATAGTAAATTTGAATCATTTTTGGCAAAAATATTTGATTATTCTTTTGGTAAATGGATATTGAAAAAAGCAAATAAAGTGGTTGCCGTTTCTGTGGCGGCAGCTGATTTTTGTAAAAAGATTTACCCTCTTAGAAATTACCAAGTGATTTATAGAGGATTGGATATGGGGAAAATTAAAGATGATCAAAAAATTAAAAATAAATATAAAAATAAAGTTATAATTTTATTTGCTGGAAGGTTGATTGATGGTAAAGGTGTGAAAGATTTAATAAATGCTGTAAATAAAATTTCTGGGAATAAATGGATTTTATTAATAGTTGGTGATGGTCCAAGAAAAAAAGATTTAGAAAAACAAGTTTTTGATTTACATTTAGAGTCAAAAGTTAAGTTTTTAGGACAATTTGATAGATTGAAATTATTAGGATTATTAAATGTTAGCGATATTATAATTAATCCTAGTTATACTGAAGGATTGCCAACTAGTGTGCTTGAAGCAGCCAAGTGCGGTAAAGCAATTGTGGCTACGGATGTTGGTGGAACCAGAGAAATTATTGAAAATAATAAAACGGGAATATTGATTACCCCTAAAAATATTTTGTTGTTGTCAGAAAAAATTATTATGTTAATTAATGATCCACATTTAAGAAAAGAACTAGGAGAAGCAGCTAAAAAAACCACAAAGAAAAAATTTGATTGGGAAAATTCAATTAAAGATTATGTGGATATTTTGAAATGATATTGGTTTTTATAATAATCCCCCTTTTATGGTTTTGGTTATTAGATTTAAAATTAAATGTAAAGGAAAAGTTTTTGTTGGGAAGTAGTATTTTTTGGGTAACAATAGCCCCAATAATTTTAATTTTAAACAAATATTTTGGATTATTGGTAACTCCAAAACTTTTTTGGTTTTTAATAATATTAATCACAATAGTGTTATTAATTTGCCGATTAATGGGTAAAAATAAAATTAGGATTTCATGTCCGCCAATAAAATGGGATTGGCCATTAATAATAATTTTGGTGGTTTACGGAATATTACATGTAGTGTTTTACCATTTTTATGTCACTATGCCGGAGTCTGATGGTTACGATAATTTGTTGACCATTAGTGAAATGATAAAAACCGGAGTAACTAGTAATCACTATAGACCATTGTTTTTTACGGCCATGACTGTATTAGGTCAGGTAACAAAAATTGATTTATATCAGATCCATGTTTTTTGGATGATTGCTTTATCTACGGTCTATTTAATAGCAATAAGCTTGTTGATAGATAAAAATAAAATAGAGAATTTTTGGCAAAGATTATTATTGTTATCTTTTGGATTAGCAGTGCCAGTGATAAATATGGAAATAGATTTTTTTCGACCGCAAAATTTGTGTTTATTATTATTTCCAGTTATTTTTTATTTGGAACAAAAAAATAAAAATTATTTGGCGCTGTTTATTTCCCTGATAGGTATCGGGTATCATCAATTTTTTATTTTTCCAATAATTATTTTGGGATTAAAATTATTTTTTAATTTGGAAAAATCCAAAAGGATTTGGTTATTAGTAATAGGATTATTATTGGTGATTGTTTTGAGAGATAATCTTGTGTCATATTTGCATGTAAATAGAATTTTTGAAGAAATATGGAAGATAGAAAAATGGCGATGGTGGTTTTTGAATAAATATGAAACTGCTCCGGATAATGTAGAAATGGGGTGGCCGGGACTGAGTGGAGCAGCAAAGTATTATGGTTATTATTTTGGTCCTTTAGTGATGGTTTGTTTGGGGTTTATAGTGAGTAATTTAAAAAAATTAAAACATCAAAAATATTGGTTATTGATGATCTTAATATTATTTTTGGTTAGTGAAGTTTTTCCCAGATTAAATGTAGTGTATTTACCAGAAAGATTTCCTTTATTAATTGACTTGTCAGTACTATTAATAATGCCGTTTTTGTTTAAATCGGTTAAATTAAAAAAATGGGTTTGGTTGAGTTTGGTTTTAATTGGAATTGTCGGTTCGATTTATATTGCTTGGATGAAGGGATCTTTGACTACTAAAGAAGAGTTGAATGCGGCAGAGTGGATTAAAAATAATATTCCGGTTGAGGCAACACTATTGACACAGAAAGTAAATAAACCGATGGTTACCTATTTTAGTCAAAGAAAGTTTTTAGATCCAGGCAAGATTTTTTTTGAAGGGGAGGCTTTTAGTGGTTATTATACCGATGATATTAAAAAGGATATGATTATCCATAATATTTCCGAGTGTAAACAGTGCTATGTGATGTATTCTTTTGCTAAAATTAATAGGCTGAGTGAAGAAAGGGATTACTGGTCAGAATATAACTATGTCGGGGTTAATTTAGAAAAATTTAATTCAGTGTTTGAAAAAGTTTATGACAAAAATGGTGTGATTATATGGAAAATATAAAAAATAAAAAATTAATAATTTTTTCTTCTAGATCTGGTGGTCCTTATAAGCAGCATCATTTGTTATCCCAATATTTATTAAATGACGGTTACAGTGTTGTTCATTGGTCTGGTTTTTGGAGATGGATTTTACTCCATTTTATTTATGGTAAAAATACAAAAATTTTAACTAATGTACCTTTTATATTTAGATTTAAAAGACAGAACTATTATCTGAATATTCATGGAAATTATAATTTTGAAAAAAGTATATCTAACCCTTTAGGTTATTTATACCAATTTAATTTAAAATGGGCCGATAAAGTAATTCTTCCAAATGATTTCTTGAAAAGTATATTAAAGATATCAGAGTCAAGGGTAGTTCCTAATTTTACGGAAGAAATATGTACCCCAAAAAATTATAAGAAAGGTAGTGAAATTAGATTAATTACAGTAACTAATTTTTCTTTTAAAGATAAAGCTTTGGGAGTGGTTCATATAATCAAAGCACTTTCGCTATTAAAAACAAAAAAGAAAGTGGTTTTGGATATTTATGGTGAGGGAAAGTTTTTAAATGAAATAAAATTTCAGTCTGTTAAAATTCGATTACCGAGTAATATTAAATTTAATTTTTGTGGATATTCAAAAAATATTTTAAACAGAATTTCAGAGTCGGACATTTTTGTTTATTGGTCAAATTTGGATGTATCTCCGTTGTGTTTTACAGAAGCAATGGGTTGTGGATTACCTATTGTAGTTAATAATTATCCAGCATTTGTGGAGTGTATCCCGAAAATAAACTCATTTTGTGATGATGAGGAAGAATTTGCTATGGCTGTAAGGAATTTTATTGAAAATAAATCATTAGAGGCTAGGGTAGTAAGAAAAAATCTGGTATTTTATCAAAAGTTGATTTTAAATAAAACAAAAATTTTAAATAAATGGAAAGAAATATTATTTTATGAAAATTAAAAATGAAATTTAAAAATAAACCTTTGGTTAGTATTGTGATTCCGGTTTATAATGCGAATAAATATTTAAGTGAATGTTTAGATAGTTTATATAATCAGACTTATAAAAATATAGAAATTATTATTGTGAATGATGGTTCAACTGATGGATCGGAAAAGATAATCGATAATTTTTATAAAAAATATAGAAGCAATACTGTAGTATTAAAAAACAGTAAACCGTCTGGTTTTACTGGTGAAGTTGCAGCCAATCAGGGAATTAGAATAGCTAAAGGTATTTATGTGGCCAGAATGGATGCTGATGACATTGCTTTCCCTGATAGGATTGAAAAAGAAGTTAATTTTTTAGAAAAACATAAAGATTATTTTTTGGTTTCTTCTAGTGCAGAGGTAATAGATGAATTAGGAAAATGGATTGGTTGTTGGAATTTAGGTAAGGATTATAATTTAATTTTGAAAAAAATATTTTTGACGAATTCAATAGTTAATTCTAGTATTCTTTTCAGAAAATCAGAAATTAAGAAAGACTTTTATAAGATAAAATATTCAGGCTTTAATGATTATTACACTTGGATTTATTACCTTAGTCAAGGTAATAAAATACATACTTTAAATGATGCGCTGGTTAAATACCGAACTAGTGATTCTAGTTCTACTAGAACAAATATTAAAAATACTTTTATTCTCAGTTTGAAAATAAAAGACTATGCTGTTAGGTCAAAAATGTTGAAACCAAGTTTTAGTGATAGGTTTTTAATTTTTTTGCAAAAAATTTTGATAACCTTATTACCTAGTAAAATTATTAGTTATCTTTATTTATTAAGAATAAGGATAACTAATTAATTATTAATGACTTATTTTTGATAAATACCAATAATATATGGTGAGGTGTTTTTATTATCAGTAATGGGTAGAGTTCCGAAGATTTGGTAAATAATAGTTAATAATAATTGAAGAGCATAAAAAGGTAGTAGTTTATATTTATTACCACCAAAAACAGCAAAATTTATTTTGCCAACATAACTTATATCGATAATTTTTAATTTATACTTATCTTTTAGTGATGAAAAATAAGTTGTGTTCATCATTTCAGTATTATGTTTATCGAGAATTGATTTATCAATATGTTTTTGAATGAAATAATTAAATCCACGAAAGTTAGGGACTTCTAATATTAGATAACCACCTTTCTTCAATAGTTCGATATGTTTTTGAATTGATTCATCTGGGTTATTGAAGTGTTCTATAAAACCCCCAGAAAATACAACATCATATGAATGTTTTTTTAATTTATTTTTAAATAAATCTTGTTCCCAAACAATGGGCTTTAATTTTAAGGTAGTAAGATTTTTTTTGGTTAGTTCAACACCAGAGTGGGAATATTCTAACCCTTGTGGTTGATATCCAAATGTTGAATAAAAATAATACATCCAAGAACCTGGAGCACATCCAATTTCAATAAATTTAAATGGCTTGTGGGGAAGAAATTTTTTAAGATATTTATCTATTTCAGTAGTAGCTAAATTAATTTTAGTATGAATTTTAATTGTTCTTTTTAAATCAACGTTGGTACTGTATTTTTTATTCCAATAATTTTTATTTGCTAGTCGATTTTTAATCATTGGTTTTAAATTATATTTTGATACTTATTAATTATATTTTTCCACAAAAGTGGGGTTAATTGTTGGGATAGTTGATCATTGTTTAGTTGATGATTTTTTTTAATAGATTGAATATATTCAGTTGGGGTGGTGGCGATTTGAAGATAATCTGATTTGATATTTATACCTTCTGCACCAATAGGACTCGAGATAACAGGGATTCCAAAGCTAAGAGCTTCTAAAATTTTAATTCGACTACCTGAGCCAGCAAAAATAGGAGTAATGAGGAAATCGATATTTTTATAAAAATCTTGAGTTTCTTTAACCATGCCTAAATCAGTTATTTTAGGAAAATTATTTTTAACAAATTTAGGATCATTTTTACCAGCCAAGAAAAATTTATATTGAATATTTTCTTTTTCTAACAATGGAGCAATTTGTTGGTAAAAATATTTAACTGCATTTAAATTTGGAGTATGATCAAAAGATCCAATATAGCCTAAGCGAACTACTTTCGAAGGTGTTTTTTTAAGAAAATTTATTTTATCAATACCATTTTCCAAACAAACTATTTTTTTATTGGGTAATTGTTTTTGGAGTGTTTGTTTATCTTTTTGACTAACAGTGATTATAGTGTCAAATTTGGATAAATATTTTTTTTCGTAAAAATAAATTTGAAGAAAGGTTAAATAACGAAAGATAATTTTCAAAATCGAAGGATGGTCATCAAAAATGCGTCGATAAAAAGAAATTGAAGCTATATCGTGAGAAGTAAAAACTTTTTTGATATTTTTGGGTAAATATTTAACTAAATAAAGAAGTTGGCTGAATTCGATTTGGATAATATCGTATTTGTTTTGTTTGATAAGGTCTTTTACTTTGGAAATAAGTTTTTGACTGTACCAATGGGTAAACCAATAAGGGATAAAATTGGTGAAAAACAAAGAAAAACTTTTTGGTTGGATTTTGATTTCTGACTGATCAAATGAAACAAAATCGACATTATAGTATTTTGACAATTCAGTAATGGTGTTTTTTATCCTTGTTGCTCCCCCACTATCTTGAGGTTGAGGTGGAATAGCAGAAATAAGAAGAAGTTTAGATTTGATAGTTGATGGCATTTTTAGATTCAAACTTTTTAAAATTAATCAATTCAACGTCAGAATATTTATTTGGTAAAGATTTTAATTTGTTTTTGGATTTTTTTATGTTGTTTAAATTTTTTAAATTATCGATTAAATATTTCCAATAATCTTTTTTAAAAATTAAATATAATGGATAATATAAAAATACTTTGGTAATTAATGACAAACTATCGAAATTCTTTAGACAGAATGAAAGAAAATTTTTGTGAATGTAATAATCAGGACTAATAGATAAAAGTTTACTACTACTACGGTGGTGATGAATAACATGAGATTTGGGACAAAAAAATGAAGGATAACCTTTTTTCCAGGCGACAAAACCCAAATCAAGGTCCTCACTGTACATAGGGGTGTAAACAGGAGCATCAAAGCCACCAAGTAAATTAAATATATTTTTATTGATTAATGATGATCCACCACCACAATAAACTGTAAGAGAAGTGTTTTTTAATTTTTGAAGGTTCAATTCATGTCCAACTAATAATTTACCATTTTTAAAATTAGTCCAAGTTTTACCGGATTCAACTCTTTTTACTTTTTTATCATAAAAAAATATTTGCGAAGAAATACCAAAGAAAATAATTTTTTTTTGAATTAATTTATTGGCGGTGTTAATAATTTCTTTAAAAAATCCAGGTTGAACTTCCATATCATTATTAAGAAAATATAGATATTTGTATTTGGATTTTTTAACTGCTAAGTTTATCGCTTTTGCAAAACCAAGATTTATTTCTTGTTTAAGAATTATTAGGGGAATTTTGGTTTTTATTTTTGACAAAGCTTCAAAACTACCATCAGTAGACCCGTTTTCGACAACAATGATTTCTTTTTTGACTTTAGGATATTCGATGGATAATTGCTTGTCGAGAAGTTGAATACATTTGATTACTAGATCTTTTTTATTCCAAGTTGGGATAATAAAACTAACACCATCTATTGTTGAAGTATTTATGGTCATTATTAATGAATCTTACCAAATTTACTGGTATAGGAGTAGGGATTGTTT
>CAZWRH010000026.1:0-12827 GCA_964636045.1 uncultured Gammaproteobacteria bacterium | reverse complement strand
AAAAACTTTTCTAAAACCATTGTAAAAACAGCAGAAACATTATCTATGAATGGAACTTGTGTTGAGAAATCTGCTTTAATATTACCTTTAATTCTTGCTAAAAAATCTGCTGCTTTTTTTCCGATAACAACAAAGTCATCATTTTTTAAATCAGAGTTTTTTGATAAAAAAGATAATAGATTAAAATTAAAACTTCCACAAAGCCCTTTATTTGTAGAAATTAAAATATAAAGGTTTTTGCCAATTTTTTTATCTTCACTATTTTTATTATCTAAAAGTTGTGAATATTTATGGTCAAGCTTTTTCATTGAACGCTTGATTATTTTTTCCAAAATTTCACGATACTTTCGACCATCAAGCGCAAGTTTTTGAGCTTTTTTCATTTTGACTGCAGAAACCATTTGCATGGCTTTTGTAATCTTTTTAACATTACCAATTGTTTTAATTTTCTTTTTTACTTGGCGAAAGTTCATAATTAATTTTCAAAAAATTTTCTACAAGTTTTCTTAATTTTTCTTCTAAGTCTTTTTCAAGGTTTTTAGTTTTATTAATCTCTTCAATTATTTCCTTACCTTTGACTTGCAAAAGTTCTATAAATTTTTTCTCTAAATTAGTGATTTCGACAAGTGGAATTTTATCTAAATATCCATTTGTACCCATCCAAATAACTGCAACTTCTGTTCCTAAGTCTAGTGTTTGATTATTTTTTTGTTTAAGAAGTTGAGTAAGCCTTGCTCCTCTGTCTAAAAATTTCTTCGTTGATTCTTCAAGTTCTCCTTCAAATTGAGCAAAAGCAGCAAGTTCTCTATATTGGGCTAAGTCAAGCTTCATTTTTCCAGCAACTTTTTTCATAGCTTTAGTTTGGGCTGATCCACCAACACGAGAAACAGAAATACCAACATTAATAGCAGGTCTAATACCAGCATTAAACAAATTTGATTCTAAAAATATTTGTCCATCGGTAATAGAAATAACATTAGTTGGGATATAAGCTGAAACATCATTTTCTTGTGTTTCAATAATTGGAAGTGCAGTAATTGATCCACCACCAAATTTTTCTTCAACTCTACATGCTCTTTCAAGAAGCTTTGAATGAAGATAGAAAATATCTCCAGGATATGCTTCTCTTCCTGATGGTCTTCTTAAAATTAATGAAATTTGTCTATATGCCCAAGCATGTTTTGTTAAATCATCATAAATAATTAAAACATCTTTTCCTTTATCCATAAAATATTCAGCCATAGTAACAGCTGAATATGGAGCAATGTACTGCATTGAAGCTGGGTCAGATGCTGATGCAGCTACTATAATTGTATATTTCATAGCGCCTGCCTTTTTTAACGTTTCAACAACAGCTGCGATTTTTGAGTTTCTTTGTCCAATTACGTTATAAATACAAATTAAATTTTCTTTTTTTTGGTTAATTATTGTATCAATTGCAATTGTAGATTTTCCTGTTCCTCTATCTCCAATAATTAATTCTCTTTGACCTCTACCGATTGGAATAAGGGCATCAATTGCTTTAATACCAGTTTGAACTGGTTGATTAACTTGTTTTCTTGTAATAACACCAGGAGCTACTCTTTCAACTGGATATTTTTTATCACCATCAATTTTACCATCGCCATCAATTGCTTCTCCTAAAACATTAACTACTCTTCCTAAAAACTTATCTCCAACTGGAATCTCAAAAATTTTTCCAGTTGCTCTTCCAAAGTCATTTTCTTTTATTTTTAAATAATCTCCAAAGATAATAGCACCAACAATATTTTCTCTCAAATCAATAACTAATCCCTTTACTCCACCTTCAAATTCAATAAGTTCTCCATACTTAACATTTTTAAGTCCTTTTAAAAATACAACCTCGTCTTTAACTTCATGTACTACACCAACATGTTCCTCTTCAAATGAAATCTTGGTGTTTGCGATTTCACTTTCAATATCAGTGATGATTTTATCTGTGGTTTTCATAAATTTTATTTAATAAATAATTAATTTTTCCAGAAATAGATGCGTCAAAAATATCTGATTCTTGTTTTACGATAAAGCCGCCAACAAGATCCTTATCTATTTTTATATCCAAATCTTTGTTTTTTAAATTTGGAAATAGATTGTATATTTTTTCAAGCTGATCTCGTGTTAATTGAGACGCAGAAATAATTTCAGGCTTTCTAAAAGTTTTTTTATTTTTCATTTATTTTTCTAAGTAAATTATCAATAATTTCGGTTTGTTTATTATCATTTAAAAATTCATGAAGAATCTTTTTTGTTAATGCTTCTGTTGTTCTAATAACATTACCTTCAACGTCTTTTAACATTTTTGCATGTTCATCATCAATTTGTTTTTTAGCTTTTACTCTCATTACATTAATTTCGTCTTGAGTATCAGCAATCATTCCTTCTCTTTCCTCAGTTGCGTGTTTTTTTGCATCTGCAATTATTCTTAAAGCTTGGCTATTTGCTTTTCCTAAAATATCCTTTTCTTTTTCTGTTAGTTTTATTTCTCTTTCTTCTAATTCATGTAAAATTCTTTCTTTTTCTTTTTGAATATTTCTTTGTTCCTCCATGTATTTTACAAATGGTTTTGCAAAAATTTTTGAGAAAATAAAAAAGAAAACTGCAAAGTTTATAAGTTGAGCGATTAATAGTTTTATATCAAGTCCTAGTGCTTCCATATTTTTTTCTTGTTTTTTATAATTTTTAATTCATGTGAGCGAAACTACAAAGTAAATCTGTACGGTTTCGCTCCGTATGAAACAAAAATTTTATGTAAATTTGATAACTAAAGCAACAACTAAGGCATAAATAGCAATAGCCTCAGCAAAAGCAATAGCCAAAATCATTGTTGTTCTAATACCTGATTCTGCTTCTGGATTTCGTCCAATAGCTTCAAGTGCTTTTCCTCCAATTAATCCAATTGCGTATGCTGGTCCAACTGCACCAACAGCGATTGTTAATGCTGTTGCAAGAATTTTAACTGATTCTGTATTCATATATATTCACCCCCTTTTTTTATTATTTTAAATTTTTTTTAATGTTCGTGGCTAGTTGTAGCCATACTTATAAATACTGCTGTTAACATTGTAAATACAAGTGCCTGTATAAATCCAACAAAAATTTCTAGCATCAAAAAAGGAAATGAGGCTAAAGCTGGAATTAAAAATGCAATAACAGCGATTAAAACTTCACCTGCAAAAACATTACCAAAAAGTCTAAATGCAAATGATAAAACTCTAGAAAATTCTGAAAATAACTCTAAGATTCCTAATGCAAAATTAATTGGATTTGTAAGATTGAAAAACTTTGAAATATATTTTTTAAATCCAAGATACTTTATTCCATAAAATTGGATCATAGATACAGAAATAACAGCCAAACAAATCGTTGTGTTAAGATCAGCTGTAGCTGCTCTAAGAAGAGGCGCTTTTTCTTCACCATGTGTAAACATAATACTTCCGACTCCAGGTAATAATCCAAACCAGTTAGATAAAATAATAAAAAAGAAAAAACTTGATAAAAGTGGGAATATTTTAGCGGTTTTTTCTCCCATTACTGGTTCAAAAAGTTCGTATATTGCATTTAAAATATAGGCAATAAAAAACTGAACTTTATTTTTAGTAGGTTCAAATTTATATATAAAAAATAGCAATATAAAAGTTCCTAAAAGAACATAAGTCGATATTAATGAATTAGTTATTGGTAAGTGAAAAACCTCAAATATTTCTTCTGCTTTAATGCTAATGTGAAGCATATTTATTTTATTTCCTTAGATATTTTAATTAAGCTGTAAAAACTCAAAACCACTCCTAGTAATAAAAATACTAGTAACATCACTGGTCTAGTCTTAAGTTTTGTATCTAGATACAACCCAAAAAAAACTCCACCGACTATAGGAGATACTAAATGATACCCTATATTTAAATATTTTGCAATAGGAAATGTATCTTTTTCTATCTTTTTAATTGTGATTTTTTCAGGCATTAAGCTTCGACCAATATTAAATATTTCTCTCATATTTTTATATTTGATAGGTTGCAATATCAATTGCTTGATCTACTATCATATTAAGTCTATCTTCTTTTTCATCAATTTTCCCTTTTAATAAAACTATTGTATTTGGTGACCATAAATCTTTAGTTTGAGCAAAAAGTTTTGGAAAAACAATAAGTTCAATTGATCCTATTTCATCAAAAATAGTAACAAAAGCCATTTGTTGATTAGTTTTTTTGGTATTAACTTTTTTTATACGACTAATATTTCCAGCCAAAACTAAAGTTTTTCCAATATCATCGGGCGTTACTTCACCTAATTTTTTTGTAACTTTTGATTCTATTATATCTTTGTATTGTTCTAATGGGTTTTTAGTAATAGAAAAACCAATTACCTCTTTTTCCATATTTAAAGCTTCGTTATCGGTACACTTTACAAAATCAGGAAGGTCATCTGATGTATGTTTTTCGCTATGATCAGCAAATAAGTTAAACTGCCCTTTTGAAAGTTCTGCTTTTGATCTATTTATATCTTCTAAGGCTTTTGGATAAAATAATAAAAGAGCTGCTCTATCACCAAAATTATCAAATCCTCCTGCTTTTATTAAACTTTCTATAGTTTTTTTATTCACTTTTGACAAATCAACTCTATTTAAAAAATCCTTAAAACAAATAAATTCTCCATTTTTTCTTGCATTAACTATTGAATCAATTGCAACTGATCCAACATTTTTTATTGCAGATAAACCAAATCTAATAGCTCCATTTTCAATTTTAAAATCTTGAAAAGATTTGTTAATATCCGGTTGCAATACTTTTATTTCCATTTTTTTACATTCATCAATTGCCTGAATCATTTTGATTTCTCTTTGTGATCCTGCAACACCAGTAAGCTCAGCTGATAAAAGTGCAGTCATATATTCAACTGGATAATTTGCCTTCATATAAGCTGTCCAATAAGCAATTAAACCATAACAAGCAGAATGGGATTTATTAAATCCGTATGAAGCAAATTTTTCAATAAATCCAAATATTTTTTCTGCTAGGCTTTCTTTATATCCTTTTTTAACACATCCTGCCAGAAATTTCTCTTTCTCTTTTTTCATCAGTGCTTTTTTCTTTTTTCCTACAGCCATTCTTAAAATATCAGCTTCTGATTTACTAAAACCTGCCATTTTAACAGCAATATCCATAACCTGCTCCTGATATACCATAACTCCATAAGTTTCTTCAAAGACTTCTTTTAGATCTGGATGAAGATATCTAATTTTTTTTGGATTTTTCTTTCCTTCAACAAAATTTGGAATAAGATCCATAGGACCAGGTCTGTAAAGCGCAACCATAGCTGTAATATCTGTAATTTTTGTAGGTTCTAAATCTTTTGCAAGATGCCTCATTCCTAAAGACTCAAGTTGAAACACTCCAATGGTATTTCCTGCGCTTATTAATTCAAAAGTTTTTTTATCATCAAGTGGTACAGTATGAATATCAACTTTTTTTTGGTTTGTTTCTTCAACAAATCTAATCGCATCTTCAAGGATAGATAAATTTCTAAGACCTAAAAAATCCATTTTTAAAAGTCCAACTGCTTTTGCATCAGACACTGCGTTAATATCAAGATTATACATATCATATTGTGTGATGATTCTATCTCCTTTTGCCTCTTTTTGAAGTGGAACATACTCTGTTAAAGATTTGTCTCCGATAACAACTCCAGCGGCGTGAACTGATGAGTGACGTGCCAGTCCCTCAACTTTTTTAGATACATCAATAACTCTTTTTACTTCTTCTTCAGTTGAATATGCGTGTTTAAGTGTTGGACTTTCATTTAGAGCAATATCAATTGTTACTGGAAATCCTTGTTTTCCTTGTGGAATCATTTTTGCTATTCTGTCACCCTGTGCATACGATTGTCCAAGTGCACGAGCTACATCACGAACTGCCATTCTTGCCTCCATTCTTCCAAAAGTTATAATCTGAGCTACTTTATCCTCACCATATTTTTTTGAAACATAGGCCAAAACTTCATCACGATGACGATCTGAAAAATCAATGTCAATATCGGGAGGAGTTGGACGTTCAGGATTTAAGAAACGCTCAAAGGGAAGATTGTATAAAAGTGGATCAACATCAGTGATTCGCAAAATAAATGAAACAATTGATCCAGCAGCAGATCCTCTTCCAGGTCCAACTGCTATTCCATTATTTTTTGCCCAATTAACAAAATCTTGAACAATTAAAAAATATGTTGAATATCCTTTATTTTTGATAACTTCAAGTTCAAATTCTATTCTGGTCTTAATTTTTTCATCCTGATCTGTTGTCCAAGTTTTTTTAGCATATTTTTCATTCAATCTTTCATAAACTAAGTCTTTTAAAATTTGATCCGGACTTTTATTTTCATTTGTTGGATATACTGGCAAGATTAATTTTCCATATGGAATTTCTAGGTTACATTTATCAGCAATTTTATTTGTATTCTCAATTGCTTCAGGTAAATCCTGAAACTCAGATTTCATTTCTTCTGGAGACTTAAGATAAAAATCAGGGATATCAATCATTGAAACAGGACGATCTTCCTCAAGAATTGTATGTTGTGTTTGAATACAAAGCAGAATTTCTTGGGCATAAGCATCTTCTTTTTTTATATAGTGAACATCATTTGTTGCAACAATCGGTACGACAAATTTACGTGATAATTTTATAAGTTCGCTGTTAATTCTATCTTGATCCTCAATATCTGGATGACGTTGAAGTTCTAAATAAAAATCATCTTTAAAAATCTTTAAATATTTTTGCAAAACTCTTTCCGCTTCTTTATCTTCATTTTCACCAATTAATGAGGCAATTTCACCATTTAAACAACCAGATAGTGCAATTACTCCTTCGCTATATTTTTCAAGTACTTCAAAATCAATTCTTGGTCGATAATAAAAACCTTCTAAATTTGCAATTGTTACCATTCTCATTAAATTTTTGTAGCCTTCATGGTTTTTAGCAAGCAAAGTTAAATGATATTGCTCTTTATCTTGAACTCCATTTTTGTCATGGCGAGATCCTTTTGCTTTATAAATTTCAACTCCTATTATTGGCTTTATACCGAGATCGCGCGCTTTTATATAAAATTGAAAAGCTCCATACATAGCTCCATGATCAGTTATTGCGATCGATGTCATTCCCATTTCAATAGCAGTTTTTAGAAGGTCGTCAATCTTACACATACCATCAAGAAGAGAATATTCAGTATGAACATGAAGATGAGTAAAATTCATAAAAATATTATAACAATTAAATTAGGAATTAGTTCTCTGTTCATTGTACTAATAACTAGGAACCAGGAACCATCCAACCGAGAACCAGTAAACTATCTAACCAGGAACTAATTCTACCAACTTCCTCCTCCACCACCTCCACCACCTCCACCAGAAAATCCGCCAACCATTCCTGATGATGAAATATTAGTCGAAGCAGATGTTACTAAGCTAGAAAACATTTGAAGTCGCATTGCATCTACAACACTAAACCCATTATTCGACACATACCAGTTAGTTTCATATTTTGACAAATTTACAAATCTTTTTTCCCAAATTTTTTCTACTCCAAAAGCAATCGCATAAGGAAGTAACTTTTCAAAAAGCATTTTATTTTTTGCTTGAAATTCAAATTGTCTATCTTGTGAAACTAAAAAGTTTTTTAATGATTTTGCTTGATTTTTAAGATTTACTCCCAACTCAGTTCGACGTGCGATATTTCTTCCAAATATATATGAAATTATTGCTAGATGAAAATTTAGTGTTCCAAGAGCTGCTCCAGCTAATGCTTCATATTTTACTTTTACTAAATATGGATTTTCATTAAAACATTTATCCTTAGTTAAATTTTCATAAATCATTTTTTGAGTTACATAAACAGTGTCATAAATATTATCATCGTGCAAATTGATTTGGTTTTTTTGTGCAAATAAATCTTCCAAAAAAAACTTTTCAAAACCCTGCAAATCCTTTAGCGGTTTTGTCATTTGCTGCAAAATAAAAGTATTATTTTCTTTATTTATAATTCGCATATATCCTTTTTGAGCAAGCTGAATTATAAGAGCAACAGTTTCTTTTTTTCCAGCATCTTCATCAATTATTGTTCCCGATTCTGCTGCAGTTAAGAATCTATTATTAAGTTTTGGAGGTTCAAACCTCGCTACTGATTTTTGGACTTGTCCTGAGTTTGTCGAAGGATCTCTGCCATATTTATACCATTTATAAATAAGATAAATCGGTAAAAAAACATACCAAAGAAAAGCTAGAATACCTAAAAAAAACATTGTTACTTTACCAGCTGTTGTATCAAAAAAATTAATAACTGGCGTTGGGTTTAGTACGGCAACAATATTTTTTGGAAAACTAACTACAATAGTTAAACCTTCCCTTGGATTTAAAATTCGCTGCGTTCTTATTGTTAAAAAATTTCTATCATCAATTCCGATACATTCAGTCTGTATACTTCCAACTCTGCCAGTAAAACATTTAAATTTAAAATCAACTTTAGATAAATATGGAAATGAAACTCGTCCTGCCATAAAATCTATTGAAACCTCCCACTCATTTCCATTTACATTCCAATAAAGTTCATCAAAATCTTTAAAATAAGTTAAAGCACCAAGAATTTTATATTTAATAATATATGTGTGATCACCAGAAATTAATTTATTTGGATCTCCGATTTTTATTTTTAAAAAATCTCTTACTTTACTTTTTTCAAAATAATATTTTTTATTATTGTCGTCAACTACATCAATATCTCTTATCTCTAGATAGTATTCTTTTTGATTAATTTTCTTTTTTAAAGGAACGTTTCTAAAGATTCCGTGTTTTAAATTATGATTAAAATCATATTTAATTTTTTCCTCAACGTTTATTGATCCATCTTTGTTAATAATAATAATTGATTCAAAAATGTGAATTTTCTCTATTAAATTTAGGTTTTGATCAGTATTTTCCGAGGTGTTATTTTGAGCAAAAGTATTATTAGTAGAGAATAAAAAAGTCAAAGAAATAAAAAATATATAGAGTATTTTTTTCATTATTTAGAAAGTTTTTCTTCAAGTGTTTTTTTAACAACACTTGCATCAGCTTGTCCTTTCATTTCGCGCATAACCTGTCCAACTAAAAACATAATAACGTTAACCTTTCCTGATTTATATTCCAATACTGCTTTTTGGTTTAACTCAAATACCTTTTCAATAGATGTATTTAATACATTAATATTTGTTTCTTTCGGAGTTAATATATCTGAGGCTTTTTCTAAAAAAACTGACCATTTTATATCTGTTGGTAACTTTTTATTATTAATTAAATTAGCGATTTGTTGAGGAGTAAAATCTTTTGTTTTTTTAACAATATTTTCAAAAAATTCTGCAGTTACTTTATCTTTAGCGATGATTCTAGCATCAACTTCTTTTACTTTAAAATTTTCAACGTATTTTTTTATTTTTTCATGTGGAAGCTCTGGCATATCCTTAATAATTTCTTCAATATACTTATCACTAAATTTCATTGGTGGAATATCAGGATCTGGAAAATATCTATAATCTTGTGCATTTTCTTTAGATCTTTGGCTATATGTTATTCCTTTATCTTCGTTAAAACCTCTTGTTTCCTGAAGTGGCGTTTCTCCTTTTTGTAAAATTTCTAGTTGTCTATCTAATTCAAAATCAATAGCTAGTTTTACAAAGTTAAAAGAATTAATATTTTTCACTTCAACTTTATATTTAGGAAGTTCTGTTGCGCCAATTTCCATAAGAGATATGTTTGGCTCAAGTCTCATAGACCCTCTCTCCATGTCACAATCTGAAACACCTAAATACCTAATAATTGTTTGTAAATCCTCCAAGAATTTTTTAACCTCTAAAGAATTACTAAAAACTGGCTCAGTTACTATTTCAACAAGTGGAACTCCACAACGATTAAAATTAACCGATGTTTTATTATCCATATGAATTAGTTTTCCTGTATCTTCCTCAAGATGAACGCGTGTTATATCAAAACCATCAAGACATCCTTTAATTGCAATTGGTTGGTCGTATTGGCTAATCTGATAACCTTTTGCAAGGTCTGGATAAAAATAATGTTTTCTATCGAATTTTGAATTTTTGTTTATTGAGCAATTGAGTGCTTTTCCTATTAAAATAGTCCAATCGATTGCTTGTTTATTAGGAACTGGTAAAGCTCCCGGAAGTCCTAAACAAACAGGACATGTATTTGAATTTGGTTTTTTATCAAAATAATTTCCACTACATGTACAAAACATTTTTGCTTTTGTTTTTAGTTCGACATGTATTTCAAGTCCAATTACTGGTTTGTATTTATCCATATTATTTATATTTTGCAAATAAATTTTCACGCATTCCAAAAAAATTAGTTTCTTTTTCAAATTCATATCCCAAATTTAAAAGAGTCTGTTCATCAAAATGCTTTCCTAAAATCTGCATTCCAATTGGTAAATTATTACTATCAACTCCAACTGGAATATTTAAGGCAGGAATACCAGATATTGCTCCAGGCTCATTCAAAACATCCATTATTTCACCAAAAAAAGGATACTTTTCCCAATCACCAATTTTAAGTGCTGTCATTGGAGTAGTTGGTGCGATAATAACATCAACTTCGCTAAATGCTTTTTTAAAGTCTTCAACTATTAAATTTCTGACCTTTAATGCTTTTTTATAATAAGCATCATAATAACCATAAGATAATGTATATGTACCAAGCATAATTCTTCTTTTTGCCTCAGTTCCAAAGCTATTTCTATCATTTCCAAATCTAACTCCATCATATCTTGATAAATTTGACGATACTTCGGCTCTTTGAAGAATTGTATAAACAGAAATAGAATATTTTGGTGAAATTAATTTTATTTTTTTTACTTTATGTCCATTTTTTTCATAGATTTTGATTGCATCCATTACTTTTTGTTTAACTTCTGGCTCAACTCCTTCAAAATATTCATCAGAAATACCAATTGTTAATTTTTTACTTGTATTTATATTTGCTAAATAATCAGTTGTTTTAGAAGTCGATGAGGTTGCATCATATTTATCATGACCTGCAATTATAGATAAAAGATATGCGCTATCCTCAACTGTTAGAGTCATAGGACCTGGACAATCTAGTGATGATCCCATTGCAATTATTCCATATCTTGAAACACGGCCATAAGTTGGCTTAAGTCCAACTATTCCGCACCAAGCTGCTGGTTGTCTTATTGACCCAGCAGTTTCTGTTCCTATTGCCCAAGGGGCTAAATATGCAGCTACAGCTGCAGCTGATCCACCTGATGATCCACCAGGAACACGAGATAAATCATATGGATTTTTTGTTGGACCAAAATCAGATGTTTCAGTTGATGATCCATGTGCCCAAGCATCCATATTTGTTTTTCCCAAAATAGAAAAGCCATTACTATTTAGTTTTTCCATTATCGTTGCGTTGTACGGAGGAATAAAATTTTCTAGAACATTACTAGATGCAGTTGTTCTAATATTTTTTGTACAAACATTATCTTTTATAGCAATTGGGACGTTTTTATCGTCAGAATCATCACATTTAGTTAAATATGCGTTTAAATCAGTATTGTATTTTTCAATTCTTTTTTGAAAAAAAGAAAAAACTTCCTTTCCACTGATTTTTTTATCGGCTATTAATTTTTTTAAGTCAAGCCCTGATTTACCAAAAATATCCATATATTTACATTATTTTTTCAACAATAAAATAACTATCAGTTTTTCTTTTTGCATTTTTTAGAGAATCAGACTGTGAAAATGTTCTTGCATTATCTTCTTTGTCTTCAAAATTCACATTTTCAACGTCAAAGATGTATGAATTATCGGAAACATTATCAGTATCTAATTCTTTTAAATTTTCAACATAATCAAGTGTCTCAGAAAATTGATTTTTAAACTTTTCTTTTTCAGATTCTGTGAGAGATAAATTTGCAAGAGATGCTAAATGAGAGATTTCCTCGTTTGTAATATTTAACTTTTTCATACAGAAATTATACTATTAAATTCGATTTTTTTTAGACTTTTAATATTTTCTTTTTAATATTTGTTGTAGAAATAATTGGGGTTCTAGGAAGATAAACTACTTTACAGACTTTTTTTAGCTCGTCAAATTTTCCTTTCCAGTCGTTTCCCATTACAAAAACTTCAACCTTATGTTTTTTAATATCATTAATTTTTTGTTTCCAATTTTTTTCAGGAATTATTAAGTCTATACATTTTAATGTTTCTAAATATGATTTTCTTTTTGCGTAAGAATAAATTGATTTTTTATTTTTTATTGCATTAAATTTATCAGTTGATAAACCAACAATTAAATAATCACCAAGTTTTTTTGCTCTTTTTAAAAGATTTATATGGCCATAATGAAGTAGGTCAAAAGTTCCATAGGTTATTACTTTTTTCATATTCAAATTATACAAATTAAAAAAATATTTTGGGTATAATTTAGCGATGATAAGCCTCGCTAAAAAATATGCTTTTTATTTTATCTCAACATACTTTTCATCATTTTTTTATAACAAGAAATATAAATATTTACCAAAAAACATAAGTATAAATGCGAATGCGACATGTCCATTGCGATGTATAAATTGTAATTATTGGAAAAAAGAATATAAGAAATCAGATTACTCTCTTAGCGATAAAAAGAAAACCTTAATTCAATTAAAAAAATGGTTAGGTTCTTTTAAATTAAGAATCACAGGTGGAGAACCATTTGCTAATTCTGAAACATTAGAGTTAATAGACTTTGCATCAAAAAATGACATAATCACAAGCACTGTTAC
>CAZWRH010000025.1:11034-13497 GCA_964636045.1 uncultured Gammaproteobacteria bacterium | reverse complement strand
GGTGGTCTTCTTCATCATGGTGGTCATCCTCGTCAAGCTGGTGGTCTTCTTCATCCTCAAATAGTAGTATTACTCCAACATTAACTCCAACACCAACTCCAGATCCAAGAATAAATGTTTCATTAAATTTGAAATTAAAATTTCAAGGAATTACTAAAAAACCAAAAGATGAACTTAATAGAATTCGAGTAAAAGTTTCTCTTTCTCACGATTCTTTAAAACAAATCAATTCAGAGTATGGAGAATTTACTTGTGACGATTCGGGCATTTGGACTGGAACAGTAAGTTTTAAAAGCGTTGTTCCTCAAGAAGGGTATAAAATCTTAGTAAAAGGCCCAAAACACATTCAAAAAAAGATTTGTACAGCAACACCATCTGAGAGTAGTTTTGGAAATTATCGTTGTTTAAGTGGAGATGATTTAATAACTATTTATGAAGGTTCAAATGATTTTGATTTTTCAGGAATTTATATGTTAGCAGGTGATCTTCCAAATCAAGATGGAGTAGTAAATTCTTACGATACTTCAGCTGTTTTTAATAAGTTAAATAAATTGGACTATGCATCTTTAACAAATTCTGATATTAATTTGGACGGTGCTGTTAACGCGCTTGATTATGGAATTATCATCCAATCATTAACAGTTACGGATGGTATTGATGAAAAATGACAGATTTAGATAATTCTCAAAACCAAAACGACATGTTTTTAAAAATATTGTTTTTTATTTTTGGATTAATATTTTTAATATTAATTTTTTTTGTTATTTTAAATATAAAAAAAGATAGTAAAAATCTAGAAAATAAAACAGAGCTGAAAAAAAAACAATCCTTAGAGCTTGTTAGAAAAGGAACTTTAAAATCAAAAAGTAATTTAGAAAAAAATCTAGTTAATCAACAATTAGAAGTTGATATTTTAGCAAATTCAAATAATACTCCAATTGTAGGATTTGATTTTGTCTTAAAGTTTGATAATGTTAATTTGCAGTTTTTAAATGCGAAAAGTTTAAATGATGATTTTGATATTAGAGTAAATACTAAGCAGAAAAATTTACTTAGAGTTACTGGTTTTAAAAAAATTGGAATAACTCAAGATAGTATTTTAAAAGATTCATCAGTTGTTGCTATGACTTTTAAACCTTTAAAAAAAGGAGATTATAAGATGGATTTTGTCTTTGTAAAAGGAGAGACTGGTGATACTAATTTAATTGATAAAAACGGAAATGATATTTTGGGAGAGGTTGATAATTTTAGCTTAAATATTATAGAATAATTAAAATGAGTTTTTTTAAAAATAGAAAATTTACTTTGTTTTTTTTCATTCTTTTTTTCTTTTTATTTTTTACTAATTCATTTGCTGCTTCGTTAAAGTTTGATCCAAGTACTTTATCTGCAAATACTGGAAAAAATTTTGATATTAAAATTGTGGTTGACGCTGGATCTGAAAAAATAATTACTTCTGACGCATATGTAACTTATGATTCAAATTTACTTGATGTTTCCGCTGTTAATGATGCGGGTTTTTTTCAAGGTATTCAGAAGAATTTTGCAAACCCAGGTAGACTTTATGTTGGAGGCTTTATTAATGATTCGGGGGTTACTAGAACAGGAACGGGTAATGTCGCAACAGTTACTTTTAAACCAAAATCTCCTGGAACTGCAACTTTAAGCTTTGATTGTACCCAAGGATCAACAACTGATTCTAATATTGGAAAAGGAGATGTGCATGTTAGCGATATTATTACTTGTAGCGAAAATGGTCAATTGACTGTTAATATAGGTGGAACATCAACAGGTACAACAATAACCCCAACAAGAGCGGCAGGAACATCAACAGGAACAACCTCAACATCATCAAGTGGAACATATGTTAATCCAACAGCATTACCAAATCTAGGTGCATTTGAAGATACTTTGAAGTATTCTATACCAGGATCTATTTTATTATTTATTGGAAGTTTGATTTTATTTTTATAAAATATAAAATATGGACAATATAAACAATAACACGCAGGTAAAAAATACAACTTCTACAACTAACACATCTACTCAAGTCAGTGCATCTGCAAATATTGTTAAAAAAAACAATCGTTTTTTATCAATTGGAATTGGATTTGTAATCTCTGTGGTTTTATTATTTATAGCTTTTAGTTTTATTCAAAATACCTTTATTAAGGCAGAAGATGTTTCTCCAAGAGATGTTATTGTGTCAGAAGTAACTCAAAATGCTGCAAAAGTTACTTGGACTACAGGACGTGAAACTCAAGGAGTAATAGAATATGGTTTAACTCCTGGTAGCTTGAATTTTTTTGCCCCAGAAACTCAAAAGGGAATGTCGCATAGTCTTGATTTAACTTTGCTTTCAGCTAATACAACTTATTATTTTCAAATAAGAATTGGTGAAAAAAAATTTGACAATGGTGGAGCGCCTTGGACTTTTTCAACAAAAGCTCAAGGAGCACAAAA
>CAZWRH010000025.1:5058-10934 GCA_964636045.1 uncultured Gammaproteobacteria bacterium | reverse complement strand
AGCAATAGCAAATAGTAATGATATAAAGTATACAATTAGAAGTATTGGATTTTGAAAAAAATCTGTTAACATAAATATTATTAGTCTTTGACTTTTAAGGCTCTTTCTATTATACTAAATGTTTGTTTTAATATAAATTAAATTATTATATAAATGGCTATTTGTTATCATTGCGAAAAAACCCCAATGGCAGGTCGATCACATACTCATCATAGAGGTGTTGCTGGAGGTCGTTGGAAAAAAAGAGCTCAAAAAACCAACAGAGTTTTTAAGATTAACATTCAAAAGGTCTCTATTATTGAAGAAGGTAAAGAAAAACAAATTGGTTTATGTGCTAAATGTATAAAGAGAATAAGAAAAGATATAAAAGATGGTAAAAAACCATTTATAAAACTTGCTAACACTTTAAAAAAGTCAGAAAAAAAAGTTTAAATTTCTTTTTTTATTAATTCTCCGTTTTTTTCTTCATAAAGTCGTCCACCTTGTTCAAGTACTCTTTGAGTAAATAGAATTCCATTTAAGTGGTCAATTTCATGTTGTACTATTGTTGAATTTAATCCCATAAACCATTCTTTCTTTTTTTCTTTTGATAAAGTTTCATATTCAACTAATACTTTATCAAACCTTTTAACTTCGCCCCAAATTTTTGGAACAGATAAACAACCCTCAAGAGGTATTTCTTTTTGTTTCTTTGATTTTTTCTTTTTTATATTTATATATTCAGTTATTTTTGGATTTAAAAAAACTTGGGGAGTGCTTTTGATATTTGGTTTTAAAATAAAAAGTTGAATTGACAAACCAACCTGGGGTGCTGATATTCCTGTTCCAGGAGGATCGTTTTGTTTTTCCAAAACATCAATCATTTCATTTATATTATTAATAAGTTTTTGATCGATTTTTTTTATTTCACTTGACACTTTATAAAGTATTGGATTTGGAGCAGTAATGATTTTCATAACTTATATTTTATCAAATAGCTACAAAAAGCCAAAATCATTAAAAAAGCAATAAATTGAAGTAATTGCGGTAAATAAACAATGTAGTAATCTGATTCATTGCTATTATTTATTTCCCAACCATTAGCCCAATTATTTACTATAAAAGATTTTTTTATTTTTAATAAATTATTTTTTTCAACCAATATCCAGCCCTTATTATAACTTTGGTTTAAAACTAAAGTTGTTGGTTTATTTTTTATATTTATTGTGTATAAAAAATAATTTATTTTTTCGACTAACAAATCATTATTTTCAATGTTTCTATCAGGTAAAAATCCTTTTTTTATGAAATATATTTGTTTAATTTCATCAACTGGAAATAAATATAGATTTAAGCTAGATAAAATATTAACAGCGTTAATTTCACTTTGAAAAGAAAAAATATATCCGATGCCATAATCATAACCTTTACCTAATAAATAGTATTCAATGTCATTTGATAATCTATCTTCAATAATGCTTGTTTTTTTTGTTTTATCTTGAACATAGAAGAACATTTTTCTTCCTTGTTTATTACTATTAATAATTTTTGCTAAATAACCATATTTATTTTCAGCGTAAGGAAAATCAAAACCAAAGCAATAATATTTTTCTTTATTTTCACATTTATCATCATTTAAACTAATTGGTAAATACTTTTCAATTTTCTTTTTTGGTATTTTTATTATCAGCTCTTTATCAATAATATTAGCCTCAAAATTATTTGCAAAAATAATGTTTTTATTTTGCTTATATAAAGATATTTGATTATTTTGATTTGGAATAATCAAATCGTATTCGTCTTGATTAAAATCAATTTTTGTTTTTACAAAAAAACTTTCAGTATTTTCAGATATTTGCCATTTTTTATCACTTATTTTTTTTGTTGAAAAAAAGTTTAAAAATGGATAAATTACTTCTGTATTTTTATCTGGATCTATTTTGTAGTTATTAAAATTTAAAAAAGCAAAATCTTTATCGGTAGTATTAATTTTTGGACTAATATTTGTTAGGGTAGTGGAATAGCTTTTAATAAAATTATGATTGTTATTTATGATTTGATAAATTATTAAATTATTAGTTTCTTTTAAAAGATTAATATTTGTGTTTTTTTCAATTAGGGTTTTTGTTCTGTCTACTTGCATTCCTTTTAAACTTGATGAAATAGGTAAGATTGATTTATCAAAAATCAAATAATCAATCTCATATTTATCAATAATTTTTGCAAATAAATCCACATCTTCAGAATCTAAAGCGGTTTTAATTTCCCAGAAGTAACTTTCGCTATTTGAGCTCCAAACATCAAATGTTCTTGAAATTATTGGTTGTTCAATACCATACCATAAAAATCCTGAGCCATTATAGCCCCATTTATTGTAATACCATCCCCAAAAGGTATATTCAGGTAAAAGTGCAATTCTTGAATTTTTATTTACGGTTTTAAAGTAACTGATTGTATCTAAATAGTCTTGAGGTATTTTAACTCTTAAAGAAGAACTAAAGTAGTTACCAAAAAATACAGGTAGAGCGTAAATAATTAAAAATATGAAAATAAGCATTTCAAAAACTTTAGAATGATTTTTTTTAAAAATATAATCTTTTATAACGATTAATCCATAAGTAAAAAATATACTTCCTATTAAAGAATAGGGGATTACAAATTTTGTAAATGGCGATCTAAATATTTGATTTAAAAAATCAATATTTTGTCTTATTAAATCATTTAATTCTTTAATTCCTGGAGTATTGTTTAAAAAAATAAAAGCAAGAAAAAAATAGGTTATTAATAAATTAATTTTGTATTTATTTTTTTGAAAAAAACCAAATAAAATTATTATAAAAGCAATTATTTGCAGATAATAAAAATTATTAAAATGATTTTTCCAAGCTTGAAAAAGAGGTTTTTGACTAGTTTCGTTAAGATCAGTATAAAAACCTTCCATTTTTATAAAATCATAAATATTTCCCTTTTCTTTATTTTGATAGTAAACATCTTCTGTTGCCAACTGATTCATTTTGGCATTTTTTACAACTTGAACGTTATTTTTTAAAAAATAAATTTGAGGCAAAATCCAATAAGAATTAATAATTATTATTGAAATAAAAGCGATGATTATGTTTTTTAAATGATTTTTGTTTTTAAATATTTCTACTAGTGAGATTATTCCTAAAATTATTAAATAAACTACAAAAAGAGTTTGCAAATAAGCAAAAGAAGAGAAAATAAAGTTAATAAAAATAAGCTTTAATAGGACTGAACGGGATAAATATGGTTTTTCAATATATTTTAAAAATATCCAAATAAGCCATGGAAAAGCTGCAAAAAAAATAGAAAACGGTTCAAAAGGTACATAAAATATTTGAATTGTTCCGTAATTTAAAATATAAAAAATACTTCCTAAAAGTCCTATGAATTTATGTTTATCTTCATGATTTATATGTATAAAAAGTTTCAAAAATCCAATACCACCAACAAAAAGCATTAATATTTGAAAAAAATATCTAACAGCATTTTGTGGTATAAAAAATGAAATAACCCATAAAAAAAGAGCTCTTGGAAGGTCAGCCGCATGAGCCATTCCAGCTGTTAAACCAAAACTTTGATATTCTTGCCATACGCTAAAAATAGCTCGCTTTACCGCAAGATATGGGTTTAGATCTGTTTGAAGATTGTCCCAACCTGTGAGATAGGTTCCAGGAACATAATTAGTAATAAAAATAATCATCACTAATAGTCCAAGTATTATCTCGTTAAAATATTTATTTATTAATTTCATATTAACTTTAAGTATTCTTTTGCAATATTTTGCCAGCTTCTTTTTTCTTTAATTATTTTTATAAATTCAATAATATTTTTCTTATTTTTATTAATTTCTTCTATTTTTTCATTTAGTTTTGATTCTTTATCTAAAAAATCAAAAAGAAAAATTTCTTTTGTAAGGTTTGTTTCTTTTAGGGCTTCTTTAAAATCTTTTGAGTCAAAATATTTTGATAAAGGATAAGATAATATAAATGGTTTTTCATAAGTAAAAGCAAGTGATAGTGGTCCTGATGAAGAAAAAAAGCTTTTATAAGGTAGAATAACAATATTAGTATTAATAAATTTATATGGGATTTCATTTTCCTTTACAAATCCAGTTGGGAAAATCATTTCCTTTTCAAATCTATCAAAAATTTTTTTAATAAATTGATGATATTCTTTATTTTTAATGTGGTTTGGATTTGCACCTCCACAAATAGCCAATTTACCACAATCATCAGTGTATTTATTTAATAAGTCATCAACCCCTTTATAAGGAGAAATAAATCCAAAATAAAGCAAGTTTGATGCAAATTTTACATCTTTTTTTTGAATATCAAAATTGGTTTCTTCTATTGCGTGAGGTATTACAATTACTTTTTTTTTGTTAAATGATTTTTGAAAATATTCCTCAAAAACAACAATTTTATTTGAAGAGATAGAAATTAGAAAATAATAAATTTTTACTAAATTATTTTTTATAAATGAAGTTAATTTTGATTTTTCGATATTATCAAAATTTTCAACAACTTGATGTACTATTGATATTACTCTAACTTTTTTAGTTGTTTTTAAAAAAAACATGCAAAGTAAAGCAGAGATCATTTCTATAATTCCTCCAAACATATAAAATTCTATTGGAATCAATAAAGTTGAGTTTTTAGGAATTTTAAAAAAAGTTTTTATAATGCTTTTTAGGTTATTTCTTTTCCATATTCTTTCAACTTCAACATTATCTTCAATGTATTTTTCTCTATTTTCAAAAATATCTTCAAAAGTTTTTTCTTTTTTTGTAAATTCGAAGGTCTCTGCAAATATTTTTATTTTTAGAATGCTTTTTTTGATATTTAAAATTAGATTTTTTGTATAAGAAGCAACACCAACTGTTTTTTTACCATGAATCAGACCTCTTTCTGGATAGCTAGATATAAAATAAATCATAGACTTAATTTATTTTAAGATTTAGTCTCTTAGGTAACAAGGAGTTTATATTTTCTATTGCAAAGTGGTAATTATGACTAATTCTGATTTTTATAAGATCAGAAATTGTTTGAGGAATATCAAGTAATAAATTTACTTTTGTTTTTTCATCATTACTCCATATGACTGCTTTTTCATGAATCTCATATCCTAAATTTTTTGAAAGATACATGATTTCTGCATCATAACCCCATCTATTAACAAAAGATCTTTTAAATACCTCATTTTTTGCTTTTTTTGAGAACAATTTAAATCCACAAGTAAAATCAGTTACCCAAGTATTAAGAATAATATTTGATAAAAGAGTAAATCCTTTTCCAAGTAATTCTCTATAAAAAGGTTGATGTTTTATAACAGTTGAATGACCATTTTTTCGAGTTCCAATAATAACATTAAAATTTTTTTCAATATATGGAATAAGTTTCGCAAATTCAGAGAGTGGGGTAGACATGTCAGCATCAAAAAATAAAGTGTAATCTGATTTTGAAGCTAACATTCCTTGCTTTACAGCATATCCTTTTCCCATATTGTTTTCATAGGAAATAATCTGTATTTTTTTAGCAATTTTTTTTAGTTTTGTTTTTTTTGCGTTTTGGAGTTTTTGCAAAGTTTTGTCTGTTGATCCATCGTCAACAAAAATGATTTTCTTTAATTTTATTCCATCAAAAATAAACTCTTTTTCAAGAGCTTTAAACGTTTTATTTAAACGTTTTTCTTCGTTATAAACTGGTATTACAAAATTTAATGTTTTCATAATTTTTACCTCTTTCCCCGAAAAATAAAATTTTTTTATTCTTTGGGGAAAGGGAAACTGGAAGTTTTTTGTAATCTGCAAATTAGCAGACGAGTTTAGATGTAAGCTATGCGCTTACAAATAAACAAAACTATCCAGTTCCCTA
>CAZWRH010000025.1:0-4958 GCA_964636045.1 uncultured Gammaproteobacteria bacterium | reverse complement strand
TTGTTCATGATATTTTCCTCCTTTTTACTTATACCAAGTAAATTCGCCAGTTTCGATTACGTCTCCTTTGTTGGCTTGGCCAGTTTTTTGGGTTTTATGATCCCAATAATCTACCCTGATTCCTTCAGATACAAACACCCTAACAACTTTTCCTCGGTACTTCCAGCCATTGCAACTTGGTAGATAATCTACTACTAGATTTGTGATATCTGTTGCGTCTGACGGATGTACTAATTGATTATTTGTTGGTGGCTGAATTGGTTGTTGGACTGGTGGTTGCGTTACTTGAGGAGGAGATTGTGATACTGTTGGCGGTAGAGATACCGGATTGTTTACAATTGGTTTCCCAACTTGATCCAACAGTTCTTGCAATGCTGATGTCATTTTGACATAAATTGCTTCTCCTTTCTTAAGTTTTACAACGTCTCCTCCGAACGATAAATAGTCGGTTGATTTTCCATTCCAGAACTTCACAATATACCCGATTTTAACCGAGAAGTATAAATCGTATGGAAATACGATTTTCCTCCATCCTCCTTCATCAGGCAATCCGACCTCTGGTTGATTAACACGAGCATCAAATGCTGGTCCTAGCCATACTGTTGGAGGATTTCCACTTTCTTGACCCCGACTTAAGTCGCGAGTTGATTGCATTATTGATAATGCAGCTGCGACTTCAAATAAAAAGGCATCAGCCTTTTTTGTGGGGGCAAGTGGAGTTACTCCAGATAGGATAAACGCAAATACGAGAAAAAACACTACGATCTTCTTGAACATGTTGCCTCACTCCTTCTTTTTCTATTTTTTAATATTCAAACAGTATTTTTTAGACAAATGAGTCCAAAAAACTGGAAAGTAGGGTGGGTTTTTATCTATAAGGCTAAATACCTATTATTTTTTAGAGCTACTATGATTCTTTTTTTTTGATTTGAATTCCATAATTGATATTTATCTTAAAAAAAATAAATCCCAAATTTGGAATTCAAATCTGTTCGTCTAAACCCTAATTGTTAAAGTGCATTACTGTTTAATATTTGGAGGCGCTAATCCCCCAATTTAAATAGTAAATATATCCTATAATATAACAAATTTTACAAGTCAAGTCAAATATAGTGCTGATTGGAAAAGTAAATAAAATGTTATACACATTAATCCACAAAAAGCATATTTAATGAAACTATAAGATATTTTTAATATTAATTTTGAAGATTATGGCGATGTTTAGAGTAAATTGGGAGTCGGAAAGGAAGAAAATGCTTTAAGCAGTGTTGGGTGTGAAGAGTTCACACACATTTATGAGTAAAATACTCATATACAACTTACTTAAAGTCTTACTTTTCTTCCTTCCGTTCCACATTGAGAATCATTTTTTAATTTTGGTTAATTACGATAGATTGTCCATGATCCAGCACGGCAGAATTGTCCTGAATTGCATCTTCCTTGATCACTATTGACCCAAAACCCTTCTGGAACTGTAAACCCATAAACTGTTCCATTCCAATCGTGGACTTGTCCATTATCGGAAATTGTTCGATGTGATACATCAAATGGATTGTTTAGGTTCACGTATCCAGGGTTTGATGGTGGATTGTTATATCCAGGGTTATTATTGTAGCCTTGTTGAGGTGGTTGTTGGTTAACGCGAGGATCCGCATTGTAATATTTTGTGAATTCTTTTACATTGTGAATCCAGGTCCCAGTTGTGCCACCCATTGTTTTGTAAGTGTTGTACCCATCATACCAATCTACGACTGATCCGGGTTCAACCCAAACAGAGATACCGTTGTAATAACCGCGCCAAGAATTACCTGTCCAATAGGTCTCGCCACCTTGTTCGACGTATCGAACAATATACCAGAAATTTCTTTGAGGATGATGATGTTGAGGTTGGTGATTAACCCATCTTTGCCTATCATTGTGATAGTATTGATGGTTCCACTGATGGGGACCTGCAAATACTGGTTCGCTAAAACCAAAACTAAGACAAACCAGAATCGCTAGAAAAACAATTTTTTTCAACATGATATTTCCCTCCTAATGTTTTCTTTTTGGATTTTTTAGAGTATTTTCAATCTCGTGTTCAAGCATAATTAAAGCTCCTTTGATCATTCCAAGATTGTATTCAGAATCATCAACTCCATCTTGAACTTTTTTATCAAGTTCTATAATGTATTGTTTGATTCTTTCCATGATCCCGAATGCTTCTGTTGTTTGTTTGCAGTAATATTTCTTAACCATATTTTTTCAAATCCTCCTTTATTTATTTTTATCAAAATAATCAGTATTTTTTAGACAAATGAGTCTAAAAAAACTGGAAAATAGGGTGGATTGGGTCTTACAGACCTTCCTCTTCTTCAAGCATTTTAATAGAATTCACAGTATTTTCGAGTCTCATTCTGAGTTGTGATGTTCTATGTCTTGCGAGAATTAGAGTTTCTTCATAGTCAGGATTTCTATCGATATAATCGATTAAAAACTGAGTTGCTTGTTGAATTGTTTTAATGTCTTCTAACATTCTTTTTCCTATTTCATTCATTTTTTTATAAACCTCCTTTCTTTTTTTATTTGAATTCCAAAATTGATTATTAATTTAATTAATAAATACCAATTTAGGAATCCAAATTTTATAAAAAAAGAGTTTTATTGATTCTCAATATGTTAAAGTGCAAATATTATTTTATTAATGCACAGCAAATGTGCAAAACAAAATTATATTTCTATACCCTATAGTATACCAAATTTATAATGGTTATCAAATATTGGCAATCTAAATGATTAGTAGATTTTTCTTCCGAATTTTTCTTTTGAAAGACGAATTATTTTTTCTGCATTTTCATTTTTTATAGCAGGTAAGGGTAGAGTAGTTGCAGGAAATGGTTGGGATGTCATGTTGTCTATACAAAGCTTAAGTACAGTTTCATATTTACCCAAAGAAACAAGATCTTTTTCAGAGTAAATTTCACCAAATTCATGAGACAGCATAAGAGCATCTTTAGCACCAACAACAAAAGAAATTAAAGTTCCAATGTTTCCAAAAATTGCCTTTTGGATTGGTAAATCAAGCTGTTCTATATATTGATTTGCAAGGGAAAGTGAAAGTCTGTATTTTCTAGCTTCAGATAATATTTTTACAAAAGAATTAGTTGCAAAATTTTGAAATTCATCAACATATAAAAAGAAATCTTTTCTGTCTTCTTCTTTCATGAAAGATCTATTCATAGCTGCAAGTTGAATTTTGGTAATAATCATTGCTCCAAGTAAAGCCGCATTGTCTTCTCCTAATTTTCCTTGAGATAAATTTAAAATTAAAATTTTTCCCTCATTCATTATTTCTTCTAAATTAACTGTTGATTTTGGATTTCCAACAATATTTCTGATCATTTTTGAAGAAACAAATTGTCCTACTTTATTTTGAATAGGCATAACTGCCTCGCTTTTTAGTTTGTCAGGCATTTTTTCAAATTCTTTAGTCCAGAAATTTTGAATAACTGGATCTGTTAATTGCGAAACAACTTTATTGCGGTAATCTCTGTTTGTTAGGATGTTTAGCACATCTAAAAGTGTTGAATTTGGAGTTTCAAGTAAGGTTAAGATCACATTTCTTAAAATATATTCAAGTCTTGGACCCCAACTATCTCCATAAATTTTATAAAAAATAGATACAATCCCAGAAGTGATAAGGTCTTTATGTTGTTTGTTTTTGATTTCTAAAATATTTAATGAAAATGGTCTTTCAGCGTCAAATGGCTCTAAATACACAACATCATTAACTCTTCTTTTTGGAATATAGTTAATAATTGTCTCAGAAAGATCACCATGAGGATCAATTATTCCAACTCCTCGACCTTTTCGAATATCATCAATCGCCATGTTAGCAATGAGAGTGGATTTACCAGTTCCAGTTTTTCCAATAATATAGACATGTTTTCTTCTATCTGGATCTTTAATTCCAAATATTTTTTCTTCATTTTTAAATTCTGTTTTTGCAAAAAAATTAACTTCTTTTTTTTCATCTTCTGACATATTTTCACCTGATGTTGGAAGATTTTCTGGTGGTTCTCCTGATAGAGTTTTACCCCAAGCAATGTTTTTAATTCCAGATAAAAGTAATCCTGGAGGGTGCCAAATAGTTGCAAGTTCTTGTGCATTTAATATTTGAAATCTTCTTTCAAAAAAGAAAGTTGATCTTTTTTTCATTCGATTAAGTAAATGTTCTTTAAAAAATAAGGTTCTTTTAAATGAAAATTGGTTTCCATCTCCAAGTGAGAATGCTCCAAAAGTACCTCCTAAATTTTGAAGTAAAGGTAAACTCATTTCTTTAACACGAGTTCCAGTTAAAACCCTAATTAAAGTTTTTCCTCCTTGATATGAGGCTTTTTTCATAATTATTTGTTTTTGAGGGTTCATTGTAAACTTATCAGCCCCTTTATCGTGAAACATGGATTTCGCTTGTTGTACAGTTAGTTTTTGCCATGGAAAAGAAGCTGGAGTAATAAGTATCTGGATTGCAACTGCCTCATCAGGTGTTCTTTTTGATAAAAAACCTAACACTGATGACATTGGATCAATGTCTTTAAAATCCATATAGGTTTTTGTTGGAAGAAAATAATCATTATTTAAAACAATTTCTCCAATAGATTTGAAAGGAAATTTAAGCACTAAATCAAGTGGGTCAGTAGTTTTTTTTATAGCTGAATTTGGAAAAGAAGAAGTAATTAAACTTTTTATAAAAGTTTCACTTTTGTCTTTTGCACTTACATAAAAATAAACAGTTTGATTTATAAGATAAATTTCAAAAGCAAATGTTTTGGGTTTTATATACGTTCTTTTCCATAAAGGTAAAAATGAGGGTAGAAGTGAAGAAAAAATCTGACTTGCAGATTCAATAGGAGTTTCATCATCCTTTGGATTTCTGATCTGCAAATGCGAAATACTATTCATATCATTTTAGTATAGCA
>CAZWRH010000024.1:0-13998 GCA_964636045.1 uncultured Gammaproteobacteria bacterium | reverse complement strand
CAGGTCATGAAGCTTTTACAAAACTTAGATTAAGAGGTGCAGATGTTGCAGATATTGCTATTTTAATTGTTGATGGGGCAGATAGTATTATGCCTCAAACAAAAGAATCGATATTTCATATTTTAAATGCAAAGATTCCTTATATTGTTGCAGTTAATAAGATGGATTTGCCAGGTGCAAATCTTGAAAAAGTAAAAAGAGATTTATTAAAAGAAGGAGTATTGGTTGAAGGAATGGGTGGAGAAGTTCCAGTTTTACCAATTTCTGCAAAGTCAGGACAAGGAGTTTCTGAGCTTTTAGAAATGATTTTATTTATCTCTTCTTTAAAAGAATTCAGGTATAGTAAGGAAAATGATTTTAAAGCCTTTACTATTGAATCTAAGATTGATAGATCTGGACCAATGGTTTCTGCAATTATTAAAGATGGAAGTTTAAATGTTGGAGATATTATTTATTCATCAGGAAAAAAAGCAAAAGTTAGAGCTTTAATAAATGATAAAGGTGAACATGTAAAAGAAGTTTTACCATCAACTCCATTTGTGCTTTTAGGTTTTTCTGAACTTCCAGATGTTGGAGCATATTTAACTAATAAAGAAGATGAAAGCTTAGTTACTAATGAAAAAAAAGAGATTAAAAGAGGAGTAGATCCAAGAAGTTTTTTTGGTGGAGAACAAAAGAAAAAATTGAAAGTAATTTTAAAAGCAGATAGTCAAGGATCTCTTGAGGCATTAGTCTTTAGTTTAGATAAAAATGATAATATTGAAATTGTTTTATCAGGAGTTGGAGAAATAAATAAATCTGATATTTATTTAGCAAAAATAAGCAAAGCTATTATTATTGGATATTCAGTTTCATCTGATAAATCAGTTAATGAATTGGCTGAACAAGAAAAGGTTGTTATTAAATCCTATAGTTTAATCTATGAATTGTTAGATGAACTTGTTGAGGTATCCAGTTTACTTCAAGAAAAAGAGCAAAAGGAAAAACAAATTAAAGGAGAAGCTAAGATAATTGCCAAATTTATTATTGAAAAAGAAGTAATTGCTGGAATAAAAATTAATAAAGGAAAGATTAATTTAGGCGATGAGATAGAGATTTATCGTAATGATAAATTGTTTTTGAAAACTAAAGTTGTTTCCCTTCGAAAGAGGGCTAAAAATATAACTGAAGCTAAAAAGAACGAAGAGGCTGGAATAATGTTTTATCCCCAATTTGACTTTGTTAATGGTGATGTGATAAAATCTTATAGTATATGAACAACAGCCAAGGTTTTTTCTCCTTTTCAAAACTTTTAAATGAGAAAAATTCTTTTTCTATATGTTTATCCGCAAATCCTGGAATAGATTCGGTAGCCGCAGGTTTATCTTTATATTTTGCTTTGCTTAAACTTGGCAAAAACGTATCTATTAGTTCCTCATATTCTTTTAAAGATAATGGCCTTATAGGTATTGATAAAATTACCAAAACTATTTCTTCAGGGGGAAGTAATTTAACAATTTCTTTTCCATACACAGAAGGATCTGTAAATAAAGTTACATATAATATTGAGGAAGATCGTTTTAATTTAGTTATCGAGCCTAAAGATGAAGCAAATAAACTTGACGTTAAAGATGTTAAATATTCATATTCAGGTGGAAGTGTTGAGAATATTATTACGATTGATTGCCAAAATCTAAATTCTCTCGGTGCTTTATATTTTGAAAATAAAGAATTGTTTGATAATAAAAATATTATTAATATTGGAAGATTTACAAGTAATTCTATATTTGCAAAAACTAATATAGTTGATAAAACAGTTACTTCAACTTCTGAACTTATTGCAGAAATATTATCAAACTTAAATATTGAAATAGATCCAGATATTGCAACTAATTTATTACATGGGATTACAAAAACCACTAATAATTTTTCTGCACCAAATGTTTCAGCAAAAACATTTGAAGTGGCTGCATTTTTAATGAAAAATGGTGCTCAAGTAGTAAGGTCATTTAATAATAATAAACAAGCTTTTGTTAAACCAACAGAAGCTTCTTCAGCTTTTAAAGAAAAAAATATTGAAAATAAAGAAATTAAAGACGAAGAAGTAAATGATGATTTTTTGAGACCAAATATTTTTAAATCCGGAGGACTTCTGTAAACAAAATTTAGGTATAATATTCTTATGCAAATTTTTTTTGGAATTTTAATTGGTCTTATTATTGGTTTTGTACTATATTTTATTTTTTTTAAAAAACTTTTTGATGCAGAGGGAATAAGTGAAAAAATCGAATCAAAATTAAAAGACAATTATCAAGAGATAATAAAAACAGTGATCGATTTAAGTAACGATAAATTAAAGGCAGAAAAAAGTGAAATAAAAACGGATTTATTAAATAAAAAAACCGCAATAGAAGACTTGGTTAAAAGAACACTTGACGAACTTGAGAAAAATAATAAACGATTAGAAAATGTTGAGAATAATAGAATTGGAAGTTTTAAAGCCCTTGAGCAATCATTAAATGAACATAAGAAAATTACTGAACAATTATCTTCAAATACTGAAGCTTTAAAAAAAGTTTTATCCAACAATCAAATGAGAGGCCAATTCGGCGAGCAGGTAGCTGATAATTTATTAAAAATGGTTGGTTTTGTAAAAGGAACTGATTATGAATTTAATAAAGAACAAGAAGGCTCAAAAACTCGTCCAGATTTTTGTATTTTTTTACCTGATAAAACTCGTATAAATGTTGATTCAAAATTTCCATATTCTAATTTGCAAAAAATGACAGAAAGCCCAGATGCTGAAACAAAATTAAAATATGCAAAATTATTCGAGACAGATGTTAAAGAAAAAATTAAACAAGTATCAACTCGTGATTATATAAATCCTGAGGATAAAACTGTTGATTTTGTTATTTTATTTATTCCAAATGAAATGATTTTTTCTTACATTTATGAAAAGATGAGTAATGTTTGGGAAGAGGCTATGAAACATAAAGTAGTTTTTGCTGGACCATTTAATTTTACAGCAATTTTAAGATTAGTAAAACAAGCATATAATAATTTTCAAATTCAAGGAAATATTTCAAAAATAATTGGTTATATTCAAAACTTTGAAAAAGAATTTAAAAATTATAATGAAGAGTTTGAGAAGATCGGTGGAAAAATTACTTCTTTGTCTGAACAATATGAAAAGGTAAACACAACTAGAACAAGACAATTGCTTAGAACTGTAGATAAAATAAAATTTGATGCAAATATCCCGGATTCACCAGAAGCTCCAAAGCTTATTGGATAATTTTTTCAACTAAATTTTGAATTCCCGTTGAATATTGAAATGCTTTTTTTGGACGTGCAATGATTTCTTCTGGCACATCTAATGTTTTTGCAAATTCTCTTAAAATGAATTTTTCAATATTATTTTTTAATTTAAATTCTGCAGGAATATTTATTGCTAAATCAACAAATTCTTTTTCTAAATATGGATTAAATAATTTAATATTAAAGAAACTTGCCATTGCATTATCACGTTTTCCATCAATCTCTAAAAGTGGTAGGTCTTTTTTTATTTCTTCATTTATTTTTTCAATACTTATATTTTTATATTTATTATATCCAGCCATTATAATGTCTGGTCCTTGTCCAGTAATTATTTGTTTTATTCCAAGTTCTGCAGCTTTTTGAAAAATCAAAAAATATCCAAGAGCTAGAGATGTTTGCATCTTTCCAGAATCAATTTTATTTTTTATCAAAATTTTTTTTACTTTTTCTATATTTTTTTCTAAATCGTTTTTTTCAATTTCTATCCAAACAAATTCTTTATTTAAAAACTTACACATTATTTCAATAAATTTTTTGTCTTTTGTATTTTTTGTTCCAAAAGACAAAATTGTAAATTTATCAAAATTTTTATTAACTAATGCAGTAATAGTTGATGAATCAATTCCACCAGAAAGTAGTACTCCAGGATTTGAGATTTTAGTTTTATAGTTTTCAAAAATTATATTTAAAGTTTTTTTAATTTCTATAAGATATTTTTCCATTTTTCTATTATATAATAGAAGTATGAAAATTTATTTAGTAAGGCATGGACAAAGCAAATTTAATGCATTAAGACTTCATCAACATGGTGGAATAGAACTTTCTAAATATGGACTTATTCAGGCTAGGGCAGTTGCAAGACGTTTTAAAAAAATTCCTATTGAAGTTGTGATTTCAAGTGATTTTATGCGAGCAAAACAAACAGCAGAAATTATTAATACTATAGCTAAAAAACCAATAGTTTTTACACAGCTTTTACAAGAGAGAAAAAGACCAAAAGAAATGGAAGGAAAATATTATGATGATCCTGCAACAAATACAATAAAAAATTTATTAAGAGCAAATGCAAACAATAATAATTGGCATTATTCAGATGAAGAAAATTTTTTTGATTTTAAAAATAGAATAAAAAAATTAATTGAATTTATTGAAAGTAGAAAAGAAAAAAATTTATTATTAGTAAGTCATGGCGGAACTATCACAATGTTAATCGCCTATTTTGTTTTTAAAGATGAACTAAATCCTGATAATTATGCAAAGATGTTTGATACTTTTAAAATCAGAAATACTGGGATTACAGTTTGTGAAAAAAAGAATGAGGAATGGAAACTTCTTACATGGAATGACCAAAACCACTTAAGATAATTATTTTATAACAGATAATTTTTTTACTAATAAAAAAGCAAATCCAAAAATAATTATTATTAACCCAAAAAATTTATTTAAATTTGCAACCCAGTGATCTTTAATTTTTATTCTAAATATCTTTATTATAAAAGACATTGTTATCCACCAGAGCATTGAGCCAATAAAAATACCTATAATAAGAGATATAGCTAAATCAGGATATTTATATAAATGTTTTATTTTAAATTTTGCAAAAACACTAGCAAAAACAAATATTAAAAAAGGATTAGAAAGTGTGATTAAAAAAGTTGATAAATAGTCACTTGCTAAACTTTCATTTCTTAATACTAATTTTTTATCTATTTTTACTGTTTTAAATATTTTTGCACCAAGATAAACTAAAAAAAATCCTGTGAAATATCTAAAGATAAATTGATTTTTAATTAAAAATTTAGAAATAAAATTGGCGCTAAATATAGCAATTGATGCAAAAAATACATCAGCTGTTGCACCTCCTAAACCTGAGATAATTCCTGATTTTCGACCGTGAATAAGAAGTCTTTGGACACAAACTGCGCCAACAGGACCAATTGGTAGTGCAATAATCAAACCAGCGACAATTCCTTTTATTAAAAATGAAAAATCCATATCAATATTTGATTGTACCTTACTCTAAAAGTAAAAGCGACATCATAACTAGGATGCCAAGAATAAATGCTGCTATTTGAATAATTCCCTTTGAAGTTTTTTCTTCTTTGTGAAGTTCGGGAATAAGATCTGATCCTGCTATATATATAAATGTTCCCATTGCAAAACAATTTAAAAATATTTCCGATCCTTTTATTAAAGTACTTAAATAAAACCCAACTATTACTCCAAGAACTGCAGTAAGAGAAACTAAAAAATTAAAAATTATTGCTCTTTTTTTTGTAAAACCACTATGAAGAAGGACGCCAAAATCTCCAATTTCTTGAGGTATTTCGTGAAGAATAATAGCTATTGTAGTCGATACTCCAACCTGAAAATTTGTTAAATAACTACCGGCTAAAATAAGTCCGTCAATAAAATTATGAATAATGTCTCCAAAAAGATTCATAAAAGCAAGTCTATGAACATGATTTTTGGTTATTGGCATATGGCAATGTCTCCACTGAATTATTTTTTCCATAACAAGTGAAAAAACAATTCCAAATAATATATATAAACTTATTTGAATATTAAAACCTCCATCTTCGATTACTTCTGGTAAAAGATGAATGAAAACATCACCAAATAATGCACCTGCAGAAAAGCTTACAAAATAAATAAGAATATTTTTTATTTTTTCTAATTTAATTGGAATTGTGATTATTCCAATTAAAGAGATTAAAGAAACCAAAACAACTGAAATTAAAGCTTGTATAAAATAAATATTAGACATAATAATTATTTTTCATTATACCTTTCTAATGCTAAAGTTATTAATTTATCAATTATTTCTTGATAAGAGATTCCTGATTCTATTAGCATTTTTGGGTACATACTAATATTTGTAAACCCAGGAATGGTATTTACTTCATTAACAATGACATTCATGTTTTTATCTATAAAAAAATCAATTCTAGCCATGCCCTGACAATCAAGTACTTGATAAACTTTTCTTGCAATTTCTTTTATTTCTTTAATTTTATTTTCTAATAAATCTTTTGGAGGAATAGAAAAGCTTGTACCATTTTTGTCATTATATTTTGCATTATAGTCATAATATTCGTGTGTAGTTATTATCTCTCCAGGACTTGAAATAAATAGTTGATTATTATTTCCAATAACTGATATTTCAATCTCTTTTCCTATGATTTCATTTTCAAAAATAATCTTTGAATCATGTTTAAATGCTTCATTAATTTTTTCTTTAAATTGTTTTTCATTGGTTATTTTTCCTACACCAACAGATGAGCCAGAGTTGGCTGGTTTTACAAAAAAAGGTAATCCCAATTTTTCTGTAATTTCTTCAAAATTAATTAATTTTTTTTCGTAATTTTTATAAACAATAAATTTTGTAGTTTTAATATTTTCAAAATTTAATATTTTTTTTGTAAATTCTTTATCCATACAAACTGCAGATGATAGAACATCTGGACCTACAAAAGAAACATTAATCATTTTAAATAAACCTTGAATGGAACCATCTTCTCCATAGTTTCCATGTAGAACAGGGAAAACTACTTTGATATTTTTTTCTTTAACAAAATCAATAATATTTATTTCAACATTTTCAAAAAACCATTTCCCTTCTTTATTTATTAAAATTGGAAAAAGATTATATTTATCTTTATTTATTGCGTTAATAATATTTTCGGCAGATCTAATAGATACTTCATGTTCATTTGATTTTCCTCCATATACAATTCCTAAATTAATTTTTTGCATAGTTAATTTTATATAAATTATTTTAAATTAAAAACAGTTATTTGTGAAAACCCATTGGTTCTGAATTTTGGACCCCAAGTTCCAGTTCCAAATGAGGTAAAGAGTATTGTGTTGTTTATTTTATGCTCTCCAATATCAAGTCCTTTATATATAAGATTTGTTACGACATTTAGAGGAAAAAACTGACCATTATGAGTATGTCCAGCAAGAATTAATATTGGGTCAAACTTTTGAAGTAATTCAATGTTTGTTGGCATGTGTTGAATAATAATATTTGGTTTTTCCTTTTCAAAAAATATTTTATTTTGATTTTTTATTTTTAATAAAGATTGATAGCTAATACCTGCAATTTTTAAACTTTTATAGTTAACGATTTTATCATCAAGATTTGTCACTTTTGCTTGATTTAAATAATCATTAACCTTATCTATTCCAAAATATAAATCATGATTTCCTGAAATAAAATATACTTTTCCTTTTATAGAATTTAATTGTTTTACTAAATTTTTAAAATCACCCTTTGATCCATCAAATAAATCACCAGTTATAAAAACAATCTCTGGATTTTCTGAGTTTATTTTATTAATTATTTTTTGAAAATAATTTTCTCCATATAAAACACCTAAATGAACATCGGAAATATGAATAATTTTTTTATTAATTAATTCTTTAGGTGTATTTTTATTTTTTAAATCTATTCGAGTTGTTTTTAAGTTTTCAACATTTATTATTCCAAACAATATTGTTACAAAAAATAAAAAAATAAATATTTTTTTTGGAATAAATGCTAACAATCTAATTAATAATAAATATATAAACAAAATAGTTACTACTGCAGGATAAAGATTAAAAATATAATATGAAAAAGATAGAAAAGAAGAATAAAAAGAATAAGCTAAAATATTAGTTGAAACAAAACCTATTGGAGAAATTATAAATAATATTTTTAAAAATAAAATCAATTTTTGATCTTCTATTTTCAATGTTGAAATTAGAAATTTTAAAAATAAAAAACTTAAATAACAAATTAATACTCCAAAAGTAATAAAAAAAGTAAATCTTTGAAGTTCCATTTTTATCGGTTTATAAATAATCCAAGTTGCTTATTTGGTTTAGATAATTTTATAAGAGATTGTTTTTCAATTTGTCTTATTCTTTCTCCAGAAAGTTTAGATTTCTTTCCAATTTTTTCTAAACAAATTCCTTTTAATCTTTCATTTAATATTTTTTTCTCAAAAAAACTTAATTCAGATTGGTTTACTTTTGATATAAAATAAACAACTGTTTGATTATTCATTAGTGATATTTTATCATTTTGTAATATTTTTAGAGTAAAAAAAGTATGGAAGATAATTATCCAGTTTATTTTATTAAAAAAGGAAGAAAACTAGTGAGATTTAGTAGGATTTCAGATTTAATAAAAAAAGAAAAAATAAAACCAGAATTTGATTTTGAAACAGCAAAATTTTTTTTGACAAATAATGGGATTGTTCCATCAGATAGAACTTTAATAAAAAATGTTTTTAAGGAAGTTAATAGTGATTTTGATAATAAAAAATTAAGCTTTTCAGAGGTTTTAAATATAGTTGAACTAAATATTAACAATTTGATTAAAAATCAAAACACAATTAATATGTGTTTAAGCTCTGGATATGATAGTAATTTTATTTTACATGAGATAAAAAATAAAAATCCAATTCTGAAAATTAATGCGTTTTGTGTAAAAGGAAAGAAAGTAGATGAGAGTAAAGCTGTAAAAAAAATAGTAAAAAATTATAAAAATGTAAATTTAAATATTTGTAGTCCTGGTAAGGTAATTGGTAACATAAAAGAATTAGTAAAAATAACTGAAGGATACGCTTTTGAGAGAGGAATGTTTGTACAGTTATCTGTTGCAAAAAAAATATTTAGCAAAAAAGGCAAGAGTGTTATATTAGCTGATGGAGCAGATCAGCTTTTTGACAAATTTAGGCTTTCTTTTTTTGGTAAATTAATAAATCAAATTAAAAGAAAAATATCTATTAGTTTTTTAGGCGACATTTATTATAAAAAAAACAATTTGCCACCTTTTGGTAGAAAAGTATTTCTCAAATCCAATGTTAAACCAATTAGTAATGATTGGGAAAAAGACACAATTATTAAAAAAAGTTTTTTAATATTTAATTATTTTGGAATAAAAACACATTATCCTTTTTTATTTAATTTTAAATATAAAAATTATTTTGAAAATATTCTAAATTTTAGAAAATATTTATATAAACAAAAACTAAAAACAATTTTTAGTAAAAAAATAAGTAGTAATATTAATAAAATTCCTGGAAGTGTTGATTTGTCTTGGATGATTGATAGAAAAATATTAAAACTTATTGCAACTGATGTTTTTTTTAAAAAAATAATAGATGAAAAATTAATAAATAAAATTATTAAAGATAAAGAAATTTATTATTCTCAAATATTGCAACTTTTATATTTATATTTTTTTAATCAAATATTCATTGAAAAAAAATCAAATTAATTTTGAAAGGATAAATGCAAACACACCTACTAAAAATATATAAAGCAAACATTGACAAATAACACCTTTTAAAACTTCACGAGTTTTATTTTCGATCCCTGCAACAGTGCTCGCAACAAGAACATCAGCAAGTGCAATCATATTTCCAGCAGCAGCTCCTACTAGAGTTGCACTCAAAACAATAGCAGTATTTAAATTTAAATTTTTACTTGCTTCGCTAAGCAAATTTCCAAACATAATATTAGAAACTGTTATTGATCCAGTGATAAACGCGCCAAAAGCACCAATAAAAGGGGAGAAGAAAACTAAATAATGAGTTTCAAATATTTTTGAAATAAGATTTAGCATTGATGGTATCTGTGAAAAATTATTATTTGAATTAATCATTAATTGAGCAATACATGACATTGAGATTATTACTAAAAATGGCTCATATGCTTTTTTTATTGCAAATAAAATTTTTGTTTTTGTTAATTCGTTTTTACCCCATAAAAAAGAAATTATTATTCCTGATATGAAAAATGCAAATCCTGGGTTAAATAAATTAAAAACATATTTAAATCCCCAAGCAAAATTAATATTGATAGTTCCTAAGAAAAACTTTCCGATAATTAATAAAAAGACTAGCGTTAGATATGGAAAAATTACTTTATAAGTAGGTAGTTTTTCTTTTAGATTCTCAATTTGAGTAAAGTGATAAATTTTTTTAGGAATTAAAAAGCCAAATTTTGTTGTTATTAAAACAATTAAAAGTCCAATTATCGATCCAAAGATTGTTGCAAATTCTTGACCAAATGGAGCTATTAAGAAAACCGGTAAAACAAAAGCAATTCCAGACCAAATAGCAAAAGGAATCATGTTAAAAAAGAAATTTTTTTGTTCATTTTTTGGTATTTGTTTTTGTTCTTTTGATAAAACAAAAATCATAAAAATCGGAACTAATATTCCAACAAAATTTAATAAAGAGCCGTACTGCGCAATATTTGTTGTATCAAGTCCTGCAAATCCTGTTCTGATTGGAGTTCCTGCAGCACCAAATATTCCACTAGTGCTATTTCCTAGCAGTGAAATTATTACAGCCGATAATGGAGAAATTCCAAGGCTAATCAATATTGGAACAACTATTGCAGCTGGTGTACCAAAACCTGCAGTTCCTTCAATAAAATTTGAAAAAAACCAAGCAAGAAAAATTACCTGAACCCGCAAATCTTTAAAATATATTTTTAAAAAATGGGATAGATTATTAATTATTTTTAAGTCTTTTGTAACTTCAAGAAAAAATAATGCACCAAAAATAATAAGATAAATATCAATTGCAACGAGTAGTCCCTTTGTTAAAGAATTTAAAATTGATATTGGATAAATTTTCCAATAAAAAATAAGTAAAAATAAGGTAACAAAAAAAGTAATAATGGAAGTTTTTGTTAGTGACAATTTCTTCCAAAGAAGTAAAAAAATAAAAATAATAAAAGGTAAAAATGATAAAAAAATTGCAATTTGTATCATTTATTATTTTGCATTCCTAATTTATATATTTTATAAAATTCAGAATTTTTATTGTTTATTAAATCATTATACTTTCCTGTCTCAACTATTTTTCCATTTTCAAAAACATAAATAATGTCAACATTTCTTAAAGTTGTAATTCTATGAGCTATTGTAATTAATGTTTTTTTTGAAAGTTCTTTTTCTAAGGAATTTTGTAATTTTTCTTCAGTGTTATTATCAAGAGATGATGTTGCCTCATCAAGGATAATTATATCTGGGTTTTTACAAATTATTCTTGCTATCCCAACTCTTTGTCTTTCTCCGCCAGATAGATGATATCCTTTTTCACCAATTAAAGTATTTAGTCCTTGAGGTAGTTTTTCAACTACTTCCTTAAGCTGGGCAATTTCAATTGCTTTTTGAAGTAGTTCGCTACTAATATTTTTCATTAAAGTAATATTATCTTTAAGTGAAAAATTAAACATTTCAGAGTCTTGAAGAACAAGAGCTATTTTTGAAACAATCTCACTATGTTTTATTTGATTAAAATCTGTATTGTCAATTAGATAATTGCCATCATTTAATTTATATAGCCCCATTAATACTTTTGCTAAAGTGGATTTTCCGCTTCCTGTTTTCCCAACAATGCCTATTTTTTGATTTTTGTTAATTTTAATATTAATGTTATATAAGTTTTTTTCTTTTTCTTCTGTTACTTTTTCATCGTTAATTTGGTATTTAAAATTTCCATTTTCAATTTTTATTTTTTCCCAATTTGTTGGAAAATTTAATGTTCCTTTTTGAAGATCAAGTTCTTTTTCAAATATTGGTTTCATACGAGCCATACCAACCTTTGAATCAAGAAAAATTTCATAGATACCTAAAATTTCTATTGCTGATCCAACTAGAGTTGATAAATATCCATAAAAAATAACAATTGCGCCAGTTGATATAGATTTATCAAGAACACCATATCCTAGCATTATTAAAAAAAGAGAATAGCTAATTCCATTAAATATTTGAAAATACTTCCATTGATAGTTATATAGTTTTCTGATTATAAATTCGTGCTTTTTTGTTTCTTCTTCTTTTTGAGCAATATGATTTTTAAATGATTCGTTAGCGCCGAGGGTTTTGATAGTCAAAATATTACTTAAACCTTCAATATAACTTCCTCCAGCTTTTTCTACTGATTGGTAATTTCTTAAATTTTCTTCTTCTATTTGTTTATTAAAATAAATAAGAATATAAAAAAAGACAATTAAATAAAAAATAAAAAAAACAATATATAAAGGTTTTATAAAAGCAAAGACAATAATCATTCCGAGTATTGCACTAATTGATCTGGCAAATTGATTATCTAATACTTGAGAAAAACTATTAAAAGATCCAACTCCAGACTTTATTCTTTGAACTTTATTTCCAGAGTTTTCTTTGTCATGCCAATTTAGAGAAAAATCTAATAGTTTTTCAAAAGCTTTTACTTTTATCTCATAATTCAATTCACTACGAAGATTACCAATAAGATTTTTTATTGTAAGCCTTATAAATGCAACGAGAGCGCTTGATGATCCAAGTATAAAACTATAAAGAAAAAATAAAAAGAGAGGTTCGCCGGTCTTATATTTAATAAAAAAATCAACAATTTTTCCTAAGATAAAATAAGGAACAACTGCATAAAAATTTGCTATATATACAATTATTAGATAAAAAAGATATGTCTTTTTTTTATCTCCCAATAAAAAAAGATAGAATTTAAATAAATCCTTCCAGCTAGTATTATCTTCAGTTCTTGGTTTATCTAACCTCATATGTTTTCATCAGGAGGTGGAGGAACTTCGTCCTCTGATGCATCTTGATTAAAATCATTTTTTAACCATTCAACATATTCACATCCTGTTGCAACTTTGTTGACTCTGTCCCAACCTGCAGTAGAACATTTTTTCATTTTCTTACCTTTAGCTGTAGTAAATAAAACCAAATCTGCACCACAATCTGGACATTTTTCATCAAGTGGTTCTGTTGTTCCATTAATCCATTCAACATAATCACAACCAGTTGCTTTTTTTTGCTCTTTATCCCATCCTCCTGCGGAACATTTTTTCATTTTTTTACCAAATCTTGTTACTTGTAATACTAAAGGAGATCCACATTTTGGACATTTTTCATCAAGTGGTTTTGGTTCAACAGCTAACCATTTAACATAGTCACATCCTTCATTTTGTCTGGTTTCTTTATTCCAAAAACCTTTTGAACATCTTTGAAGTTTTCTTCCTGTTGGTGTTTCGGTAACTTCTGAAAGTGGAGCAGAACATTTTGGGCATCTATCGACATTATCCATATAATATATTTTTAAATACTTTTAATAAAAAATTATAACATTAAAAAAAATTCTTTTGTTTTTATATAATTCATTTTATGGATAAAACAATTATTTATGTAATTCGTCATGCACAGTCATTCCATAATATTGGAAATTATGAAGAAAAATTTAATTCTAAAGTTGATATAACAGAAGAGGGTGTAAGACAAGCAAAAAAACTGGCAGAAGATTTTGTTAATATTCATCTGGATAAAATTTATTCCTCAGATTATTTAAGAGCATATAAAACTGCTAAATTTTTGGCTGATTTAAAAAAGATGGAAGTGATTCAAGATCCTCAAATTAGAGAAAGGGATTTTGGTGAAACCTATATGAGTGATGTTGAAGTAGTTAGGGCAAAAATTAAAGCAGATTTTGCAAGACTTAGTGATGAAGAAAAATTTAACTATAGATATTCTCCAGATATGGAAAGTGCAAAAGATGGAGCGGTTCGCTTAAACGATTTTTTATTAAAAATTAGTGAAAGTGACACAGGAAAAGTTGTGGCTGTGGTTTGTCATGGGAATATAATGAGGTCTTTTTTAAACCTTATTCATTGGGCAAAATTTGATGAAAT